>CAZEWY010000015.1:0-32707 GCA_964515945.1 uncultured Cellvibrionaceae bacterium
GCGTCTTCAAAGTCCAGCCTGGCGGAAATAGTACTACAATGAAACCGAATGTATTTACATTGCGCTATAAATGTTTCATAATGCACCGTATTGGAGCGGAAACGAACTCTTCCGCAATCGCGCGAAAGCGGCTCTTCAGGGAATAGCAGCTCGCTGAGCGCTTATCTATCGGGGGTTTAGGTAACCCAACAAGAGTGAAATAAAATGAAATTAATGCTGGATCTGGTCAGACAACATAAAGCGGGAAGCCCGGTGGGAATCTACTCCGTGTGTTCCGCGCATCCGTTAGTCATTGAGGCCACCCTGAGACACGCGAAAAAACTCGGTGGCCTCGCGCTGATTGAAGCCACCTCGAATCAGGTGAACCAGTTTGGCGGTTACACCGGGATGCTGCCGAAGGATTTTCGCGAGATGGTCCAGCGCATTGCCGATGAGGTGGGCTTTGCGCGGGAATGCCTGTTGCTGGGCGGCGACCACCTGGGCCCCAATTGCTGGCAGGACCTCCCGTCGGACGAGGCGATGGCCAGATCCGATGAGCTTATTCGCCAGTATGTTGTGGCGGGCTTTCGCAAGATCCACCTCGACTGCTCAATGTCCTGCAAGGGCGATGCTGTGCCTCTGAGCGACACTATTGTGGCTCAGCGTGCCGCGCGGTTATGCGTGGTGGCGGAAACCGCCTGGCAGGAGGTGGGTGGCGAGCCGCCGGTCTACATCGTAGGGACGGAAGTGCCGGTTCCCGGCGGTGCTCAGGAAGACTTGCAGGAACTCCAGGTCACCTCACCTTACGCGGCACTGGAGACTATCAAGGCGCACCAGAAAGCCTTTGCGGAGCTGGGACTGGAGTCCGTATGGCCGCGCGTAGTCGGGCTGGTGGTGCAGCCGGGTGTGGAATTTGATCACCACAAGGTGATCGATTATCAGCCGGCGGAGGCAGTAGAGTTAAGCGGGATGATCGAAAGCCAGCAAACCATGGTTTTTGAAGCCCATTCGACGGATTATCAAATACCGGCGAATTTGAAGAAGCTGGTGGAGGATCATTTCGCAATCCTCAAGGTCGGCCCCGGGGTGACTTTTGCGTTGCGTGAAGCCATCTGGGCGCTGGGCTGCATCGAGCAGGAATGGCTGGGCGAAAGCGCATCCTCGCACATCAAAGACGTTGTTGCCGGCGTTATGCAGGAGCGGCCCCAGTACTGGAACAAGTATTACCACTCAACCGGCGTTCAACGGGATATTGACCTGCAATATAGCTTGAGTGACCGTATTCGTTATTACTGGTCTGATCCCGCCGTGGAAAAAGCGCTGGCCACACTGATAGACAACCTGGCCGACGCCACGCCTCCCGAGACACTGCTAAGTCAATACCTGCCGGCGCAGTACAGGGCCATCAGGCAAGGCGTCATCAGCAATTCGCCGAAAGAGATATTGATTCACAAGATACAAGAAGTGCTGGAAGATTATTCCAGTGCCTGCCAGTAGGAGGGTACGTGAACTATTTAAGCTATTCTGAAGTGAGTTTAAAAGAAAAAGGTGCCTTGTGGACGGCCAGAGAAATTGAACAGCAGCCGGCGGCCTGGCTGGCGGCACAGGAATTATTGCTCAACAACAGCGAGAGCATTTCGGGTTTTATCAACCCTTTGCTGAGCAAGCCCGGCCTGCGTATTATCCTGACGGGTGCGGGCACATCGGCGTTTGCCGGAAAAAGTATCGGGCCGGGTTTGCAGCAAAAGCTGTCGGTGCGTGTTGATTCCATTGCCACCACGGATCTTGTATCCAACCCTACACAGCATTTTCAGAAAAATGTTCCCACGTTAATGATTTCGTTTGCGCGGTCTGGCAACAGTCCCGAAAGCGTGGCCGCGGTTGCCCTGGCGGAGCAACTTGTGGACGATTGTTATCAGTTGGTATTGACCTGCAATGAAAATGGCGAACTTTATCGACATTGCACGGAAACTGACAAGAGCCTGGCGTTGCTGATGCCCCGGCAAACCAACGATCAAGGCTTTGCCATGACCTCAAGCTTCAGCAGTATGCTGCTGTCGGCCGTGTCGATTTTTTCCGGGATCGGCGCTTTCTCCAACACAGTTCAGCTTGTAGCGGATACCGTCGGTGCGTTGATTGCGGAGGAAAATGCGGCGGTCCAGGCCGTAGCGGACAAAAATTTCAGCCGGGTCGTTTATCTCGGCAGTGGCGGGTTCAAGGGGCTTGCCCAGGAATCATCCCTGAAACTGCTGGAGCTGACAGCCGGTCAGGTGATTACCGTGTATGATTCTCCGTTAGGGTTCAGGCACGGGCCGAAATCCATTGTTAACAGTGATACGTTAGTGGTCGTGTACATATCCAACGACGAATACATTCGCAGATACGATCTTGATCTGCTGCGCGAACTCAGAGCCGATGCGGAAGCCGGCCAGGTGCTGGCCGTTGCGGCACGAGAAGACTCCGAGGTGTGCGCCGGTGATCATTTGATTATCCGCGGAATGGAAAATTCATCCGACGAGTGCCTGTTGTTCCCCTATGTTGTGTTTGCGCAGATGTATGCATTTCACCACGCGCTGCGTCTGAATAACACACCGGATACGCCAAGTGCCTCGGGCACGGTGAATCGCGTGGTTCAGGGCGTGACTATTCATGAGTATCAAACTGTCAGCAACCTGCAGGCTGTGAGGTAAGCGTTGTGTATTTGGGAGTGGATGGCGGCGGCACCAAGACAGCCTTTGCCTTGATTGACGGCGAGGGAAACCTGCTGGCGCGGCATCAGGAAACGGGCAGCTATTATCTGGATATCGGTGTTTCCGGCGTCGAAAAAATCCTGCACTCCGGCATACAGGCGATTCTGGCCGAAGCCAGCTGCTCTGCCGAGGCTATTCGCCATGCGTTTTTCGGTATCCCCGCCTATGGGGAAGACAGCGGAATGACCGCAACGCTCGACAAGCTGCCCTCATCCATGTTGCCGCCACACAAATATCGCTGTGACAACGACATGATATGTGGCTGGGCCGGCTCTCTCGGTTGCCAGGATGGCATCAACATAGTGGCGGGAACCGGCTCCATCAGTTATGGCGAACGGGCCGGTCACTCAGCGCGTTGCGGCGGCTGGGGTGAATTGTTTGGTGATGAGGGCTCCGCCTACTGGATTGGCCGCTGCGGCTTGGCGCTGTTTTCCCGAATGAGTGACGGTCGCGCCAAATCAGGCCCACTGCGAGAAATTTTCCGGGAAAAGTTCGACTTAACCCACGACCTGGACATGAGCAGCCTGGTGCTGAATGAGTGGCAGAGTGATCGCGGAAAAATCGCACAAATGTCATTACTGGTCTACCAGGCTGCGGAAGCGGGCGATGCTCTGGCTCGGGAGATATTTGACCGGGCGGCGGCGGAGCTTGCTGAAATAATCGACGCAACGCAGCGGCAATTGAACTTCGGCGACAACGAAGAAATTCCGGTGTCCTACTCAGGTGGCGTTTTTAATGCCGGGTCCATGATAATCGACCCGCTCTCCCGAACCCTGAACGCCACCAACTCCCATTATCATCTGGTAGCGCCCCGCTATGAACCGTTGATTGGTGCAGCGATATACGCGGCAAAGTGCGGCGGCGTGATCTTCTCAGCCGAAACGCTGACGCATCTGCAACGTCAATTGGCGTCCACCACGGATTTCGATTAAACATTCCGGCGGCCAAAACTTCCTCTGTCCCGCAACTACCTCCGAAATTGAAATAAAGCGGCATAATCATGTTTCATTTTCATGGCATTTGACGCTATCATTGGCTCATTGTTGATACTTTGAAATGGATTATTGGAAAACCCATGCGTGATACCAGCCGGCGACGTGAACGAATAGTGAGTATGCTCAAAGACAGAGGCAGTGTGCAGGTGCCGGAGCTTGCCGAGTTGTTTGATGTATCCACGGTCACCATCCGCAAGGATTTGAAGTTCCTGGACAACCAGGGCATTGCGGTACGGGCCTACGGCGGTGCCATCCTCAATGAAGTTAACCTTACTGTCGCGGAAAAGGCGATTGACCAGAAGCAAGCCTTGCACGCATTGGAAAAAAGCAGTATCGGCAAAGCCGCCGCGCAATTGATTGAATCCGGTGATTCGCTGATTCTCGACTCGGGTACCACAACCTTGCAAATAGCGTCGCATCTGGCCGGTAAAAACGATATTACCGTGGTGACCAACGGGCTCAATGTCATGAACGAGCTGTCACGCTACGAGCATCTCAATTTGCTGATGCTGGGCGGCACGCTGCGCATGAAAAACATGTCGTTTTTCGGCAGCCAGGCGGAACAAGCCCTGGCGGATTTGCACGTGGACAAACTATTTCTGGGCGTTGATGGCTTTCACATGGATCGTGGCATCACAACCCACTTCGAGGCGGAAGCGCTGCTGAACCGTCTGATGTGCAATGCGGCCAGCGAAGTTATCGTGGTTGCGGATTCCTCCAAATTCGGTAGTATCTGTCTACACAAGATACTGGAGCCCAATCTGGTATCCAAGGTGGTGACAGATAGCCGGATTCCCAGGGATTATCGGGACCGTCTGGCGCGTCTGGGCGTCGACCTGATTTTGGCGGACGACTAGACGTTAGTTAAATAATTCAAGTTTCGGAGTTCGTAAGGGTTCTTGATGCCGCGACGTCGGAGTTTTAGCGCCGGTCCGCTTCGGGGTAGGGCTTTCTGGAAACGCCGTGGACCCATCCATGGGGGCTTCCCCACGAGGTCCCGCTCGTGAGGATTCCAGAAAGCCCTACCCCAAATCGAACCTCACTGTATCCAAGTGTTAAGTTTGGAGTTGTTGTTACTATTTTTTACCGAATATAAAGACGGTTGGTGGGGTAAGCAATTTATCCCGATACACCTGCCCCAGGAGAAACAAGGTCCTAGCCCAGGTTCCGGGCTGCCTCACACATTCCCAAAACGCAGTTCACCTACAAACGGAGATTGTATTTTGAGAGCGCTGATAATAGACCTGAATAATTTCTCCAGATATCCAACGCTGTCAGTCGGGTATCTCGCAGCCATCCTGAGACAAAAAAATGTCACCGTGGATGTGCTATCACCATTTTCATTTGGAGTGCATGGCTTTCCCAGGCGGGTGCGGGAGAAGTTCTGGCAGCTCTATACCAACTTCCTCAGCCACTGGTCGGCCGTTAGTGGTATCGACAGTCTGCACAGGCTGAGATCCCGGGTAAAAAAACGCTGGCAGCCGGGGGGGAGTGAGGATAGCCGCCTGATCGTCAACTCGGTGCTTGAAAGCCTGGAGCGACAGCCGGACGTGGTGCTTATCTCTGCCTACACCATGTACATGGGTGTGTGCCGTGAAATCGCCAGTGTTTGCCAGGAGCGCGGTGTGCCGGTCATTGTCGGCGGCAATTCCTTCGTCGTTGAGGAGATTGCCGAGCGCTGGTCACAGATACCGGGTATTTCCGCTGTCTATGCGGGTGAGCCGGAATTTATCCTTCACGACATCGTGGAAGGGCTGAGCCGGAATCAGGATGTGTCTCATTTGCCTGGCATCTATTCCCCGGCGAAAACCGGAAACTGGGTGGCGCCGCCCCTCACGGAACTCGACCGGATTCCTTTCCCGGATTTTTCGGATTTCCCCTGGGATTCCTATCCCAATCGGATAGTGCCGATCATGACCGGGCGCGGGTGTGAGTGGGGCCGCTGCAAATTCTGTTCAGACGTGGTGACTTCCGCGGGAAGAACCTACAGATCCCGCAGTCTCGAAAATGTCTTGCAGGAAATCGAATTCCAGACTTCACGGTTCGACGTCCGGCTCTTGTTGTTTTTGGACCTGAAGCTCAATTCAAACCTGCCCCTGTGGCGTGGCCTGATTCGGGAACTCCCGAGCGTTGCGCCCTCAATCAAATGGACCGCTTCGGTTCACGTGGATTCACGGGAGGATAACGGGCTGTCCCGGGAGGACCTGCAAAAAGCTGCGGATGCCGGCCTGGTGCGCATCACCTGCGGGCTGGAATCCGGTAGCCAAAAGGTGCTCAATACCATGGCCAAGGGCGTGAAGAAAAAGCGCATGGGCGAGTTTATCAAGAACGCCCACGATGCCGGCATCAGTGTGCGCCTGACCTGCATTACTGGCTACCCCACCGAAGAGCCCGAGGATATCGACCTGACCAGGCGCTTCATCGAGGACCACGCGCCCTACATTGAAAGAGTCATGCTTAACCGCTTTGCCAATATGCCCGGCACACCGATTCGCAGCAGGCTCCAGAAGTTTCCTGACGCCTATCCTCATATCAAAGTGCACAATCTGGACCTGGAAACGGCCGTAATACCTCACCAGAATACCCGGCTGGCAGCGTCCAGAAGCCTCGGTGCCATATTCAGATTGATGAAGGCCATCAACGGCATAAACCGGCAACCATTGATGGAATCCGCCAGCGATTTCGAGGGCGCTTTCTGAGCCCTTAACCCGATAATGGTTCATTCAACCGCGAAACAGGCCGTAAATTTCCTTGCTGTAGATGGAAATTACAAGCCCGGCGAGGCAAAGGCCGAGGCCCAGAATTTCGATGAGGTTGGTCTGCTTGGCTTTCAAGAGAAATACCTGTATCAGGACGCCGACGATCAGTGCGCAGATGTGCGCATAGATCACCATGCCGGGGTAGCTGAAATACTGATCGCCGCGCCCGTAATAGAGGGTGAAACCGGTGGTCGCCGCAAAGGTCAGGGGTACGGTGAAGGCGGCTATTTTCAGGGCGTCCACAAACGTCAGAATGCCGTCTTGATGCTGATTCTGTATGCCGAGAAGGTTTGGGACCTGCACAAAGACAGTCGCAACAAGAAGCCAGATAAAGCACGCGAGCATGGTTCAATTTCCTCAGCGGGAGCCTGTTCAAGCTGAGACTCCGGAGGGCCGTCAAGGTTCGAGGCTATGCCAGAAGCCTTATCCTGCGTCTAAAACGGGTTTTGACTGCGGTTCGGCGGAGTTGACAGCATTTGCCGTCCATCTTTTCAGGAATGGTTGAAGTGTGAACGCGGCCGCCTGTAACAGGCGCACAGTTAACGCTATACTTGGATTTACAGACCACATCAACCAGAGGAGGCAACAAGCGAGCAAACCACCAGGCATTGCGAGCGAAAATCACTGACATAAATCTGCAACGACCAGGAACTGCTATTATGGCGAAGAAGTCTTTTTCCAAACGCTCCGTACAGCACCCTAAACATTACGATAAACGAAACCACGAGTCCCGCAGGAAGCAACGCAAACACCCTGAAGACCCCTCCAATATTTTTGCCCTCAACGCCCGACCCCAGATAGACACCGCCTACGCCGCCCGGCGCGCCCAGCATCCCCTCAGTGCCCGAACTCCCGCGCAAGAACGCTACATCAAAGCCATCAAAAACCACTGCCTCACGTTTGGCATCGGACCCGCCGGCACGGGCAAAAGCTATTGCGCGGCTGCCCTGGCGGCAGAGGCGCTGGAGTCCGGCCGTATCGAGCGCATAATTCTCACCCGGCCCGCCGTTGAGGCCGGTGAGCAGCTGGGCTTTTTACCCGGCGCGCTGGACGAGAAATTTGCCGTTTACATTGAAGCCTTTCGCGATATTCTGAATGAGCGTTTGGGCGCGGGGACGGTTAATTACAATTTGCGTCACGGCCGGATAGTCGCCGCGCCCCTGGCGTTCATGCGCGGCAAAACCTTTGGGCCGGATACCTTTGTTGTCCTGGATGAGGCGCAGAATACCTCCATCGCGCAAATGAAAATGTTTCTGACGCGAATCGGCGAGGACTGCAAAGTAGTGATTAATGGCGACGTTGCGCAGAGCGATATTCGCGGCCCCAATGGGCTTGGTGATGCGGTGACAAGACTTGCCGGGCTGCCCAACGTCTATGTTCACGCATTTGCACGGGAGGACATAGTGCGCAGCGGCCTGGTGCGGGATCTGCTCGATCGCTATGAAAGTGCTTGAGCGGTAAGATGTGAAATTGAGTGGATGCCGGTCAACGAACATCCACTCTATTCTGATTTGCGCGTAGCCTGGATGGAGTGCAACGGAATCCGGGGCCGATACACAGCCCCTCGATCCCGCTCCGGGCTACCAGTCCATTAGAACGTCAAGCGTACACCCGCGTTGAAGGTTCTGCCGTATATCTGGATCGATGAAGGCAGGTCACTACGCCCCTGAAAGCTCCGGTTGGATTCATCCAGAAGATTCAAGCCCTCAAAGAATATCTGCGTATTCTCCAGAACGTCATACCGGACAGATGCGGTCATCATAAAAACCTCCTCCGTGTAGGTATTGTAACCTTCACCAAGCGGACTATAGGTGTCGATAACATAGTCCCCGGTGTAGTCCAACGATAATTGAGAGCTGATTTTCCCTTGTTCATAGATTGCGGATACCGAGTAGGCGGTATCCGATACTCCGGGAAGTGCGCCGGCATCAACGCCATCGATTGTCGCTTCGGTGTCCGTGTACGAGTAACTCGCCGTTAAACCGAAGCCGTTATCAAAGAACTTCTGAGCGCTCACCTCAAAACCGAGAACTTTCGCCGTATCGCCGTTGATTGGCTGAGTGATGGTAAACATCTCACCAGCGATCTCTTCCCGTCGGGTATCCAGCGTGATGAACCCCGTCAGCTCTTTCCAGAAGACCGCACCGGTCAAGGCGCTACCTTCATCAAAGTACCATTCGAGAGAAACATCGGCCTGGTCTGCGTAAACCGGTTCGATATTGGGGTTGCCACTGATATCCATGGTGAACAGACCCGACAGCGCGTTATCGGTCGTCAGAGGAGCCAGCTGATCAATGGTCGGTCGCGACAGTGATTTCGCCGCCGCGGCGCGCAGTAACAAATCATCTGTCAGATAAAAGCCCAGGTTTGCGGACGGCAGGAATTCGGTGTAGCTACCCTCGCCCTGCTGCGCGGAACTGTCGGAGTACTCAACGTCCCATTGCGGGTTGGACGCACCGGGGTTTATGACGTCAATCGAGATAATTTCATTATAGGCATATTGCGCGTCGACTTCGGTTTGAACCAATCGTCCACCGATGTTGCCGAACCAGCGGTCCTCATCGAAATTTACCTGGAAATAGGCGGCCTCGGTATCTTCTGTAATGATGTAGGAGTTGACCGGATTGGGGACAGGTTCCCACAGCTGGGACTCGTTCTCACCAAAGGTTCTTTCCGTACCGTCCGGGCCGATCAGCGTCATACCGTCGGAGGCCGCTAAAGCCGCAGCGTAGTCGGGTATGCTGAACACGGGGAATTCTCGAGGAAAATTCCCGGCTTCTCCGGCAAAGAAGTTGTCAACCGGCATTTCCCTGACGACATCCGCGCCTACATCGGCGAATATAAACGGATAACCACCATAGTTATCTGCCCCGAGGGTATAGTTGTCGATCGCCTGATTGCTTTTTTCCCGCCGCGTTAACGCAATACCGAATTCAATCGAAGCGATTGACGAAACACCAAAGTCCGCGTCCCACTCGCCATCCAGCTTCAACCCGGTGATGGTGTCTTTTATGTCACTGCCATCTCGAGCTGCCCAGTGGGGAGCAAAGTCCTCATTACCGAAATCGGCCGAACTGCGGCCCTCTGTCCAGTTGGGAATGTAATCGGGCAGGCCGCCTTCGTTCAACTCGAAGTGCCCGCTGTGTTCACCTGGGGACCCGGCTACAACAAAAGTATTTTTACCGCCGGAGTTTCGCTCGGATTCAGACCGGTAAACGTCCGCTTCCACGGCAAAGGTGTCTGTCACATCGAACTTCCCGTTAAGGCCAAACAGTGAAGTATCTACCGTTCGGTGCTCATCGAGGGTGATCACTTCCATGGCAACATCGGAGACATCCATTGCCGTGACAACATTTCCATCGGTGACGACGTTTGTCCATCGTCCGGGATTGGCTTCCACGTAAAAAGACTGGGCAAATCCGGTAGAGTTTGCTTTCAGTTTAGTCACCAGAACATCCGCGATAATTTCTACCCGGTCACTGGGCCGCCATTGCAAGGCAGATGTAATACCGGTCCGCTCGAAGTCAGACAGGTAAGAACCCAGCGCATAGGAGCCCGGCATCACCAGGTTTTCTTCATCGCTGGAAATTGTACCGTCCTGGTTGACGTCGTAGGAGGCACCGTCCAGAACACCGGTGTAGTAATTGTCGAACATATCGTCGGAGCGCTCGTCGCCGGACGAATGTGATGCACTTACAATAAAACCGAGAGTTTCCTCTTGGTTAGAGGTGCTGAAAATGGCGTTGTACTTTTGCACCACTTCTTCTGAAAGATCATTGTAGTCACCCTGCGCGGAAAACACGGCGGTTTGCCCGGGTTGGCTTAGCGGGCGGACGGTCATCAGGTTCACCGCGCCGCCGATACTTCCTTCTTCATGATTGGCTTCAACCGTTTTCCAAACGTCTGCCCCGCCGATCATCTCCGACGGGATCACATCAAACGCAAAGTTCCGCCCGCCATCATCAGTTGCCAGGATGCGGTCATTCAAGGTGACGATACTGAACTCCGGGCCCAGCCCCCTTATATTCACATACTGTGCCTCACCATTCCGGGTACGGCTGACGGTTACGCCGGAAATATGTGACAGGGAATCCGCCACATTATTATCGGGGAACCGCCCCAGCTCTTCGGCGTTGATTGAATCCACAATCGACGTGGCTTGCTGCTTCAACGCCAGTGACCGCGATAGGCTGCCTCTCACTCCTGAAACAACAACCTCTTCAAGCACCATACTGGTGGCCGCATCCGCCGCCAGAGCCCCCTGTGAGGCGGCTGTGACCGCTAGCGACACAAGAGTCTTTTTGAATATTTTTGTGGTTCTCATAGATTTCCCCGTTTTGCTGATTTTTTGTTGGCTGGCTGTGGTTAAAAATTCTTCAACAAGTACTTGGAAAAACATAATGAAACCATGAAATCTGTTTGTCAACCGTATTTAGACTAAAATAAGCACTATAACCCGCCAATCGAAACGTCACGAAACTGTAAATTTCATAGTAACGCAGTTTCCCTGGCTTTGTTGGCTACCCGCTTACCTGTGGATCACCCCCCGGAAAGTGGCTTTATCTATATATATCAGCTATTTGGCGTTACTTTCGGTGAAAAACCGGTAAAAAATCCGGTAGTGGCACCGCTCAGAAAGAGGCATTTTCAAATCAAAATGTTTGATTTTCGGCCTTAGCTGTAGTTTCATTATATTTCTTTCGGCAACTCATATCATTTATCAGGCGAAATTGGGGAGGCACAAGATGCGGTTCAAGGCGTTCTGCAACTACCTAGGTTGCTCTTTATTCATGGTGCTGGGCGGGGTGCAGTCAGCAGTAGCACATGATACTTTTTACAGTGCGAAGGATTTTGAACTCATAGAGAAGATTGATAGCCACTTCCACATCAATGCGCCTTCCGACGCTTTGGTCGAGGCTGCGGGAAAGCTCAACTTTCGGCTGATCAGCATCAACGTTGACTACCCCGATTTTCCACCAGTTGCCCGACAACTGGAAATTGCCGTGGATCTTCACCAAAAGTACCCGGACGACTTTGCATTTGCAGGCACCTTCTCCATGGATGGATGGGCTGAGGAGCAGTGGGTAGAGCACAAGATCGAAGAGATCAACAACTCGCTGGAAAAAGGGGCGGTTGCCATCAAGGTCTGGAAAAACGTGGGGATGAGTTTCCGGGACGGCTCGAACCAGCTGGTCATGGTTGATGACAAGGGGCTTGCGCCTATATTCGACTACATGGCCCGGAACGACATACTCCTAATCGGGCACCAGGGCGAACCCAAGAACTGCTGGTTACCGCTGGAAGAGATGACGGTGCTATCGGATAAGCAATACTTCAAGGCGCACCCACAGTATCACATGCATCGTCACCCCGAGCTTCCCAGCTATGAAGAGCAAATGGAGAAGCGGAACCACATGCTGGCAATGCATCCTGATCTCTCGTTTGTCGGAGCCCACATGGCGAGCCTGGAGTGGAGTGTAAAGGAGCTTGCGAGCTTTTTGGACGAAAACCCACGTGCCGTGGTCGATATGGCAGCGAGAATCGGACAGATACAACACCAGTCGATGGAAAACTACCAGGCCGTTAGAGACTTCTTTATAAAGTACCAGGACAGAATTCTCTATGCCACGGACCTTACCTATTCCGATGCAAGCGACTTCAAGGGCTTTTTTGAAGAGGCCACGCGGGTATGGCGTGCGGACTGGAAGTACCTGGCGACCAATGAACCCATGACATCCAGCGTGCTGGAGGGTCAATTCAAGGGCCTTCGCCTGCCGGCATCGGTTATCGACAAGATTTACCGCGAGAACGCCAAAAGAGTCTTTAAAAAGGCTTTCTGAACGGCTTCCGCAAAAATTTTCCAGTGAATGCGATCCAATGATCCAGAGGACACAATGAATACTTTATATAAATGGGCGTTAACGCTCTGCACACTATCTGCCATCTCAATCCTCGCGGGCTGTCAATTCCATGGTTCGCGGGACGGAAACGCGACCGCCGGTATTGATAAGGGTGTTGTAGAGAGTGTCGCAGAGATTGTAAACGACAACATCATCATCCGCTTTAACAAGAATCTTCACAGCAGGGTCTACGCCGAACTGCCCAGCAAGACGGTATCACTTAACAATGACTTTTCTGCAAGTGAATACCTTGTCTTGAAGAACAGCGGAATCGTGGAAGACTTCCGGTTTCTGTCTCACGAGGTTGCGGATATAACGAACGAGATTGGCGAAGGAACGCAACATGAAATCATCGGCAGATCTTCTCAGGGAATTGTCAAAAAGCTGGATATCGTGGTTTACGATGAATATCCCGAAAGCGCCTTTCTAAAAGCGACTTACCGTAACGACACGGGCAAGCCGATCAGAATACTGAAATGGGTTAGCCACAACTATCAACTGTTGCCGGATTCCCACAACGACAAGTTATTCTGGTCGTTTCAAGGCGCTTCCTATTCAGACCGCAGAGACTGGATTCAGCCAGTCAAACCTGGCTTTGAACAGCAGAACTACATGGGCATGAATGCGTCGGATTACGGCGGCGGTACGCCCGTTACGGATATATGGAACCGTGACATCGGCCTCGGTATTGGCCATATCGAATTAACCCCCAAACTTGTCTCCCTGCCCGTCACCTATTCAAACGAACAGGCTGGCGCTGAGGTCCATATTGAATACGAGCGGCCGGTGACATTGCAGCCGGGCGAGCATCTAACCACCTTCGATACCTTTGTGAGCGTACATCAGAAGGACTATTTCCGCACTCTGGTCATCTATCGCAAAGTGATGGCGGCCAGAGGCCTGAAGGCTCCGGATTTTCCCGACGCCAGCTATGAGCCGATCTGGTGCGCATGGGGATACGACAGGGATTTTGAGATACAGGAGGTCCTTCAAACATTGCCCAAAGCCAAGGAGATGGGTTTCGAGTGGGCAGTTCTGGATGACGGCTGGCAAACTTCCGAGGGCGATTGGTATTTGGATAAAACCAAGTTTCCCGATGGCGATTCAGATATGAAGAAGCTGGTCAGCGACATCAAGGATGCCGGTCTGAAAGCGAAACTCTGGTGGGCACCGCTCGCGGTTGACCCGGGTACCGATTTGATTCGAGACCACCGGGATATGCTGCTGCTCGACAAGGATGGCGAACCCGTGGACATCACCTGGTGGGACAGCTATTACCTATGCCCGGCCTACGCCAAAACCCAGGAATACAGTGTGGAGCTTGTCAGAAAGATGATGGCGGAGTGGGGATACGAAGGCCTTAAAATTGACGGCCAACATCTGAACGCCGTGCCTCCTTGTTACAACCCGGCTCACAACCACGACAGACCCGAGGAGTCCGTTGAAGCGTTACAGGAATTCTGGAAGCTGGTCTATGAAACCGCGCAACAGATCGACGAAGATTCCGTCATAGAAATATGCCCCTGCGGAACATCCTATGCCTTCCATAACACGCCTTATATGAACCAGTCGGTCAGTTCCGATCCTTTGAGTTCCTGGCAGGTGAGAACCAAAGGCAAAACGCTCAAGGCGCTGATGGGGGAATCCTCGCCCTATTATGGCGACCATGTCGAGCTTAGCGATGACGGCAGCGATTTCGCTTCATCGGTCGGCATAGGCGCTGTCATAGGTACCAAGTTCACCTGGCCGGTAGCGCCCGAGAGTGACTTTGCTCTGACCCCTGAAAAAGAAAAGGTGTTTCAGAAGTGGGTGGACATCTACAAGGAGAAGATGCTTCCAAAAGGTATGTATCGCGGCGAACTTTACGATATAGGTTTTGACAAGCCAGAGACACACGCCATATCAAAAGCGGGTGCAATGTATTACGCCTTCTACGACGACAACTGGACGGGGACGGTTGAACTGCGAGGGCTTGAAGCTGGCAGGACGTACGAAATCAGGGATTATGTAAAAGGTAAAGTGCTCGCGCGAGTCAACGGGCCGATCGCGATTCTGGATGTTGCCTTCACGGATCATTTACTGATCGAAGCAACACCCGTTGACTAAGCCCATGAACACATACCTCCAAAAAAGGGGTCTCCTGAAAGTCATCTGCATCAGCCTCCTTTTGGTTACCGCCAAATCGTGGGCAAGTGATGACTTTCTGGAGTGGGGTTTGCCGCTTATCGAAAAAGACGGAAAGCCCCAGCTTGTTCGCTTATCCGATTACCGGGGTAAAGTTGTCTACGTCGATTTCTGGGCTTCCTGGTGCCGGCCCTGTCTGGTATCCATGCCGTTCTTGAATGGCCTTCGAAACGAATTTCGGGAACGGGGCTTTGAGGTTGTGGCGGTAAATGTTGATCAGCGCATCGAGGATGCGGAGGCTTTTCTTGATCAACACCCGGTAGACTACCCGGTTGTTGGTGATGTCGATAATCGCCTGTTTACACACTTACAAGTGACTGGCTTGCCCACAGGATTTCTTTTGAATGCTTCCGGAGAAATTGTTCTTACCCACAGAGGTTTCAAGCCCTCTGATAAACCGTTTATTAAAGCAGTGATAGACCGGGAATTGGCATATATAGAAGACTGAAGGTAACTCAAGTTTGGAATTTGTAAGGGTTCTTGGCCACTACACACCTGAGAGTTCTAGCGCCGGTCCGCTTCGGGGTAGGGCTTTCTGGAAACGCCGTGAACCCATCCATGAGGGCTCCCCCACGAGGTCCCTCTCGTGAGGGTTCCAGAAATCCCTACCCCAAATCGAACCTCATTATGCACCAGCCTTAAAACATGCAAATCGGGCCAGGGTAAAAATTCTGGCCCGATTGGGGGTGGAGCCTGCTTACTTTGGCTCGGTTAAAATCTCGACCCAATGGTAACGCCAATTTGATTGGCAAGCCCGTCACCCGTTAAATATTGAGCGACCATCAAACCCGCGGAAACACTGCCAAAGTTGTGCTTGATTACGCCTTGTACAAAACCCCTCCGTCCACTTCGATATCCTGGGAAGGGCAGTTGCTACAGTTGGCGATGGCGCGCTCTGAAGCCAGAATATGATCGTAACCGACCTGCAAAACGGCACTGGTATCCCGCTGCTCACCGAATCGCCACTGTCGGCCGGTGGCAACGCCGAGGCTGTAAGCGTTGGCGTCAGATGAGGCCGTCTTGATATCGCCATCGTCAAAGCCGCCGGTGACTTCCACGGTTTCTGAAAACCCATTCAGGTCGGAATAGATAATAAAGCTGCCGCGCACGCTGGTCACCCAGTCGCTTTTTTGGTAGTTCGCATAAAAGGCATGGCTGTGGCCCGGTCCTTGATGAACTCTTCCGCCGCGCGCTCGCTGTCGATGTTCATGATGGTAAGGCTGCCCTCATAATTCCAATGGCCTGGGGTTGGTGCAGTCTCATCGATTGACTGCGCGCTGGTGGCCAGTGGAAGGGTAGCGAGTGAAAGTATAAAAATGAGTTTGTGTAGCTTCACGGTTGGAACCCCGTTTTATAGTTGGTGGTGTTTGTGGCGCGCATTATAGTTTCGGTTTCCGGTGACTGTCGACCCGGAAGATGCCCCACGTGGCCCGCGTATTGCTTCGCTAGAGGGAGGCCGGCACAGGCCGGCAACTGCTAACAGGCCCTAGTGAATCATCCCACCATAGCGAGAGGAAAATGGTTATGGAAACGCGAACATACGACTCGAATGCCGATATCAAACAGCTCAATGCCTTCCTGCGCGACGAGCTGTCGGCAGTGGAAACCTATCAACAATGCCTCGTGAAAATCGACCAGCCACAAATTGCGTCGGGTTTGACAGATTTACAACGGTCCCACCAGAAACGCGCAACCCTGTTGCGTCAGCGGGTACAGGAGCTGGGCGGTACCCCTGAAACCGACTCCGGCTTGTGGGGCGGCTTTTCCAAGCTGATGGCGGGCGGCGCCAGCATGTTCGGTGAGAAATCGGCGCTGTCCGCCCTGGAGCAGGGCGAGGATCGTGGCGTCAAGAGCTATGAGAGTGGTGCCCGGGAGCTTTCGCCGGACAACCAGCTGTTCATCAACTCCTCAATTCTGCCGGAGCACCACCATAGCCACGATACGCTCAACCGGCTGATGTCTGTCATTCACTGATGGCGGGGCCTGCATCTGGTGTCTCGGGGCGCTCTCACGGGCCGGATAACCTGAGGCAGCGCGATAACCCGAGGCCGTAAGTGCGCCGACACTTAACCGGGATGGTCCTCAATGGATTTGCGCCAGATATTGATACCGCTATCCACGGCATACTGGTCGATTTCCACAAGCTCTTCCGGGGAAAAAGCGGTAATTTTCAAAGCGTCGAGGGAATCGTCGAGCTGTTCAACGGTGCGCGCGCCTATGAGAGCGGAGGTGACGCGGGGGTCCCGCAGCACCCAGGCAATCGCCATCTGCGCCAGGGTCTGACCGCGACGGCTGGCAATGCTATTCAGCGCGCGTACGCGTTCCAGGGTCTCGGGTGTCAACAGCTCCGTGGACAGGGACCCGCCCTTGGTCGCGCGGGCATCGGTGGGCAGGCCTTGAAGATATTTGGCCGTCAACATGCCCTGCCCCAGTGGCGAGAAGGCAATACAGCCCATGCCCAGCTCTTCCAGGGTATCCAGAAGGTCCGGTTCCACCCAGCGATTCAGCAGGGAGTAGGACGGCTGATGGATCAGGCAGGGAGTGCCCAGATCCTTCAATATGCCGTAGGCGCGCCGCGTCGTCTCTGCGGAATAGGACGAGATACCGACATAGAGTGCCTTGCCCTGGCGCACCACCTGATCAAGCGCAACCATGGTCTCCTCCAGCGGCGTGCGCGGATCGACCCGGTGCGAATAGAAAATGTCCACATAGTCGAGGCCCATGCGTTTCAGGCTCTGGTCGAGACTGGCGATCAGATACTTGCGCGACCCCCAGTCGCCGTAGGGTCCCGGCCACATGTCGTAGCCGGCCTTGGTGGAAATGATCATCTCGTCCCGGTAGGGGCGAAAATCCGCCGCCAGTACCCGGCCGAAATTCTCCTCCGCCGAACCATAGGGAGGCCCATAGTTATTGGCCAGGTCGAAGTGGGTAACGCCGCGGTCGAAGGCGCGTCGCAATATGGCGCGGCCATTTTCGAAGGAATCCACACCGCCGAAATTCTGCCAGAGCCCGAGTGAGATAGCCGGCAGGTCAATACCGCTCCGGCCACAACGGCGATAGTTCAAACGCTCATAGCGCGCGGCATCGGCGACATAGGTTGGTTGCATGACATTCTCCTGGTTCTCGATGGAATTCGTGGCGGTGAGTGTGCCACGAATTTGAAAAGCAGGAAAAGCTTTATGACCTGGTGGATGCGATGCAGCCAAAGATTTCCTTTCTTGCAGGCACAAAAAAGCCCCTCCGCCTGACGGCGAAGGGGCCATCAAAGGGCTGTTACTGATAGACCCTTACGTAGTCCACATACATACGCTGAGTGGTAAAGGTGGCGTGATTGGGGTCGCCGGGCCAGTTGCCGCCGACGGCCACGTTCAGCAGGAACCAGAAGGGCTGGTCATACACCCACTGGCCGTACTGTTCCACCTGGGCGCGCGTCACGCTGTAGAAGTTGATATCGTTGACGTACCAACGCATGCCGTTGGTGTCCCACTCCACGGCATAGACGTTGTACACGGAGTCGATGCTGGTGCTGTGGTCCAGGTGACCGGTAATCGGTGTAGAGCCGAAGTAACCCGGGCCGTGCAGCGCGCCGGAAGTGGTGTTATTGGTACCCACGTGCTCCATGATGTCCAGCTCGCCGCCCTGGGGCCAGCCCTGGGTGTTGAAGTTGTCGCCCAGCATCCAGAACGCCGGCCAGATACCCTGCGCACGCGGCAACTTGATGCGCGCTTCCATGCGACCGTACTGGAAGGACAGGTTGTAACGGGTGTTCATGCGGGTGGAGGTATATTCACAGTTGCCACCCCACCAGCAGGCACCGCCGGTTTCCTGTCGCGCTTCAATCACCAGCACGTTGCTGCCGGCCTGCGGGTCGTATTGGATGGAGGCGTTGCTGCCATCGGTGTAGTACTGCAGCTCATTGTTGCCCCAGCCGCCACCGCCGGTTTCAAAGTTCCACACGGAACGGTTGATGGTGTCAAACTCGTCGCTCCAGGTAACCGTGGGGTTCGGGTCTACCGGGTCGCCGCCATCGCCACCGGAAATAACTTTCACCCAGTTGAGGTTCCAGCCACCGGTCGTCGCGTACACACCCAGTGAATGGGTACCCGCGGGCAGGTAGGTGTCCAGGGTAACGGTTTGCCAGGTTTGCCAGCCGCCAGTGGCGGGCACGCTGACTTGCCCCAGTTGCGTATTGCCGGCGTTCAGATCAAACGAGATGGTGCCGCCACCACCGCCGCTGGCGACGCGAGCCTGGATTTGATAATTACCCGCCGCCGGCACGTTCACATTGTTGAACGCCAACCATTCGCCGGCCTCGGTCCAGCCGACGTTGTAGCCGCCGCCGGTGTCAGACGTGGCTTCGATGTCCACGTCGCCGCTGCGATACTGGCCGCCGGTATTCCCCGGTGTTGTGTCATGGGCAGCGGAGTAGTCCTCAGCCTCAAACTGCTGACCAGATGGTGGTGGGTTGGTGGTGGCGGGTGTCACTTCAATCCAGTTGAAGTTCCAGCCACCGGTGCTGGCGTACACTCCCAGGCTGTGGTTGCCAGCACTCAACTGCACTTCTCTTTCCACGGTTTGCCAGCTTTGCCAGCCGCCAGTGGCGGGAATGTTCAACTCGCCCAGCACCGTGGTGCCACCGTTCAGGTCCAGCGAGAGCGTGCCGCCGGAGAGGCTGGCGACGCGGGCGCGCACAATATAGGTGCCGGATGAAGCTACCGACAGATTGCCGTAGGTCAACCATTCAGTAGCTTCGATCCAGCCGACGTTATAGCCGCCGCCATTGTCGGATGTTGCCTCGATATCGACATTATCCGCACGGTAGGCACCACCGGTGTTGCCAGCTGTGGTGTCGAAATAGCTGGTATAGTCTTCGGCCTGAAACACAACAGCCGAGGCGCCGCTCGCGGCGCATAGGGAGCCGCCGAGTGCGGCGGCACACAGCACTGTTTTGACATGGGACGATATTATTTTCATTAGAATCTCCAGGTACATGGTAAATACAGTTAAAAAGGCCTCTTCCGGCATTCACCTATACAAAAGGCAACTACCGGTCGGGGCCGACCCATCTGCCCACACAAAAAGTGGAGCAGAAATGAGACGAGACTCCGCGGCTAACAGAGCCTCTCCCAAAGCAGTAGAAAGTCCTTTTTTTGTATCGCTAATGATGTGGGGTATTGAAGACAGGCATTAATCTCGCGCTTGCGCGAATGGTGCTATTTGGCTCGGTATTTTTTGGCTGATACTGCTTGATTCAGTCCGGCGTTATTGTTTGACCATGGAGGCTATGGAATTGTTGAGTCAGTGTCGGCCCCATTTCAGTGAAAACCGGAAGTGGGTCGTTCGACTAAAAGCAATTCAACCATACAGCCCCACGGTTCGGAGCGTGCAGCCGATATGAGTGAATTTGAAATGCGACGAACCGGACCTGCGAAACGCCAGCAGGTCCTGACATGAGACTACCCAAATTGGCCGAGGTTATGCCTCGTTCCACAAAGTGGCCGCGGCAATGGCTCCCAGAGCCAGGGTGACTCCCAGACCCATTTGAACCAGAGTGGTCAGGGGCAAGCTGACGAAAATCGTCGCCAGGTCGTACACCCAGTCCCACCCCGGAAACAGCGCCAATCCCAGGGCGCCAGCCAGGAGTGCCAGAAGGCTTGTCCAGATCGCAGGCGCCAATGCGCTCCGTCGCCGCCGTGCTGGCAAGGCCGCCATGACCTTGTCGGTAAAGCCGTCATCGTTCAGGTGTTCCGGTGTCAGTTCCCTCTGCAACCATTGATCAAAATCGGATTTATCGTCCATCACACTGTCTCCCGCCAATGGGCCAAGGTTTTCCGCAATTGCTGTTTGCCCCGTAAAAGATGAGTTTTCACCGTACCCAAGGGAATACCCGTGACCTCAGCGACCTCTTCATGACTCATGCCTTCCTCCAGCGATAATCGCAATGCCCACTGCTCCGCTTGTTTCAGCCTCGCCATTGCCTGCTCCAGGTCGCGCTGGATATCGGCATTGCCGGATTCAGTCTGATCCACCGCTGGATCCCACTCGGATTCGCCGGTATCCGACAGATCGAGATTGTGCCAGGCATCGCGGGAAAGGCGCTTTTGACTTGCGGCGAGATTGAAGGTTATACGATACAACCAGGTGGAAAACCGGGCTCGACCGCGAAAGCCATGCAGCGAACGGTAAGCCCTTATAAAAACCTCTTGGGACAGATCATCCGCCGCTGCGGCGTCGTCCTTGCAAAGGCGGCGCGCCCAGCGGCGCACAGGGGACTGATAGCGCAAAACCAGCTGCCGAAAGGCATGCTGGTCATTCTGGCTCAGGACCCGGGCGATGAGAATCGCATCGGATTGAGTATCAGTGTTGCTCATGATCAGCCCTGGAGGCCAATTTCCAAATAATAACTTTGGCTACACCCAGCCCGATAAATACCAGGCCCAGACTGCCCACGGCAAAGCTGTCAATCAGACTCAGGAATATGGCCAAGCCAATGCCCAAACCCAGTAACAAAATACCCTGATGCAGGTGCTGCGCCGGCGTTGTCGGCTGGCTGACCGGGTCCTGCATGAGGGACTCAGGCACCTGTTGGCCGGCCTCCAGAAAGCGCTGAATACGTTCATTCAGCAATTGCTGACGACGCTCCCGGTGGCGAAATACGAAGTAGGCGATCAGAATCACCGCCACTGCCGGAGCACCGAAGACCATCAAAATAGCGACAATCGGTATCACAACACCGGCGCCGAACTCCAGACCCGGGGTGCCGGCAAATGCGAGCGGAGCGCCTGTCACCAGTGCCGTCACCACCAGCATGGGCACCCAAAAGCGAAAAAATTTTTTAGTTGCGTTCATGGTATATCACCTTGGCTTGTTATCCAGCATGGCGCTGGGTTAGTGATTAAGACGCGCGGTAGTATCATTTTGGATTCAACTGTTTTGGGCTTAAAGATATTTTGGGCTTAAAGATAGGTGGCTGATTAAATAATAGGGTCCGCCGCTGGAATCGTTGGAATGGGCTTCAAAGTCATTCTCGCGTATACTCCCGCCTGTTGTTATGGTCTATTCAACTACAACTCAATTAAAGTCGCTAGACGCTAAAGAAGATAACGAAACTGTGAGATGGCTATGAAATTAATTCGCTACATCCGCCCGCTATCGGGCATATTTCTGGCGACGCTGCTGATGGCCTGTGGGCAGGACGATTCCATGGGTGAGATTCCGAGCAATGCCCAACAAGCCGTCGCACCCCTCAGTGATGCCGACGCGAAAGTCATAGCGTTGAGCGACGCCGAAGCGGAAGTCGCCGCCACACAAGCGCGCGGGCAGGTGAATTTGCAGCCGGCCGAGGGCCTGCATGTTGACCTCTGGGCGCCTGCGGATTTACTGGGTGACCCGGTGGCGATCGATGTGGACTGGCAGGGCCGTGTCTGGGCCACGGTGACTCACCGAAGCAATAATTCCGAATTCGACATTCGCGGCTATCCACAGTGGGAGATGGCCTCCGTGGGCTTCGAGTCGGTTGATGACCGGCGGGACTTCCTGCACGAGGCGCTGGCACCGGAAAAAAGCGCGCAGAATCAGTGGCTGGAGGACCGCAACAAGGACGGCTCCCGCGACTGGCGCGATCTGGCGGTCGTCAAGGAAGAGGTGGTCCTGCTCCAGGACACCACCGGCAATGGCCAAGCCAACCAGAGCCGGCTTTTCCTGAAGGACTTTAATAGCGAAGTTACCGATGTCCTCGGCGGTATCTACTACCACAACACGTTGGACGAGCTGTTTCTGGGGGTGGCCCCCAATGCCTGGCGGGTCGAGGACACGGATGGTGACCTGCGCGCCGACACCAAAACATCCCTGGCTGAGGGCTTTGGTGTTCATATCGGTTTCAGCGGTCACGGCATGTCCGGCGTTACCCTCGGTCCCGATGGCCGCATCTACTATGGCATTGGCGATATTGGCGCCAACATCACCGACCTGTCGGGCAAGCAATGGCCCTACCCCAACCAGGGCGTGATTGTGCGCAGCGAGCTGGATGGCAGCAATTTCGAAGTCTTTGCCGCCGGCCTGCGCAACACCCACGAATTTACCTTCGACAAGTACGGCAACCTCATCTCCGTGGACAATGACGGCGACCATGAGGGGGAATACGAGCGGCTGGTCTATCTGATTGACGGCTCGGACAGTGGCTGGCGCACCAACTGGCAGTTGGGCAAGTACAAGGACCCGAGGAACAACAGCTATAAGGTGTGGATGGACGAGGACTACTACAAGCCGCGGTTCGACAATCAGGCGGCGCACCTGCTGCCACCGATTGCGCCCTACCATCCGGGCCCCGCCGGTATGGTCTACAACCCCGGCACCGCTCTCGGCGAAAAATGGCGCAACCATTTCTTTGTGGTGGAATTTGTCGGTACAGCCCCTCGGTCGGGTATCAATGCCTTTACCTTGGAGCCGAAGGGCGCATCCTTCATTATGGCGAGTGACCAGAATGTCCTGCGCGGTGTCCAGGCCACGGGTCTGGACTTTGGCCCCGAGGGCGCACTCTACATGGGTGATTGGGTCGATGGCTGGCACACCAACGGCACCGGTCGTATCTGGAAGATGGACACCGAGGATGCCCCCGGCGAATTGCGCCGCGAGACGGCCGAGTTACTGACGGCGGATTTCGGCGCTCTGGAGGTTGACCAGCTCACCACCCATCTGCGCCACCCGGACATGCGCGTGCGCCAGAAGGCCCAGTTCGAGCTGGTCGCCCGGGGTGAACAGGCGGTACTGGCGCAAGTCGCCCTCAAGAGTGAGCAGCAACTGGCCCGGATTCACGCCATCTGGGGACTCGGTCAGATGGCCCGCCGCAATCCCGAGCAGACTGAACCATTAGTGCCTCTGTTGCAGGACGAGGATCCGGAGATACGGGCCCAGGTCGCCGAGGTGCTGGGTGATGTGTCTTACGCCGAAGCCGGTCCGGCCCTGATCCAGCTCCTCGCGGACGACAGCCTGCGCGTGCAGCTTTTCGCCGCTCAGGCCCTGGGGCGCATTGGCGATCCCAAGGCCATAGCGCCTTTGGTGGCCATGCTGGCAACCAACGACGATGAAGATGTCTACCTGCGTCACGCCGGTGCCATAGCCCTTGCGCGTATAGGCGGGGAACAGGCTCTGGGACAACTGGCGGAGCATGAATCCGAAGCGGTCCGTATCGCTGCCGTGGTGGCTCTCAAGCGCCTACAGAGCCCAAAGCTCGCAGGCTTTTTGAATGATCAGAGTGAGTTTGTGGTCACCAACGCCGCTAGGGCTATCAGCGACGATTATTTCGTGGAAGAAGCCCTGCCAGCGTTGGCGGCCCTGCTCGACACCACGCCCTTCATGAACGAGCCGCTGATGCGCAGGGCGATCAACGCCAACCTTTATGTCGGCGGCAGAGCATCCGCAGAGCGCCTGCTCAACTTCGCCTTGCGCAAGGATGTGGCCGGTCCACTGCGCGCTGAAGCCATCGCCACTCTCTCTGTCTGGTCCGAATCCTCGGTTTTCGACCGCGTGACCGGGCGCTATCGCGGCGCCGTCAGTTATCCTGAAGAGCAGGCCAGGGAGCCCTTTGCCGCTCATTTTGCTGTCCTGCTGAATGATCCCTACGCCGAGGTGCGTCAGGCCACGCTGGCGGCCCTCAGCGCCCTGAACATAGACTCCGCCGCCGAGCAGCTGGTGCATCTGTTGAACGAAGATCCGGTACCGGCAGTGCGCGCCGCGGCTCTGCAAACCCTGTTCGACCTCGGCTACCAATCCATGGGTGACGTGGCGCAGACGGCCATGAACGACGCTCACCAGAACGTTCGCATGGCAGCGCTCAAGCTCTTGCCGGAACTCGGCTTGCCGGTGGCGGACGTGGTCAGGATGCATCAACTGTTGCTGAAGAACGGCACCTGGAGTGAACAACAGGTCGCCTACCGCTCTCTGGCCAAGGTTGATCACCCGAGTGCACACCAGGTGCTGAGCGATGCGCTGGATTCCCTCATGACCGGCGAACTGCCGGCGGAAGTGCAGCTGGACCTGATTGAAGCGGTGCGGTCAACGGAAGTGAAAGCATTGCTGGCGAAGCTGGAAGTATACGAAGCGAGCAAGGATCAGCAGGATCCAATGGAGCTCTACCGCGAGTCCCTGTACGGCGGGGATCCCCAGGCGGGCATGGCACTTTTTCGCTACAGCAGTCAGGCCCAGTGCGTGCGCTGTCATATGGTCGGCGGCAGGGGTGCCAAGGTAGGGCCGGAACTGACGTCGATCGGAGAGGTGCTTTCCCGCGAACAGCTATTGCAGGCACTGGTGGAGCCCGGTGCCCGGGTTGCGGCCGGTTTTGGGCGGGTATCGGTAACCCTTGAAGACGGCCGTACCATCAGTGGATTTTTCGAGGCGGAAACCGACACCACCATGACGATTGTCGATCAGGATCAAACCATCGAAGTTGCCAAGGCCGACGTGGTCACCAAGGAATTCTCCGGCTCCGGTATGCCGCCCATGGGTTACCTGCTGTCGCGCGGCCAGATCCGCGACCTGGTTGCCTATCTCTCGACACTTCCCAATGGGGAGGTTGTCTCAGGTCATTAACACCGAAACCCACTCGCCAAAGGGAACTGGCGAGTGGGTTTCATCAGTATCGGCAGCTTTCGGGGTCGTGTTTGATCAGGTAGGACCGGTAATTGGTAGCCTCTTCGTCCATGCACCCTTCCAGGTTCAGCAGTCGAACCGAGCGGAACTCCGTGGGATGCGTCTCTGCCTGAAGGGCAATATAACCGCCGGCCAGGGGCGTGCCGTCGTCCAGTTGCAGCTCGCTGTACTCCATCACGGTTTCGCCTTCCACCTTGTGCCGCGCCAGCTCACTGCCGTGGACTTCGAGTTCCACCGTCACCCACTGATCACCGTGATAGGTCTCGCTGCTGGATTTTATGCAGTGCTCTCGCCGCAGTTCGCCGTTCATGACGATCTGGGTACCGGGGGTGCACAGGTTGGCCGTGGAGCGGGCCTGTTCGCCATTGCCGCCGAGCAATTGAAATTCCATGCTGACGGGAAAGTCCTGCATCAGGCCCATGTCCTCGGCCGCTTGTGAGTGATACATGATGCCGTTGTTGCGCCAGGCCCACTGGGGTCCGCCGGGCACCTGCTCGTCCACAAAGCGGTACTCGACGCGCAGGATGTAATGGGAAAAGGGCTGCTTGTTGTAGACAATATGACCGAATTGGCCATCAAATTCATCGTATTGGTCGTACCGGATAACCAGCTTGCCATCTTCCACCGCAAAAGTGGAAAAAGCATTCTCGCCGGCGGGGAAACCCTTGAACTTGATGGTCCAGTCGTCCAGATCGCGACCGTTAAACAGCTCCAGCCACAGGCGTTGATCGGCTTTCTCTGTCGGTTGGGTGGTTGCCGGATCGTTGGTCGAGCAGCCGCTGCCCAAAAGCGCCAGCGCGATCAGTGACAGGATAGGGAGTGATACTTGTTGCATAAGATGAAAACCCAATTTTAAATTCAATAGCGCACTTGCTGCATAAAGCGGGCGCAATCTCTGGCGGCGTCTATTGGTGTCGTGCCGTCATACTGCTCCTGCTCCACAATGAAATAACGCGCGCCCGCGGCCTTGGCAACCGGTAGTAGCCTGGCCCAGTCCAGTTCGCCCTGCCCGAGAACCGTCGACTCGACCTGGCCGTTATGTTTCAGGTCCTTGACGTGTGTCAGCGCAAAGCGGTTCGGGTATTTGCGCAGCCAGGCCGCCGGGTCCTCATTGGCGGCGGCCACCCAGTAGATATCCATCTCGAAATCCACCAGAGCGGGATCCGTATTCTGCATCAGCAGATCCTGTGGATATTGGCCGTCCAGCTTGCGGAAGCTGTAATCGTGGTTGTGGTAGGCAAAGCGGATGCCGGCGTCCCTGGCCAGCTCACCGGCTCGGTTGAAACGCTCGGCAAGGGCTTTGTAATCGTCCAGCGTCTGCTGACGGGCATAGGGACAGATCAGATATTTCACCCCTATGGCCGCCGCTGCGTCGGCCTTTCTGGCGAAGCTGTCCACATGGTCGAAGTTGTTGATGTGGCTGGAGATCATAGTCATATCCAGTTCATCCATGAGTTGCTTGAAGCCGGTGTTGCCCATGCCCCAGAAAATGCCCTGGGCTCCCTCGTAGCTTTCGATCTGGTTGTAACCAAAGCTCGCCAGTTGGCGGAGTACCCCTTCGGGGTCTTGGGGTAAGACATCCCGCAGGGTATATAGCTGTATGCCGAAGGGACTATTCAATGTCGTACCTGTCGTCAAACCCTGCTGCCGTTGAACACAGCCGCTGAGCGGCCCCAGCGCTGCGGCCACCAGCGCACCCGATGCCACACCACCGGAAAGCTTTAAAAAAGCCCTGCGATTCAATTTTGTCATGGAAATATCCCTTGCCCAGATCAATTATAGTCGACAAGACTATCATGAATGATCCGACAAAGCAGGACAGGCTGATCAAGGCGGGGATTTTTGGTGGGCGGAGCCCACCATAAGCAGATTGTTGAAAAGCTAGAAGACGAGGCTAAAACCGGCCATTAGACCATCGGCGAATTCGACTTCGCGGATCAGAACCGTGTCCTCATAGCGGAGACTCTTGTTCATCCAGCCGGCAAAAACCGTGGCGCGGGAGTGAAGATCATAGGTCACGCGGGCCATCAGCTCGTGGTAGCGTTCCGCATCATTGGAGTTGAGGACCTCCGGCGCCATAAAAGCCTGAACTTCAAAGCCCAGACTGCCGAGGTCTGCGGGTTGGTAGCGCAGAGAAACTCCCGCTGCAAGGGAATAGCTGCTCTGAAACGTGTTGTGGTAAGAGGCCTTCCAGCCTACGCCGGCCTGTATATTGCTCGCGGCATTCAGATTGCCAATCGCACGGTATGCCAGCGAGACCGAGGTCGCTCGAAAATCATCATTGCGGGTAAGGCCAAGACTCCAGGCGCTTCCCCGAACTTCGTCCACCTGTGTCAGATCCGCCGCCGCCATATCGGACGCAATGGTCAAATCAACACCCGCCGCCAGGACGTCGTAGGTAAACAATTGAAAAACGAGAACCGTCAGACCAAACAACTTTTTCATAAACTTTCTCCAGTATTTACCTATACCTACACGTATACCTACGCCTACACCATGGAATGGGGATGACATTAATTTCCGCTGGGTTTAAGCTTCG
Source organism: uncultured Cellvibrionaceae bacterium (assembly GCA_964515945.1). Classification (GTDB taxonomy): domain Bacteria; phylum Pseudomonadota; class Gammaproteobacteria; order Pseudomonadales; family Cellvibrionaceae; genus CAYQQJ01. The sequence continues at coordinate 27,754 of CAZEWY010000015.1, forward strand.
CAACCCCGGCGGCTGCAAAAGCCTACCGGAATTTCTGAACAAGTCAAAACTATTGGCTATCAAGAGTCGAATTTTGTCTTAGGGTGACAAAGATGCGAACCGGAAGTGGTAATACCACAAGTAGCCCCGGTGTGCGAGGATTTTTACAGGATTGGGTGTCGATCAGCTGCTCTGTATGGAGCGTTTACGCTGATGAAAAAAGAGGCAGCCAAGGCTGCCTCTTTTGAACTTAAATAATTATTATCTTAGTCCGCCTGGTAGATAACTTTTTCCCAGTTCGTGCTTGAGGTTAACCATGAGGTGTTGCCGCATCGCCAGCCGTTGGTACTCGATTCGTGGGTATGCCAACTAAGCCGGTCGGCACTGCTCATGTTCTGTATGTCGCCGCTCTTTCTGCGCACGCCCTCGCCAACGGGCGCAAAGCCCATTGACCAGTTATTGGAGAAATACCAATCTACATTATTTGCCGTGTGAACGTTGCTGTTGTAGTCACCGGTATTCAAGAATACCTCGTCCCGATTTGCATAGGCGGCCACCGTCAATATATCGCTGCCCGTTTGCCGGCAAGCCAGCATGATCTTGCTGCCGGTGCAGGCGGACTTCATGCTTTCGGGACTCGCATTGGGGTCGGCATAAGTGGTTTGATAGCACTGAGTCCAACCGGTTAAAGAAGCGATAGGCAGGTTGGTCTTGATACCTGAGAAGGTATACATATGGTAGGCCTGCAAGCTGCCAATGGCCTCATCGAGATCACTGGCGACCTGCGTCAGCTCAGCCAACTTGTTTGCGTATTGGACCTGTGCCGTTTCCAGCTGGGCCGCACGATTGTCTAAATCCATAATACTGCTGTTGATACCGGTCAATTGCGCGTTTACCGTAACCAGTTGCAGCACCAGCGAGTCAATGGCCAGAGTATTCCCGTCAACCTGGGCATTCAGGGCGGCGAGTTTTGCATTGAGCTCATCAGCAAGCGCTTGCCGTGATTCATTGAGCATCGTCAACTTTGAATCGATTACAGCCAGAGCCTGATTAATGGTTTCAATATCGGCAGCATGCTGTGCTGCCAGGTTATTCAGTTCCGCGTGCAAAGCGGTAATCCCGTCGCCAACGGAATTAAGTTTTAACAGGGCAGTGGTAATTTCAGCCGTATTACTGTTGACCTTGGTGGTCAATTCGTCGATGAATACGTCCAGATCATCAATACGCAGATTGATTGCTGCGACACTTTCCTGCAAACCCGTAATAGCGACCGTGTTTGTATCGATCAAACTGCGATTAATACTGATTTGAGTCTGAAGTTCCCGGAATGGTTGTCCGTTTGAAGAGGCCTGAACCGGCAGGCTCAGGATAGAAATTGCCAGCATGGACGCAAGCAGCACCGTGTTGTCTTTCATTTTTTTCCTCCGAAATCACTACTTCAATGTGGATAGTCACAGGCAGAGTACGAGACCGAGTTCTTTGGATAAGATCACACATGATTTCCCTAAAATGCCAACCAGATCTCAAATAGACCTAATGACCAGATGTTACCGATCACTGGTTCGCAATTGCTGATGGCCGGTCGAGGCCATGCTTGCCAAAGATCGTCAGCCACCGATTCATCAAGCGCAAAGACCAGGTGCTTTAGATATTGGCGTTGTCGCCATAAAAAGTACTTGCGCACACCATACTATGTATGACACAGTACATACCATGTGATGCACAGTATTAAGAGGCCCTATGGCAACTGATCCGGAACGACTCGGCAAACTGACGATGGAGCTGCGCCGTGGCCTATTGGTACTCGCAGTACTGGGAGCGCTAGCGACGCCTCACTACGGGTATTCCCTGCGGCGCTATCTGGCAGAGAGGGGGTTGGACGTTGACGAAGGCACCCTCTACCCCTTGCTTCGACGATTGGAAGTTCAGGGATTGCTCGCCAGCGAGTGGGAAATCCAGGAAGGACGTAAACGTCGCGTGTATTGCCTATCAGACGCGGGTGTCGAAGCCTGTGCGGCTATGACGCAGGAATGGCAAAGCCTGAACCAGGCGATGCAGAAACTATTGGGGAGAGAATCATGAATTGGCTCGAGCGATACACTTTTGCGGTAAAGGCCCATTTGCCGGCAAGCATCAGGGACGATGTGGCAACCGAGCTTCTAACCGACTTGCAGGACGAATGCGATCACCGCGCGGAAATACTGGGGCACGATCTTTCGGATGACGACGTAAAAAACCTCCTGCGCGAGCGCGGCCATCCATTAACTGTCGCGGCGGGCTTCCAGCCACGCAAGACTTTGGTCAGCGAATCGCTGTTTCCCCTGTACAGTATCATCCTGAAATGGCTGGTCATCGCCATTGCCCTCATCCAATCAATGGCGGTGCTATTGGATGTCATCAGTCAGACCGATCCGAGCTATGTTCAAAGCATGTTACGATTGATATCGAGCATATTTTCCTCCAGCCTCTATGCATTTGCCTGGTTGACGCTCGTGTTCTATATCATAGGAGAGTCTCTGACCCGCGCGGATATTTTCACGCGATGGCGGCCTGAGCACCTGCCCAAGGCCACTCTTCATAGCCAGCAGATATCCCAAACGGGCTCGACTGCTGAATTGATTCTGCAGCTTTTTTTCCTGGTATGGCTGAATCAACTGATCCCGACAATTCCCGACGAAGCCTCCTTTGCGCTGGTTTTCACCGACCAATGGTCGACCCTGTTGCCATGGATCAATGCCATCCTGGTCGCAGGGATCGCTTTCAACGCATTCAAGCTGATCTCGCCTTACTGGACTCATCGCAAGGCCATTATTGATGGGCTGCTTTATATACTGGCGTTGATAATACTTGGCGTAATCGCGAGTTGGGACAGTCCTCTCGCAATTCAATGGGGCAGCGGTGACCAGCTCCAAAGGTTTGCCATTCCCACTGCGTGGATTGACATCGCTGTATTCGGGTATTTAGTCGTCGTTATTATTGAGATAGTTGTCCACATACGGCGATTCTGTCCGGGAGCGCCGGGTGAGCCAAGTTCGGTGTAAAGATAAATTCCGGCTGGTGTAACTTCCCAGCGTAGATAACCCAACGTCATCGAATCGGGGTTTGGAGAAAAAACGTCCACTGCGATAGACATGAGCATAATCATACTTGTGATGTTTCAGAAGATTGAGCACTTCCAATGTGGATTCGGGATCTTTTCTGAAATGCATTTCCAGAACTAATACAGGTTTATCTTTCTCCAGGGTATTCCGTGCGCCTTTTAACGTTTGAAGTTCGTGGGCCTTCAGTATCGATTTTAATGAAGCTGATGTCGTTATGCCAGCTGACGCCACGTAGGTATCCAATGGTAAAGCGTTGAAATGTGTACTGGTAGTCCATTCGTTGTTATAACCTGGCGATCAGAAACAATTCTAGCGCCGCCAATGTTGAGAGCATTAGCATATGCCGGAACCGTCTCCTCCTTGTCAGACGTACCACAATTCACAACCGAAAGATTGTCGACCAAATCAGCATTAAATCTCAGCAAATTGAAAGTTCGGATATTGGGCTCAAAAGCGATGAAAAGAAAAGGGCATGATTTCCTATATTTGCACCTATATCCAGACAAGTGCTTCCGTATAAGTCTCTGGAGCCACTCTAGGACCACGATGTAATTATTCCTTGCGCGTCAGTTACAAATGACTGCCTACATTGCCGTACGCCATATTGACTGGAACTGAAGGTAGTCCAGGTGTCGGTAAATTCACCATCTTCACGCGAAATCTTCGACTCGGGTGCTCCCCACGACGCAGTCAGATCATCAACCGAATGGCCGACCCACGACCCCATTAGAGTTTCATTGAGGTGCATCCGATCAAGACTGATATGGTGAAGATAACCGCTAAAAGTTTGTTGTTCATCTAAAATCCCTCAGGGCATAACGCCCTCAATAGGCGGCAGCCTTGAAGTAGCAGCCTTGAAGTAGCAGCCGCGACGGAAAGGCTGTCCGGCCACAGTTTGCTGTGGCGAACATAATGGATTTGTTATGGTTGCCCTGCTAATATGTACCGACATTCCGTACGTTTGAGGTAAAGCATATGGACTCTGTAAGCGTAAATCGGTTTAGAGACAACCTAAAAGCCTTTATAGAACAAGCAATTACAAACCATACCCCCCTAAAAGTAACCCGGCGCTCCGGCGACGCGTTTGTGGTAATAAGCGCCGACGACTGGGAGCGTGAGCAGGAAACCCTGTATGTGCTCCAGAATAGTAGCCTGATGCGCCAATTGGCAGAGTCTGCGGCCACCCATACCCAGGGCACCGGATATAGGCCCAAGGAAGAGGAAGTCCATGAGATCACTCGTCTTTGAAGGCAGCACTTGGGCTGCCTATGAGCGGCTTCGCGAAAAGGACAAGAAGCTCCATAAAGCGCTTTGTAAGCTCTTGAAAGAAATGCTTCGCGCCGATCCAGCGTCGGGTTTGGGAAAGCCAGAACAACTGAAGCACAGCCTTTCCGGCTTTTGGTCTCGTCGTATTTCCCAAAAGGACCGCCTTATTTACAAGTTTGACGATCACTATATCTATGTTTTTGCCATTGGGGGTCATTACGACCAAATGCCATAACGCCCGCCATAAACGGCGCGAGCTTGCGAGCGTCCGGCGACCGAAGGGAGCGTATTTAATGGCTTGGTTATGTGGCTCTCAGTCAACTGCCTACCCTTTTGACGATGGCCTTTCTGCCCACAAAGTACAGTTTGACGAAGATTTTCTGTCCTTTCCCCCAGGAGAAATGGCCAGCTTCGGAGAAAGTCAAAACCTTATTATCGGTTGGCTCAACTCTTAGGTTCAGAAGCGAGTCCTCAGGAGACCAAAAGTACCTCTTTTTTGTTCTGGGCCAACTGTCTTCCTGATAGTAAAGTTCTAGGTACTCTAACATTATAGGCTTTCCTGACAGGTTCCTAATATGGATTTCATTCCCCATCCTGGGGTCGCTCCT
>CAZEWY010000016.1:0-30362 GCA_964515945.1 uncultured Cellvibrionaceae bacterium
CCCGTGTCGACGTGCGGGGTAAATTCCGGCTTGTGCTTGCCGCGCAAACGGGTGGCGATTTCCGCCGCCATGCGACCAAGCGTTTTGCCTGAAGCGTCAACAATGTACCAGTCTCGTTTAACTGTTTCAGGTTTGGCACTGATAGTCTTCATGTTGTATTTGCCTTTTAAACGAAGGTACTGACTTGAAACCAGAACCCTTCAAACCCGCATGGACCGCCGCAAACAGCGGTTATCGGGGCTGAAAAGGAGGTTCCCTAAAAAAGAGCGCGAATACTACAGAAAGCATGGTTGCTTTTCAAGCAATTTGATTGTTTCCCCAACCTACGCCCTGTGCGCCCGTCCGAGGTATTCCTGGCTCTGCATTTCCAGGAGACGGCTGATGGTTCGCTGGAACTCAAAAGTCAGGCGTCCTCCACTGTAAAGCTCTTCGATGGGCCTGGCGGCGGAAACGATCAGCTTGACGCCCCGGTCGTAGAATTCATCCACCAGATAGATGAACCGCTTGGCCTGATCGTCTATGGCCTCCCCCATTTCCGGCACATTGGACACCAGAACGGCGTGGTATTCCCGTGCCAGCTCAATATAGTCGTTTTGGGAGCGGGGGCCATCGCAGAGAGTGGAGAACTCGAACCAGACAACGTCATCAGCCTCCTGTCTGGCGGGCAGATGTCGACCTTCCACCTCAACCTGTACATCGCTCCTGACATTGACGGCATCCGGAACCAGATTGTCAAAGCAACGCGCGAGAGCAGCTTCGGCGTCGCTGCCGCAGGGCCAGTGGTAGAGCGGGGCCTGTTCCAGCGCACGCAGCCGGTAGTCGATGCCACCATCGAGATTGAATACCTGCGTGTGCCGATTGAGCAGCTCAATGGCCGGCAGAAACCGGCCGCGCTGCAAGCCATCCTTGTACAGCTGGTCGGGGGGGACGTTCGAGGTCGCCACCAGGATGACGCCGCGCGCGAAAAGCGCCTTGAACAGATTGGCGAGGATCATGGCATCGGCAATATCAACCACGAAGAACTCGTCAAAACAGATTACCGACGTTTTCCGGGACAAATCGTTGGCGATGATATCGAGGGGATCCTGCCGGTTCTTCAGCAAGCGCATTTCGGCGTGTAGCTGCCGCATGAAACGGTGAAAATGCGTTCGCAGCTTCCGGTCAAAAGGAAGGCAGTCATAAAAGATATCCATCAGGTAGGTTTTGCCGCGCCCCACTCCGCCCCACATGTAAATACCTTGCAGGGGTGGCGGAGGCTTCCTCAAGCCCAGAGTCACGACCAAGCGGGACAACCCGCCCGGCCGCCCATCCCCGCGCTCGAGCAGCTGGTCAAACAAGCGCTGCAGGTGCCGCACAGCTTCGGCCTGAGCGGCGTCGGGAACAATTTTCCGTTCAGACAGATCCCGCTGATAGCGACTGACCGGGGTTTCGAGAGGAACTTTGGAGGGGGTCATGGAACGAGTGTCGAGCATTGATTCTAAAAGCCATTGTGCGGACAGGCGGAGGCTGCCTACTCTATAGCTCTGAGGTTCGTTAGGCAATGCGTTTCAGCTGGTCCGTCCAGACACCTTTATACCAATAATTATACAGGTTCTTACGGCACACACTTGTTTAAACGCTCTTACACAAACCGTAGCGTCTACACCTCCTGCTTTTCTTGTATTATGGTGTTGCGGCGACAGGGGTTGTCATCACGGGACATGCCCCAAGATTAAGTCCACAATCAATACAACAGAGGTGCCGCGCGACGATCCATTGTCGGGACGCTTGTTAACCCAGGAGGTAGTTTGTGTTTTCCCTTGAAACGCTGATCATGGTGGGTGCTATTCTATTTTGTGCGGGCGGACTGGTGGGCGCGATCATAAGCCGCTCGCTGGCCCCGGCTCATGGGCAGAGGGATCTGGAAGAAAGACTGAAGGCATCACGCCATGAACTGGCGCAGTACCAGCAGGACGTGGCACAGCATTTCATCGAAACATCGAAACTGGTCAACAAACTGACCCAGGACTACCGAAATGTTCACGAACATCTGGCCCAGGGGGCCATGGAACTGACTACGGCGGAAATCAGCCAGAAAATGCTGGAGGCTGGAGAGCGTCGGACAGATCCGGATTCCGACGACCTGGTTCCCGACGTGACACTGGAGCCACCCCGGGACTGGGCGCCAGTTCCGGGGCAGACAGATACCCTCGGCAGCGAATTCGGGCTAAATGAAGTACCCGAAGAGCGCGGGGTTGAGGCCATGACCGTGCATCAGATACCAAGAAGGCGTGCGACGGACAAGGAATAAAAAGCAGGCCCGGCCACCCAATTTGCACTGCCCACAGGAGACCGCGGGAATCCATCGTGTTTAAATTTCTTCACTATATTCGCTGGCCCATAACGGCCGGCGCCATTATCGCTCTCGGACTTCTTACCCTGTTCCCGGAACTTCGCCTGAAGCCGGGGTCGCTCAATCCCGCTTTCATCGCTGATCTGAGTCCAACCAACGGCAGGTGGCAAGGCCCCGTGTCCTATGCCGACGCGGTACAACGAGCCTCGCCCTCGGTCGTCAACATCTGGACGCGCAAGCCTCTGGAGCGCCGGACACACCCCCTGTTTGACGACCCCCTGTTCCGCCTGTTTTTCGATCGCGCCGATATCCCACGCCAGGAACGCATGCAGTCCGCGCTGGGATCAGGCGTCATTGTCAGTGAGAAAGGTTATCTGCTGACCAATTTTCATGTTATCAAGAATGCCAGCGAGGTCGTGGTTCTGTTACAGGATGGCCGCGAATCCCACGCATCCCTGGTGGGAGTGGACAGGGAAAATGATCTCGCGGTGCTGAAAATCGACCTGGACAATTTGCAGGCGATTCCCATAGGCTCACCTCGAAATGCACGAGTCGGTGATGTGGTACTGGCCATCGGCAATCCTTTCGGTTTGGCGCAAACCGTCACCCAGGGCATCATCAGCGCAACCGGTCGCCAGGGGTTGGGCATCAACACCTATGAAAACTTCATTCAGACCGACGCCGCCATCAATCCCGGCAACTCCGGCGGCGCTCTCATAGATGCCAATGGCAACCTGCTGGGTATCAATACGGCCATTCCCGATAAAACCGGCTACTCCGTCGGCATTGGCTTTGCGGTTCCAGCGGATACGGCCATTCGCACACTCAATGACATTGTGGAATTCGGCATAGTGATCCGCGGCTGGCTGGGCATCGAAGCTCAGGCCATCACTCCTCAGGTCGCCCAGTACTTCAATCTCGATTCCACCAATGGTTTGCTGGTCACCGCCATCTACCAGGGCGGCCCCGCCCACTCCGCCGGACTGCGCCCCGGCGATGTCGTGCTGAGCATCAACGGCCAGCAGGTCGGCAATGGCATGCGCGGCGTCCAGGGCAGCATGCAGGAAATCGCCGAATCCCGCCCCGGCGAAACCGTCAGTATCGAAATCGTGAGAGAGGGGCGGGTGCAGACCGTTCGGGCGACGCTGGGGACCAAACCGTATTTGGGGTAGGTAGGGAAAAGGGAAAAGGGAAAAGGGAAAAGGGAAAAGGGAAAAGATTCGTGCCTTCGCAAGTGCAGTTCAATAATCGGGGTCGTCACTAATCACATTACCGAACGATTCGAGACCCGATATTCTTTTCCCTTTTCCCTTTTCCCTATTTTTTAATCCTATACTCCGCCGACCGCGCGTGAGCTTCCAGCGACTCCCCTCTCGCCAGTACCGAGGCTATTTTCCCCAGTCCCGAGGCGCCGGAGGGTGAGCAGTGGATGAGGGAGCTGCGCTTCTGGAAGTCGTAGACGCCCAGCGGAGAGGAAAAACGGGCCGTGCCCGAGGTGGGCAGCACGTGATTGGGGCCGGCGCAGTAGTCGCCGAGAGCTTCCGAGGTGTGCCGGCCCATGAAGATGGCGCCGGCGTGGCGGACAGACGGCACATAGTCTTCGGGATTATCCACCGACAGTTCCAGATGCTCGGGGGCTATGCGGTTGACCAGCTCAATCGCCTGCTCCATATCCGTCACCTGAATCAATGCCCCGCGCCCGGCGAGAGACTCCCGGGCTATAGCCTGGCGCTCCAGGTCCGGTAACAGCCGGGTAATACTCTGTTCCACGGCGGCAAGGAATGCGGCATCGGGGGATATCAGAATGGCCTGGGCCTGCTGGTCGTGTTCCGCCTGGGAAAAAAGATCCATGGCAATCCAGTCGGGATCTGTCTTGCCATCGCAGACCACAAGGATTTCAGACGGGCCGGCAATCATATCTATGGCCACCTGCCCAAAGACGGCGCGCTTGGCTGTCGCCACATAAATGTTGCCAGGGCCGACGATCTTGTCCACACGCGGCACCGTAGCCGTGCCATACGCCAGCGCGGCTACAGCCTGGGCGCCACCCACGGTGATCACCCGGTCGACGCCGGCAATGGCGGCCGCCGCCAGCACCATGGGGTTGAGGATATGGTCGGGCGCGGGCACCACCATGATCACTTCCTGCACCCCCGCGACCTTGGCGGGAATCGCCGACATAAGCACGGACGAGGGATAGGATGCTTTGCCCCCCGGCACATAGATACCTACGCGGTCCATGGGTGTCACCTTCTGGCCGAGCACAGTGCCGTCGGCTTCGGTGAATTGCCAGGATTCCTGCTTCTGGTGTGCGTGGTAACGGCGCACACGCTCGCCCGCCTGTTCCAGCGCGAAACGCTGATCCGCCGGCAGACCGGCGAGCGCTTCCTGCCAGCGCTCGCGTGGAATATCCAGCTCGGCCGCCGATGCAACTGAAAGCCTGTCAAAGCGCCGGGTATAGTCAACCAGAGCCGCATCGCCTCGCGCGCGCACATCCGCCAGAATCTGACTGACCGTCGTCTCAACGTCGTGATGCACGTCATCCTGCCAGCGCAACAGCTTGTCGAGCTTTTCGGCAAATCCCGACGCCGAGGCGTCCAGACGTTGAATGAGCGGTGTGGTCATAGCAAAATCCGACTATCAGATAAGGTTCAGTTTGAGGCTGTAACAGCAGACCAATGACTCGGCTTCGATGCTGTTTTTGCGTAGCGATCCGCCTGCCATTAGGTTAGATCTTTCGAAAACGCATGAATACATCCCTGTAGCTCCCGCGCGGCGTCCTGCCGCGAGGGTTTCGAAAGATCTAACCTAATGACAGACTCTTAACGAGTCTTCGATATAGTTTCAAATCCACTAGGCACTTTCAGCAACAGCAGCCCCTACGGCCTCGATCAGCGCCTCGATGGGGTGGTGCTTCATTTTCATGGACGCCTTGTTGACGATCAGGCGCGAGCTGATATCCGCAATATGATCCCGGGGCTCCAGGCCGTTGGCTTTCAGGGTGTTGCCTGTGTCCACGATATCGACAATTTCGTCCGCCAGAGAAAGCACCGGCGCCAACTCCATTGCGCCATAGAGTTTGATGACATCGACCTGGCGCCCCTGCTCCGCATAGTAGCGCTTGGCCACCTGAACGTATTTGGTGGCGACGCGTATCCGGCCGGGAGGCGTTTCCCGACCCACCAACGCCGCTGTCATAAGCCGGCAGCGGGCAATACCGAGATCGAGTGGTTCATAGAAGGAACCGCTGCCGTGTTCCAGCAGGGTGTCCTTGCCCGATACGCCCACGTCGGCCGCACCGTATTCAACATAGGTGGGCACGTCACTGCCGCGCAATATCAGCAACCGCACGTCGGGTGATGTGGTGGCGAAAGTCAGCTTGCGGCTGGCGCTTATATCTTCAAGAGGCTCGATTCCCGCTGCGGCCAGCAGTGGCAGGGTTTCCTGCAGGATGCGCCCCTTGGTGAGCGCGATGGTCAACTGAGACATGAAGAAGTTTCCTGGTGGACCTGTTTACTGTTCACTGTTTACTGTTCACTGTTTTCAACCGGGAGTTCGGCGTATGTCCGCGCCCAGCATCTGCAATTTCTCTTCGATGCATTCGTAGCCGCGGTCTATGTGATAGATGCGGTCGACAACTGTCTGGCCCTCGGCCACCAGCCCGGCGATCACCAAACTGGCCGAGGCGCGAAGATCCGTGGCCATCACCGGCGCGCCCTTGAGCCGCTCGACGCCGCGAATAACGGCCGTGTTGCCCTCCAGGGAAATATTCGCGCCCATGCGGTTCAACTCGTGCACCTGAATCAGTCGGTTTTCAAAAATGGTTTCGGTCACCACACTGGAGCCTTCGGCCACGGCATTCATTGCCGTGAACTGGGCCTGCATATCCGTCGGAAACGCCGGATACGGCGCCGTGCGCAGGTTCACCGCGCGGGGGCGGTTGCCCTTCATATCCAGCTCGATCCAGTCGTCGCCGATACTGATATGGCCTCCGGCCTCCTCCAGTTTCAAGAGTACGGCCTCGAGAATATCGGCGCGGGCGTCCTTGACCCGAACACGCCCGCGAGAAGCGGCGGCGGCGGTCAAATAGGTCCCGGTCTCAATGCGGTCCGGCATCACCGTGTATTCACAGCCTTTCAGGCTGGGCACGCCGGTAACGGTCATGCGTTCGGTGCCCACCCCTTCGATATCCGCGCCCATGGCCAGCAGGCAATTGGCCAGATCCACGATCTCCGGCTCCCGGGCGGCGTTTTCCAGCACCGTGGTGCCCTTTGCCAATACCGCCGCCATCAGCAGATTTTCGGTACCCCCGACAGTCACCGTGTCCATGAAAATATGGGCACCCTTGAGGCCGCCGGGGGCTCGGGCGCGTATGTAACCGCCGTCGACATCAATCTGCGCGCCCATGGCTTCGAGACCGCGCAGATGTATGTCCACCGGCCGACTGCCAATGGCACAGCCACCGGGAAAGGAGACGTCGGCCCGGCCGTAGCGGGACAACAGAGGGCCCAACACCAGGATCGAGGCCCGCATGGTTTTAACCAGCTCGTAGGGCGCCTCGAAGTCAACGATGGCATCGGCATCCACTTCAACGCACATTTTCTCATCGATGGTGATGCCCACGCCCATGCAGCGCAACAGAGCCAGCATGGTCGTGATGTCGTTCAGGTGCGGTAAATTACAGATGCTCATGGGCCCTTCGGCCAGCAGCGTTGCCGCCAGCACCGGCAAACCCGAGTTTTTGGAACCGGAAATGCGAATCTCGCCTTCGAGCTTACCGCGCCCGTTGATAATGAGTTTATCCATGAATATGTGCTTATAGTATTGGAAGGGTCAGGCAGCCCTTGGCGACCCGGTTAGAAATTATGACTTTACCCGCCCCTGTTTGACAGGAGGCAGGAACGTGCCTCAGACCTGATGCTGGGCCCATTCGGTCGGTGTATAGGTACTCATGTGCACGGCGTGTATCACGCCATCGGCAATGGCCTGCTCCAGGGCGCCGTAGACCATCTGCTGCTTCTTGACGGCGGATTTGCCGTCGAACTCAGGGCTGACAACGATCAATTTGACGTGACTGCCATCGATACTGACCTGAACATCGGCATCGGTAATGGCGCCACTGATAGCGGCTTTGATTTCATCGGGCTGCATAAGAAAGTCTCGCTTGGATGGATCGGGGCAAACAAATAAGTAGCGCACCTGCGGGCTCGCAAGTGCGCGCCGATCAGTTCAGGTTCAGGATTCCGCCGACCAGTTGCTGATCACGGCATCCAGGTCACCGTCATTCTGCTTCGCCGCCTGGGCAAATTGATTGCGGAAGGTTTTGCCGAGATTGACGCCATTAAGCACCATATTGATCAGTTTCCATTCGCCATCGCGGTTCATCGCCATGGTATAGGACACCCGATTGGTACCGTCGGGACCGGTGATTTCCTGCACCACGCCGACTCTGCGCTTACCCGCGACATCTTCGGAGGGAGGCAGGATGCTGATATCCAGGTCAATGTAGTTGGCCATGCCCTTGGCGTATGTTTCCACCAAACCATCCTTGAAGGTTTTGACAAAACGCTGACGCTGGGATTCCGATGCATCTTCCCAATAAGGTCCCATCACGTTCCGGGCGATAAAACCAAAATCCACCACCGGTTCCAGTACCGACTTGACCCGGGAAAAATAGGTTTCAGGATCAGTATCCAGCAAATCCCGTTCATTCTTCACAACTGTGGTCAATTCCACAGTCACTTGCTCCACCACGGCATGAGCGGTCTTTTCTTCCTTGCTGACGGGTGCCGCGTCCGCCCACGCGAACTGCAGGCAGAGCGCAGCCGCCGCCATCACCACACCCGATAAACCTCTATTTATATGCTTGTTCAACACATCACACCTCTAGCAGTAAAAAATCTTGCTCCAGAAGCTGCCTAGTTTAGCGCGAATTGCCTCTAATCGTTAGGGCCGGTTCACACTAATTTGATTATCGCTGCTGGAGGCCATTTTTGTGTCCAGCTAGGCGTCACGAGCGTGGTGTAGTTATTCTACATAAGCGAGTGACAACAACGCTGGGCGCAAAAGGGTCCCAGCCCTTCGGGTTAAGCCTAAAAAGCCGCCACTCGTCGTTGCTCGTCGCTCATTTGGAACCACCAAACTACACTCCTCGCGCCTTGATTGGCGGCTTTTTAGGCTTAACAGCGACAATCAAATTAGTGTGAACAGGCCCTAGTCCGGAAACCTCGATCAGTGCCTATATCGCGGCAAAATCGCACCTCCCGTGACCCTGTGCCCCTAAACTGCTGACAAGTTCACCCCGCCACTATACCATGGGCACCCTGTCCGAACCGCCGGGCGCCGTGCGCGAATCAGCGGTCGGAGCCTCCCCTATTCCAGTCTGTCGTTGAACTCTTGTTCAGCACAGTCGCCTTCAACGGGTAAAACAGCCAATGAGTGAGAACCCCTTGATCAAGGCCGGCAAGCGTACTATCCGCATGGAGAGAGACGCCGTCGCTCAACTCGAAAAGCGCATCGATGCCAGCTTCGTCAGTGCCTGCGAACTCATCCAGAAATGCACCGGCCGCGTCATAGTGACCGGCATGGGCAAATCCGGTCATGTCGGTCGTAAAATGGCCGCCACCCTGGCCAGCACCGGGACCCCCGCCTATTTCGTTCACCCCGGCGAGGCCAGTCACGGCGACCTGGGCATGATCACGGCCAAGGATCTGGTTATCGCCATTTCCAGCTCGGGCTCGTCGGTGGAAATCGTCACGCTTCTGCCGATGATCAAGCGTCTGGGTGTGCCCATTATCAGCATGACCGGCAAGCCGGACTCCATCCTCGGGCAGGCCGCCGATGCCCATCTGGATATCAGCGTCGAATCCGAAGCCTGCCCGCTGGATCTCGCCCCGACATCGAGCACCACCGTAACCCTGGTCATGGGCGATGCACTCGCCGTGGCACTGCTTGAAGCGCGGGGATTCACCGCCGAGGATTTCGCTTTTTCCCATCCCGGCGGTGCCCTCGGTCGCAAATTGCTGCTGCGCGTGACCGATGTCATGCATCACGGCTCGGAAACGCCCCGCGTCACCGCCGACACCAGCGTTCCCCGGGCGCTTTCGGAAATGACCACCAAAGGTTTCGGCATGACCACCGTGGTCAATGACGCCGGACAATTGCTGGGGATTTTCACCGACGGCGACCTGCGGCGCTGCCTCGACAGCGGCGTTGATATCGCCACGGCGACCATTTCCAGTGTCATGACAAAGTCTCCGCGCACGGTCCATAAGGACACCCTCGCCGCTGAAGCCTTGAACATGATGGAAACCAATAAAATCACGGCCCTGGTGGTCGAGGACGATGAGCAGTGCCCTTTGGGCGTGCTGCACATGCATGACCTGCTGCGCGCCGGGCTGGTTTAGAGAGCGTTATAGATTCAGGAAAAGAGAGAATGACCGAAGAAGTGATACAGAGAGCCAAAAAAATTCAATTACTGGCACTGGATGTGGACGGCGTGCTGACCGATGGCCGGCTCTATTTCAGCAATGACGGCAATGAGTTCAAGGCCTTCAATACGCTCGATGGCCACGGCATCAAGCTGCTACGCAAAAGTGGCGTCGAAGTCGCTATAATTACCGGCCGCACCAGTGACCTGGTAGCGCGTCGCGCCAAAGATCTGGGCATAGTCCAGCTGGTGCAGGGACGGGAAGACAAGCTGGTTGCCCTGCATGAGTTGCTGGTGGATAACGCCCTTGATCTCGACGCCATTGCCTTTATGGGGGATGATTACCCGGACCTCACGGTAATGCGTCGGGTTGGCCTGGCCATGACGGTCGCGGGAGCCCTGCCCATCATCGCCGAAAACGCCCACTGGCAGAGTCAGTTTCGCGGTGGCGAGGGTGCCGTACGCGAGGCTTGCGACATGATCATGCAGGCACAGGGAACTTATCAACAGGCCCTGGCCCCCTACCTGTAGCGGGCTCTTACTTCGTAGTTCCGTATTCACCGTTCCGTCCGGCGCCGACGCCACGGGACACATAGGGTTCAGCGGCCATCAACCCAGGCCTGTCATTCGGCGGATTTCACAGCGTGCGAAATTGGATTTACATTGCCATCATTATCCTGCTGACGGCGGGGGTTGTCGTGGTATGGGAAACGCCTCCCGAACTACTGCTGCCGGGCGACGAGGAGGTCGAGCACAAGGCTCAGTTATTTTCTGTCATCACTCAGGCAAAAGCCCGGCATTTCAATGACCAGGGCGAGCTTGGTTATACCTTTACAGCGGAGCAGTTACGCCACTACCGCTACGATATTGCACAGGTTTCCGAAGCCGATTACACCATCATCACCCAGCCGCGCATCACCTTTTACACTCAAGACCCGCCCTGGCACATGGCGGCGGCAGCCGGGCGTCTGACGGAAAGCGGCCTGACCCTGACGCTGACGGACAATGTGCACATCTGGCGCGCCGCACCGGATTCGGCTGAGCGGGTTTCGGAGCTGGTCACCGAGACACTGACGGTGAGACCCATGGAAAAAACAGCGCGCACGGATGCACCTGTTACAATCGACACCGCCACCGGAACCATCAGCGCCGTCGGCATGACTGCGGATCTGCGCAATCACCACATTCAATTTTTATCCGAGGTAGAAGGCTCCTATGATCCCCAATAGTGTATGCGCGATTGCGCTCGCCAGTGCCTTGCTGGCGCTGGCCGGGCCAGCGCTGGCCTTGCCCTCCGACCGCGATCAACCCATCAGCTACCAGGCCGACCGCGCCGAACGCGACAACCAACTCGGCACTACCACTCTCGAGGGCTCAGTGATCATGCAGCGGGGCTCCATCCGCATTGAGGCCGACCGGGTGGTCATTGAGGATGAGAACAACAAGATCAATCTGATCATCGCCACTGGCAAACCGGCGCGTTACCGACAGATTCCCAGCGAGGGGGCCGAACCCATAATCGCGTCGGCGCACACCATTGAATATCGACTGGGAGAACAGACCCTGCACCTGATCGACAACGCCTCCCTGGTCCAGGGCGGCAGCAGTTTGACCGGCAACCGCATCGATTATGATGTGCGTCAGGCCGTGGTCACTGCCGGCAGTGATCAGCTCAACAAGACCGAACGCGTTCACATGATCATCCCCGCCAAGGCCCTGCAATCGTCCGACGATGAAGATGAGGATAATGAGATCGACACCAACAGTGACGTCCCAGGGACCGGAGCAGAATAAGCCCATGGCACATTTGGAAGCATCACACCTGGCCAAAAGCTATAAGGGCCGCAAAGTTGTCATAGACGTCTCCATGAGCGTCAGCAGTGGCCAAATCGTCGGCCTGCTGGGCCCGAATGGTGCCGGCAAGACCACCTGTTTCTACATGATTGCCGGTATTATTCGCGCCGACAACGGCCGGGTCCGGATCAACGGTGAGGATGTTACCCGCCTCTCCATGCACGGTCGCGCGCGCGCAGGCCTGGGCTACCTGCCCCAGGAGGCTTCGGTGTTCCGCAAGCTGAGTGTCGCTGACAACATCATGGCCATTCTCGAAACGGTCAAGGGCCTGAACCGCAAGCAGCGCCGCCACCGGCTGGAGGAACTGCTGCAGGAATTTCATATCACCCACATTCGCGACAATCTGGGAATGGCCCTCTCCGGTGGCGAGCGCCGCCGGGTGGAAATCGCCCGGGCGCTGGCGACAGAGCCCAACTTCATTCTGCTGGATGAACCCTTTGCCGGCGTCGATCCCATTTCAGTCGGCGATATCAAGCAAATCGTGCAGCATCTCAAGGATCGCGGCATAGGGGTTCTGATCACGGACCACAATGTGCGCGAAACCCTCTCCATTTGCGAAAAAGCCTATATCGTCAGCGAAGGGCATATCATCGCCGATGGCGCTCCGCAAACCGTGCTCAACAATCGCAAGGTGCGCGAGGTCTACCTCGGTCAACACTTCACGCTGTAAACCCTGCTCGCGAACCCGATAGCTTGCTCGGCATAAAACTTGCTTAAAAAAAGCTCCAAAGCCATTGCTTGTCTTCGCCGGGATGTCTAAACTTAAATTTCCAGTGAGTCTACTGTCTGGCCCCAAGGGAGACTGCCAAACCGGTCGCAGCTGAACCGCAGCCATTGGCGAAACTTTCCCAGCGCCTCTGAGTCGCGCCTGACGCGACTGTACAGGCTCTGACAACTCAAATACCAGACAGTGGCTGGCTTGGAAACTCTGCCGTTATTTCCAGGCGGTGTTCCAGGAAGTCTGTGAGGTGAAGCAGATCTGTCAGGGAAGAAAATCTCGATCGTTCGAATAGCCGACTCGCAGGGTCCCGGATAAACTGATTCCCACGCAGTCTGAAATGTGTCAGGGCAAGCTCGGCGCGCCTTGTATGAACGCGAATACAAGGATCTCGACTGCCCCTGTCCTGCCGCCATTTTGTCAAAACGTGATTAGGTGTAGCAGTAACTCGATGAAACAATCACTACAACTGAAGCTCGGCCAGCAGCTGACAATGACTCCCCAATTGCAACAGGCCATACGGCTGTTGCAATTATCGACACTGGATTTACAACAGGAAATTCAGGAGGCGCTGGACAGCAACCCCATGCTCGAGATTGCCGAGGACGCCGCCGAGAGCGAGGCCGGCCCCCATGACAAGGCCGCCGAGGACAGGGAAAGCAACTCGGAGCTGAACCACAAGGATGCGGGCGATACCGACGCGGAAGTGCGCCAGGCGGACAATGCCGATGATCGCAGTGTCGAAAACCCCGACAATGCACCTGAAACCGAGTGGAATGAAGACATCCCCACGGATTTGGCAGTGGACACCAACTGGGACGACGTCTATCAGTCGTCAACTTCCAGCGGCGCGGCGCGACCCGACGGCGATGACATGGACTACGAGTCCCGGCGCGGCACCTCGGAGAGCCTGCAGGATTACCTGAGCTGGCAGCTGAACCTCACCCCCATGTCCAAACTGGACCTGATTATCGCCGAGGCCATCATTGACGCCATTGAGCCCAGCGGCATGCTGGGGCTTCCCATCGAGGATATCTTCAATGGCCTGCAAAGCGAATTCGAGGAACTGGAGCTGGATGAAGTTGTTGCAGTCCTTCACCGCATTCAGCAGTTCGATCCGCCCGGTGTCGCCAGCCAGAACGTCGCGGAATGCCTGTTGATTCAGCTCAGTCAGTTGCCACAAAACACGCCGGTGTTGAGCACGGCGCGCGCGCTGATCGCCAATCATCTGGAATTGCTGGGCAACCGCGACTTCAAGCAGCTTATGCGCAAACTCAAGGTGAAGGAGCCGGAACTACAGGAAGCAGTGCGCCTGATACAGACGCTGAATCCGCGGCCGGGTGAATCCATCGGCGAAGAGACCACTGAATATGTGGTGCCGGATGTGTTCATCAAGAAAATCAACAACCGCTGGTCGGTGCAACTCAACCCGGACATAGCGCCGAAACTGCGTATCAACCCGGATTACGCCGGGCTCGTGAAGCGAGCGGACACCAGCAATGACAATACTTTTCTGCGGGATAATCTACAGGAAGCGCGCTGGTTTTTGAAAAGTTTGCAAAGCCGCAACGAGACATTGCTCAAGGTCGCCACCTGCATTGTGGAAAAACAGCAGGATTTTCTGGAACATGGCCCCGAAGCCATGCGTCCCATGGTACTGCACGACATTGCCGAAGTCGTGGAGATGCACGAGTCAACCATCTCGCGGGTAACCACCCAAAAGTATATGCACACGCCCCAGGGGATTTTTGAACTCAAGTATTTCTTCTCCAGCCACGTGAGTACGGAATCCGGAGGAGAGTGCTCGTCAACCGCCATAAGAGCCATTATCAAAAAGCTGATTGCGGCCGAAGACGCGCGCAAACCGCTGAGCGACTCGAAAATTACTACACTATTGGAAGAGCAGGGTATTCAGGTGGCGCGGCGCACCATCGCCAAGTACCGTGAATCCCTCGGAATTGCGCCTTCCAACGAGCGTAAGCGCCTGTTTTAGGAAATTTTCCGTCCAACCCTGCATAATAGGCGTAACGACACAACCCGCACTGTGAATTGGTGCGTTCAATAAACACAATACTTCGTTAGTGTATCGACATGCAGATTGAAGCTATTCTCACACCGGGTCGCACCCGGAATCAGATCGCCGGCGGCAGTAAAAAGCGCGTTCTGGAAACCCTGGCCCAACTCATCGCCAGCGATCGGCCAAACCTCAACGCCGAAGATCTGTTCCAGCGCCTCATTGCCCGGGAGCGGTTGGGCTCGACCGGTATTGGCAGCGGCATCGCCATTCCCCACTGTCGCTTTGAAACCGAGGGCAACACCCTGGGCGCCCTGATCACCTTGCAGGACCCGGTTGACTTCGACTCCATTGACAACGCCCCGGTGGATATCGTATTTGCCATGCTGGTTCCGGAAAACACCGAAGCCAACCACCTGCAGACCCTCGCCAGCCTGGCGGAAGCCCTGCAGCAGGCCTCTTACGTGGAAAAACTGCGCAGTGCCCGCAGCAACGAAGAACTCTATGATCGCGCCGTCACTCCCTGAGGCGCGCCGAGCAGGCGGAGGTCAGTTCCCATGCGGCTAGTCGTCATAAGCGGACGCTCCGGCTCCGGAAAGTCCACTGCACTCCACCTGTTGGAAGATGAAGGATTCACCTGCGTTGACAATCTCCCGGTCACGCTGCTGCCGGCCTTTGTTACTCAGGTTAGCCAGAGTCCCTCGGGACATCATGCCAATTTCGCGGTCGGCATTGACGCCCGCAATATCGACGGTGACCTGGGCCATTTTGCCGAATTGATGGAAGCGGCTACCCTCACCAACGTTCAACGCCAGATCGTTTACCTGGATGCCATGGACCAGGTCCTCCTGAAGCGCTTCAGCGAAACCCGACGCAAGCATCCCCTCACGGACAAACACCGCGGCTTGACCGAAGCCATAGCCCAGGAGCGCCAGGTACTGGGTCCCATTGCGGCCATTGCCGACACCACCATTGATACCAGCGCCCTGTCACTGCATGAGTTGCGCAGCGCGGTCAAGAAACTGGTGGTTGGCAGCCAGTCTGTCGGTCTGGCGCTGACCTTTGAATCCTTCGGTTTCAAACATGGCCTTCCAGTGGATGCCGATTTCGTGTTCGACGTGCGCTGCCTGCCAAACCCCTACTGGCGCCAGGATCTGCGCCTGAAGTCCGGCCTGGAACAGGAGGTTGTGGATTTTCTGCTCGGCCAGGAAGAAGTGGAAGCCATGCTCAAGGATATCCACAACTTTCTGTTAAAATGGATCCCCTCTTTCGAGGACAGCAATCGCAGTTACCTGACCATCGCCATCGGTTGTACCGGTGGCATGCACCGTTCGGTTTACCTGTGTGAGCGTCTGGCTGAATCCTTCGGCCAACATTACGCCAACGTGCAAAGCCGGCACCGCCAGCTGGAAAAGCATTCGATACACGTCTGAACAGATTCCACTATCTATGATCAAGGCCACGACAACCATCGTCAATAAACTGGGGCTGCATGCGCGGGCGGCCACCAAATTTGCCAGCACAGCGAATCTGTTTGCGAGTAATATCGCGGTACAATGCAACGCCAAGACTGTCGACGGCAAGAGCGTCATGTCACTGATGCTGTTGGCGGCCGCCAAGGGCACGGAACTTGAAATTGCCGCAACCGGAGAGGATCAGGACGAGGCCCTGCGCGCCTTGCTGAATCTTGTCGCCGACAAATTCGGGGAAGAAGCTTAGGGACCTCTGATCAAGTCCATGACTAAATCGGGGTTTTTGCCTCTTTAATCTCCCATATATCCGCCTCACCTACATGAGCTGTTATGCAACAGGCCGCTGAAGAAATACATAACCAAACGCAGACTCAACTGGGCAAGATCCAGGCCCTGCTGGAGAGCGGTACACTGAAGCCCGTACAGCGCATGCTGAACGGCTTGCAGCCTGTCGAGATTGCGCGCCTGATCGCCTCGTCTCCTCCTCCCTTCCGCACCATACTGTGGGAACTGGTCGATCGGGAAATTGCCGGTGAAGTGGTCGAGGAGCTGCCCTACGATGTGCAGAACCAGTTTCTGCGCAAGATGGACACCCAGGACCTGGTGGAACTGACCGAAGGCCTGGACACCGACGACATTGCCGACATTTTGCAACAGTTGCCGGATAAGGTTATCCAGGAAGTTCTCGCCGCCATGACCGAACAGGATCGGGTGCGCGTGGAAACCATCCTGTCCTACGACGAGCACACTGCCGGCGGTCTCGCCAACACGGATACCATTACCGTGCGACCGCGTATCACCCTCGACGTGGTGTTGCGCTACCTGCGCCGCCACGCGGAGCTGCCCCCCTCGACCGACAGCCTGATCGTGGTCAACCGGAAGGATGACTTTCTCGGCGTACTCCCCCTGAGCAAGCTGCTGACCACGGATCCCGGCGCCACCGTGCGCGATGTCATGGTCACCGATACCAATGCCATACCCGCCTCCATGTCCGACGAAGACGTCGCCAAGCTGTTCGAGCAGCACGACTGGGTGACAGCACCGGTCGTGGACGAACAGGGCAAGCTCATAGGCCGTATCACCATCGATGACGTAGTTGACGTTATTCGCGAGAATGCCGACCACTCGCTTATGGGTCTGGCGGGGCTGGGCGAGGAAGAGGATACTTTCGCCACCGCCATGCGCACCACTCCCCGACGCGCCCTGTGGCTGGGCGTCAATCTGCTGACCGCCATACTGGCCTCGTCCGTCATCAATATTTTTCAAGGCACCATCGACAAGGTGGTGGCGCTGGCAGTCCTTATGCCCATCGTCGCCAGTATGGGCGGCGTGGCCGGTTCCCAGACGCTGACCGTGGTGATTCGCGGCATGGCCCTTGGCCACATTGGCCGCAATAACCTCGGCTGGCTATTGTCGCGGGAGTTGCGCGTGGGCATGGTCAACGGTTGTATCTGGGCGCTGGTGATGGCCGGCGTGGCATCGATTTGGTTCCGGGATCCGATTATCGCGCTGATCATTGGCCTTGCCATGATCATCAATCTGGTTACCGCCGCGCTGGCCGGCGCGGTGCTGCCGGCCCTGCTGAAGTCGATGCGCATAGATCCCGCCCTTGCCGGCGGCGTGACCCTGACGACCATTACCGATGTGGTCGGGTTTCTCGCCTTCCTCGGCCTGGCAACTTATTTTTACGCGTGACGCTGAATATTCACAGACACAGACCGTGCTCCAACAATTGGATATATCATGAATGATTGGTATCGGGATGATCCCGACGATGAAACCCAGGAAAAAAGCAAAACCCAGGTCAAAAAGGAAATGCATGCGCTCCAGGCCCTGGGCGAAGAGCTGACGCAACTCAACAAGTCCCAGTTGGCATCCATGCCACTGCCGGACAATCTGCGCGCGGCGATCGAGCAGGCTCAGGGTATGAAAAAACGGGAAGGCTTCCGCCGCCAGTTGCAGTACATCGGCAAGCTGATGCGGACCACCGAGACGGAAGCCATTCAGACCGCCTTTGCGGAATTACGGGAAAAACAGAACCGCGATGCGCGCTCCCTGCATATCATCGAGCAGTGGCGCGATGACCTCATCAACGGCGACGACTCCGTCATCACGGAATTTATCAGCGCCTTCCCCGACACCGATCGCCAGCAACTGCGTCAACTGGTGCGCGGCGCCAAACAGGAAGTCTCCCAGCAAAAGCCGCCAGCCCAGGCGCGCAAGCTGTTTAAATTTATCAGGGAGGGGATGAAAGCGGAATGAGCTAGGGAAAAGGGAAAAGAATATGGGCCTAGAATAGCCTGACAATGCGGTCAGTGAGAGTTCCCGATCCATATTTGGTGCACGACATTTGCGGGGGCACGAATCTTTTCCCTTTTCCCTTTTCCCTTTTCCCTTTTCCCTTTTCCCTTTTTCTATCTTCACTCCTCTTCCGCCGGCACAAAATCCAATGCCAGGGAATTGATGCAATAACGCAACCCCGTGGGTTCGGGTCCGTCCTTGAATAGATGACCCAGGTGTTCACCGCAACGGGACAGAACCTCGACACGGCGCATGCCCCAGCTGTAGTCCGTCTTGAGGATCACGTTGTTGCGGTCGAAGACTTCCCAGAAGCTGGGCCAGCCGGTTCCGGAATCGAATTTGTGGTCCGAGCGGAATACAGGAATACGGCAACCGGCAGTGACGAAGATACCATCCTCTTTCACTTTCAATAATTCGCCACTAAATGCCCTTTCGGTATCGCCTTCCCATAAAACACCATACTCATCCTTGCTCAGCAATTTTTTCCAGATGGATTTGGGGATGGCGTCCATACCTTCGCCAGCCGCTATCCGCGCCTGTGCCTGCTCAACCGTCATGGAAGGCTGGGCCGCCTGATCCGGCCGATCCGCCAAAACAATCTGGGCCGCCACACCACCGCCAACCAGTGCCGCGATAACCAGTCCAACCAGAATTCGAATCTTGACTTTCATAGGCCTTACCTTTGTCTTCATGCTTTGTCTTCGTGTCACCTAAATTGGACTGCACAAACGAAATTTATTTCCACGCCACCATCTTTTCCCTTGCTTGCAGCTTGTGGCTTGCCGCTTAAAACTATAAACCCATGGGCATGCGTCGGCGGCATTCATTCAGCTCATCCATATCGAGATCAGCCATCACCAGGGCCTCCCCCTGCCCCTTCTGCGCCAGAATCTGACCCCAGGGATGAACGATGGCTGAACCGCCGTAGCTGTGGCGCCGCTCGTCGTGGCGACCACCCTGATTCGCAGCCACCACGAAGCACTGGTTTTCAATGGCGCGGGCGCGCAGCAGGATATCCCAGTGTGCCTTTCCGGTGGCGTAGGTGAAAGCGGATGGCACTATCAGGATATCCGCTCCGGCCATGCGCAGCTCGCGGTAGTGCTCGGGGAAACGCAGGTCGTAGCAAACCGACAATCCGAGTCGGCCCCAGGGAGATTCCACGATTTCGGGGCCAGAACCGGGGCAGAGATAGGTTGATTCTTTATAGGTGCCCACGCTGTCGCCAACTTCGGCATCAAACAAGTGGCTTTTGTCGTAGCGGCCGACACAATCCCCGCGGGCATCGAACACGCAGCTGGCGGCATAAACGCGGCGGCCATCGGCCTCGGCCATGCCGGAACCCTCGGCAGGATCGGTCAGTGGCAGGGTGCCACCGATCAGCCACATATTCAGCGCGCGCGCCCGCTCACGCAGGAAGGGCAAAATGGACCCCTGACCGCGGCTCTCGCACTCGCCCTCATGGCGCATGTCACCGCGACCATAGCAGGCGAAATTTTCCGGCAAGACGGCAAGATCGGCACCTTCGGCTGCCGCCTGATTCAGGAGTCGATCCGCCGTCCGCAGGTTGTCATCGATGTCGATGCCACTGATCATCTGAATCGCCGCTACGCGCATAAGCAGTGCCTCCTATTTCTCGACGTCTATTTCTCGGTCGGCTTTCTGCCTTCGAGCGGGGGTTCGCCGCTAAGCGGTTGCCTGGGTGAGGCCTTGCGAGCGGGTTTATCGGGACCGCTGTTCGAGCCCTGACGCTCGGTTGGTCCCAGGTTTGCTTGCGCGCCCTTGACGGAGGATTCAAAGATCTTGTCGACGCGGATATCCGGGTCATCCCAGGAACCGCTGATGCGGTAGCGAATACTGGATGCCTTGTCGACCTGCTCTTCAAAAAGCTTGCCCACCACAAAAACGCCCAGAGCCGCCGGCAAGCCGCCAACAAAAGCCGCCGCCACCGCCAGATTGCCGGTCACCGGCAGAGTCGCCACAAGTGTGGCATCCAGCTGTTCGGTTTCCGCATCCAGCAGACCGGTGAACTGCAGGGTTGACGACGGCGATTCCACCCGCAGGGGCTCCCGCACCAACACGCGCCCATTGGCAAACTGCAGTGTACCAACGACGGAATCGAATACCATCCCCTCCTTGTAAAGGTCGGAAAAGTCGAGTTTCAGGCGTCGCGCCAAGGTGTCGAAATTGAGCAGGCCGAACAGACGGAGGAAGGGATTGTTACCCGCTTCGGCGCCGCGAATAAAGCGCCCGTCACGGATATCGAGTGCAACGGTGCCATCCAGGTGGTGCAGGTCCACCTCATCCGGTGAGCCCGGCCAGAGCAGTTCCACATCAAAATGCGCGCTGCGGCTTTCCAGAATTTCCGGTTGATCCAGAATGGCGGAAACATCCGCGAGGTTGCCCGCGCTGACGACTCCCGCCAGGTAGGTACTATTGCGCTCGCCGGACTGTAGCCAGAGCAGTTCGGCACCGTTTTTTTCCGAGCCGCCGTCGAGGGTAATACCCATGATCTTGCCCCGCAGGTTGCGCAGGGCTATGCCGCCATTGATGGGCCGCAGTTCAAAGGACCAGGCCCCAAAATCCGTCGTCCCCTTGATGATCGATGCCGTCGAGAAATTCACGGCGGGCAGCCGGTCGATGTCCAGTGACTGCAAAAGCCCCTTGCCGGTGACATCCTCCTGCGCTGGCGCCGTCTTGGGGATGCGTAGCAGGGCCAGATCCACTTCCAGTGGCCGCCCGTCGTCAAACAGAGTGACATCGCCGTGGATATGGGGGCTGCCAATACTGACCCGCCAGCGCTGTCGGTCATGCTCGCCCTCCAGGTGGAGGTTTTCCACGGTTGACTGCTCCAGTTCCAGGGACCGCAGTTGCAGGTCAAAACGCGGGATCAGCGGCCAGGATGTCGCCGATTGGAATGTGTTGTTTGAGTCAGGGGCATCGGCGTTCGCGGGCTCCAGTTTCTTCAGTGCCGCCAGCCAGTTTTCCGCCCGCACCCGGCCGAGTTCGCCGGTAATATCCATATAGCCCCACTGCATGGGTGCAAAACTATCGCCCAGCACCAGGCTCGCGGCCCGCAGTTGTTCGCTTAACAGAAATTGCAGGCGCACCTGCTGGTCGTAGGCAACCTTATAATGCCGTTCGTCAGCCAGGGTGCCAGTGACGATCAGGGGCCTCGCCTGCTGCGCGGTTTTACCATAGGGCGCCGGCAGTGCTATATCCACCCCCACCAGATCAGAGTCTATGGCGAGGGCCATGTCCCCTTTGCCATCGAAGGGCACCGTTATCTGCCCATGAGCGCCGGCAACGCCTTTGGCGAAGCGCGACAACTCAGGCACTTTCAGCCATTTGCCGAGATCCTGAACGGCGGCCAGCCCCTCGAAATCGATGCGCAGGTTCACAGGGCGGCCCTGCTCCTGGTGGCTGCTGATTTTCACCCTGGCGGCGCGGCCCCACAAAGACAAATCAAGGCCCTTGGACTCGAGCCCTCCGGTGGTCGAATAGCGCAAGGGCCCCTCTATCTCTTCCAGATTCAGGCGCAGTTCGGGCAGGAACAGCTGCCCCTTCCCGAGGGTCGCCGAGACGGTTTGCTGTCCCGTCCCGTCGCCCCCTACAGGTATCACCAGGTCGACTTCGGCGCTCACTCTCCCCGACCCTCGCCAGTCGGCAAAGCCATCGCCGAGACGCGCACCTATGGGGCTGTTGCGCAGCAGATTCAGGGCGCTGCCCAAATCGCCCTGGGCAGCGCCGCGAATATAAAGCTGGCTGTGTCCGTCGGCAGCGGGCCGCAACTGGACCGAAGCCTCGGTCAACTGATTCTGATCAAGCAGTCCCTGATCAATGTGGATATCCAGCAGTTTGTTGTCCAGCATCAATCGCCCGCTGGCATTCTCAAGTGGTGGCCATTCAGGGTTGAAGCGCAAACGGCCATTGTCCACCCGGCCGAAAAGCTGGATGGAGGGCGGCATGCCGGATTTACCGGTGAGGGGGCCGTGCCACATAAAGCCGGCCTCGCTGATATGGCCGCCCTGAATACTGTCCTGCAACCAGTCGTAGAGAGCGTCCGGAACCTTGTAGGGCACGTATTTCTCGTGGAAGCGCGCATAGCTGTCGCGCAGCCCCACCAGCAGGGTCATCTGGGGTCCCGGATGTTCGCGCTCACCGTAGGGCAGTTTCAGGTGGATGTAACCCTGGCCGACACCTTCCTCACCGGATAAGGTCAGCAGCCCGGACCAGACCTCGACCCGTTGCAGGTCCTGTCGCACCGCCCAGCGAACCTCACCGCGAGCCCGGTCATAGGCCATGGGCTCGTGGTAGACCGTCGGATAAAACATGCTGAAGCCTTCGCGGCTGTCGATGACGACACGCCCGCCCCGAGCGCTGGCTTCGACATAACCGTCCAGGGAACCGATGGCCGGGGCACCCAGATAGGCGTCAACCTGCGCATCATGCAGATTGGCACGCAACCGGAAATAACCCTGCTCAGCCGTTTGCCGCGTAATGTGAATGTGGCTCAGATGTCCCGCGGGGGCAAGGGTCGCCATGACCTCCTTCAGGCGCCCCTGCAGGAGGCCGTGTTTTTCCGCCAGTTGGTGCCACACCGCCAGATCCAGCTCGTCAATGAACAGGCTCAAGGGATGGCCGGTGACGGCTGAAAGGCCAATATGCAAGGGAGGGGCGGAATCATCCCCCCAGGCCAGCTCGGCCCCATGAAGTGCCAGATGCCAACCCTGTTCAACCTGCCACCCGCCGGTGAGCTGTGCGGTGAGACCGGTGGGCAATTGCACCTGATCCGGTGCCCGCAGCGGCAAGCCATCGGCCTGGAGACGACCCTTGAGCGACATCTGTCGGTAGGGAGAGCCGCTGAACCAGAGGTTAGCGTCCAGCCGGTGCCCTTCGCTCCACTGCCCCTCGCCAGCGGCGTCCCAGGCCGGGATATCCAGGGCGGCGACCACCTTTTCCATGGGGAAGTTGTCCAGCGCGACATAGCCCTCCACCGTGAAATTCTCTTCCAGCCGCGGATTGCCGTGGCCCTCGACCACGACGGAAAAGGCTTCCTTGTCACCATCGACGGCAAAATTGGCAACCAGCCGGTGAAAATCGGTCTCGTTTTCCAATACCAGTTGCGGCACCGACAGCTCTGCCTGATGGCCGGTACGGAAATCGAACTGGAAGACGGACTGTTTGAGGGTGAGGTGACGCGCCAGCAGGAAAATATCAATGGGGTCGCTGATGACCGAGGCATCGTCGGCGTCAGGTCGGGCAAGCTTGAGGCCACCGAGACTCCAGTGGCCGTCCGGCGCCTGCTGGAACTGCATGTCGAGCTGGCTGAATTCCAGGTGACGCCAGACCAGTTGCCACATCAACAGGGAGTCGATCAGGCTGAGTTCACCGTCCACCTTGCCTGCGGTAAAGATGTGCTGACCATCCGGGGCGTGTATCGTCAGATTGTGGAACACCAGCCGCGGACGCAGGCCCACCCAACGGGCTTCGATCGCGCCTATGTCAACGTCCACATTGAGGGTTTTACTGAATTGATCGCCGATGAATTCACGGTAATCATTGAGCATGGGGAAGGCTTCACGCCCCAACTGCACACACACAGCAATGACCAACATCAGGAGAATGATGCTGCCCCAGAAGCGCCGAACCAGTGTCCGCATGTGTTTCTTTTTAAGCCAGCGCACGTGAGTTGGAAAATCCCTGGGGTACCCGGCCGGCGGGTACGGTTAACGTATGAGGATGAGACCCGGAGGCAATTTAGCCGTCACTAGAGGGCGGCATTTTTAGCCGGTCACACCAGAACAATATCGTATTGTTCCTGATTGTAGATAGTTTCCACACGAAACTGCACGGGGCGGCCGATAAAAAGCTCCAGATCCGCCACATTGGCCGACTCCTCGTCGAGCAGCCGGTCAATCACCGGCTGCGAGGCCAGCACCAGGAACTTTTCATTATCGTAGATGCGTGCCTCCCGCAGGATCTCTCTGAAAATCTCGTAGCAGACGGTCTCGGCGGATTTGAGTGTGGCGCGGCCCTGGCAGACGGGACAGGGCTCGCACATGACCTGACTGAGGGATTCGCGGGTGCGCTTGCGCGTCATTTCCACCAGACCCAGCTCGGAAACACCGGTGATATTGGTTTTGGCCCGGTCCTTCTCCATGGCCTTTTCCAGCGCGCGCAAAACCTGGCGCTGGTGTTCACCGTCGCGCATGTCGATGAAATCGATAATGATGATCCCGCCAAGATTGCGCAAACGCAACTGCCGCGCAATGGCCGCCGCCGCTTCCAGGTTGGTCTTGAAGATGGTTTCTTCCAGGTTGCGGTGGCCAACGAAGGCACCGGTGTTCACATCGATCGTCGACATAGCCTCGGTCTGCTCGATAATCAGGTAGCCGCCGGATTTGAGCACCACCTTCCTGTCCAGCGCTTTCTGGATTTCCTCTTCCACGCCGTAGAGATCAAACAGCGGCCGTTCGCCGGGATAGTGCTCGATGCGACCGCCGATTTCCGGCGCGTAGTGCCTGGCGAACTTGTTCATGCGCTGGAAGGACTCGCGGGAATCGATGCGCACCTTCTCGATATGCGGGCGCACCAGATCCCGGATGGTGCGCATGAACAGGGGAAGATCTTCATAGATGATGGTCGGCGCCTTGGCCGCTTTCACGCGATCCGCCAGATCGTGCCAAAGCTTGTACACAAAAGGAATGTCCGCCCGCAATTCATCCAGAGTGACACCCTCCGCCACGGTGCGCACTATGAAGCCACCGGGATAGGTCTCGGTATAGTCCGCCGTCAGTTCCTCGACCAGCGCCCGCAGACGCTCGCGCTCCTCCTCGTCCTCAATACGGTTGGAGACACCGACATGGCGCGTGTGCGGCATATAGACGAGATAACGGGCGGATACGGAAAGATGGGTGGTCAGACGCGCACCTTTGGTGCCTATGGGGTCCTTGGTCACCTGCACCAACAGGTCCTGCCCCTCGCGCACCAGCCCGCGAATGTCCACGGTCTCCGGCTGTCGCTCCTCCACGCCGTCGTTGTCCAGTGGCAGTATGTCCGCCACGTGAATAAATCCCGCCCGTTCGTGGCCTATATCCACAAACGCCGCCTGCATGCCCGGCAACACCCGCACGACTTTGCCTTTATAGATATTGCCAACAAAGCCCTTGCGCTGGGTGCGCTCTATGTAGACTTCCTGTACCGCACCGTTTTCCACCAGGGCGGCGCGGGTTTCGGTGGGGCCGACATTGACCAGTATTTCTTCGCTCATGAATCGTCCGTTTTGTCGGGATAAAGTACTACTTACTCAAGTTTCGGCGTTCAATAACGCCGTACTTAACGCTTGGCATACAGTGAGGTTCGGTTTGGGGTAGGGCTTTCTGGAACCCTCACGAGAGGGACCTCGTGTGGGAGCCCCCATGGATGGGTTCACGGCGTTTCCAGAAAGCCCTACCCCGAAGCGGGCCGGCGAACGAAACCGCTTTAGTCAGTGTCATTCAGGTATCCTTCTATTGCCACCAAGGCACTTTGAATTCCGCCAGCAACTCCCGAGTCTCCGCCAGGGGCAGACCGACCACACCACTGTAGCTGCCATTGAGCCTTTCCACAAAAACCGCGCCCAGGCCCTGAATTGCGTAGCTGCCCGCCTTGTCGCGGGGTTCCCCGCTCGCCCAATAGCGCTCCAGCTCCTCGTCCGTCAACTGACGGAAATCGACGTCAGTCACCGACAGGCGTGTGGCCTGACGCTCGCCACAACAGATGGATACTGCACTGTAGACCTGGTGCCGGCTGCCGGACAGCATTGTCAGCATACGCAGGGCGTCGGCCTTGTCCCGGGGCTTTTCGAGTATGCTGCCGGTGTGGACAACAATGGTGTCGGCCCCCAGTACCGGGATTGTCCTCACCCGTTCGGCACCGGCCCGCGCCTTGGCTTCCGCCAGTCGCCGGACATAGGCTTGCGCCGGTTCACCCGGCTCGGGAACTTCCGGCACCTCCACGTCCAGAACCTTGAAGCTGACGCCGATCTGCGCCAATAACTCCCGGCGACGGGGCGATTGAGAGGCCAGGTACAGAACAGTCTTAGAGATCATGGCCAAGGCCACCTATAGCAGGCGATAGTAGTTGCGCAGGTGATTCAGGGCGTAGCATACCAATGGCCAGCAGAGAGCGCTGATAATGGTGGGTACCAGCATGTAAGCCACCGGGCTCTGATATCCCGCCAGCCCCTGCACCCAGTTGACCAGTACCTGGTGTGAACCCACCAGCACCACAACCCAGAGCGCCTGGTGCCACACGGAATAATTGCGTATGCGCTGGTAGGACACCAGCCCGATATAAGCCAGAATTGCCAGGGCGAGAGCATGGGCGCCCCAGATGCTGCCCTCGACCACATCCTGCAGCCAGCCCGTGAAAAAGGCCACGGAAACGCCGACATGCTCCGGTGCGTACATGACCCAATAGAGTATCACCAGGCAAACCAGCTCCGGGCGGAGCAGGGAATAATCCCTGGCCACGGGGAATACGGCAACCAGAAGCGCGAAGAAGACGGAAATGGCAACAAAACTGTAGAGGGCAAGGCCGGGATTGGGCTCTCTCACGGCATCATTCCTGGGTGTCGCTGAGTTCAGTCGGCGGCGTGAAGCCGAGGGGACGGTCGAACACCAGCAACACGTGCCGGCTACGATTCAGTTCCGCCATGGGTCTGGCGATCACCTGGGCAAAGGGCTGACCCGGATCGTAGTGAATGGATTCCACCGTCGCCACCGGGTAGCCCGCCGGAAAGCGCTGACCCAAACCGGAACTGACCAGCAGATCGCCCTCGCGGATATCCACGGTGCTGAAGACATGGCGCAACGTCAATTGATAGAGATTGCCAGTGCCCTCGGCGATAAGACGCACACCGTTGCGATTGATCTGTACCGGCAGTGCGTGAGAAGTATCGGTAATCAGCAGCACCTTGCTGGCGTTTTGCCCGACACTGACGACCTGCCCCATCAAGCCTTCGGCATCCAGCAGTGGCTGCCCCAGATAGACGCCGTCCTCACTGCCCTTGTTGACCATGACAGTGTGTATCGACGGGTCCGGCGAAATACCGACCAGCTCGGCGATCAGCACGCGATCCTGCATGGTTTCAGCGGAATTCAGCAGTTGCCGCAGGCGGACGTTTTCCGCGGCCATGGTCGCCATCTTCTGCAACTCGCGCTTGTAGATCAGCAACTCGGTGCGAAGACTGTTAATTTCGGCACGCAAATCTTCCCGGGGTGTGAACAGATCACTGCCCCAGTCCTGGATGCGGGAGGGAATATGGGTAATCCAATAGAAGGGGTAGGCCACGTCAGCGGCGCGATTGCGCGCCGGCGCCAGCCACCCGCTGTAGATGTAGACCAGCGCCATGAACACACTGACAATGACGAACAACGCCGCGCGCGTAGCGGGTGACGGGCCTTTGTTAAACAGCGGCTTGATGGCTTTCCCCCTTATTTTAGGCTGTCAGTCAGCTGCCGGTCGGCTACCCATCAGGCGAGCAGATTGATACGGCTCTTGTCCATCAGTTCCATTGCCAGACCGCCACCGCGTGCCACGCAAGTCAGCGGATCCTCGGCGATCACTACGGGCAGACCGGTTTCTTCCGTCAGCAGACGATCGAGGTCGCGCAAAAGCGCGCCGCCGCCGGTCAGGACCAGGCCACTTTCCGCGATATCCGAAGCCAATTCCGGCGGCGATTGTTCCAGGGCGCTCTTGATGACCTGGACGATACCGGCGAGAGGTTCCTGCAGGGCTTCCAGTACTTCATCACTATTAAGGGTGAAACTGCGCGGGACTCCCTCAGCGAGGTTACGTCCGCGCACATCGATTTCCAGCACTTCACTGCCGGCATAGGCGCAGCCAATCTCGTGCTTGATACGCTCGGCCGTGGCGTCGCCGATCACACTGCCGTACTTGCGGCGCACATAGTTGACGATGGCTTCATCGAAGCGGTCGCCGCCGATGCGCACGGAGTCGGACAGGACCACGCCGTTGAGAGAGATGACAGCGATTTCGGTGGTGCCACCACCGATATCCACGACCATGGAGCCCACCGCTTCGTCCACTTTCAGGCCGGCGCCTATAGCGGCCGCCATAGGCTCTTCAATCAGTCGAACTTCGCGGGCACCGGCTCCCAGAGCCGACTCGCGAATTGCGCGTTTTTCCACTTCCGTGGACAGACAGGGCACACATACCAGCACGCGGGGGCTCGGTTGAAACCAGCTGTTTTCATGAACCTTGCGGATAAAATGCTGAAGCATTTTTTCCGTCACCTGAAAGTCGGCGATAACGCCATCCTTCATGGGTCGAATCGCGGTAATGTTGCCCGGCGTACGGCCCAGCATGCGTTTGGCTGCCAGTCCCACGGCTTCCACGACTTTTTGTCCGTTGTGATTGCGGATGGCCACAACCGAGGGTTCGTTGAGCACTATGCCACGCTCTCGCACGTAGATGAGTGTATTGGCTGTACCCAGATCAATTGAGAGGTCGTTTGAAAAAACCCCGCGCAAGCGTTTAAACATATGCGTATGAAACCCTGTTCGAATGGATGCTAACGGTCTTCAGGTCCCTGTGGACCGGCAGAGCAGCTACCGAAGGTTGAAAGAAACCACCATTATAGGTGATGAGCCCCATCTTGTGAGAAAATTCGTACAGATGAGATTTGCTTCTCACAGCACGGCGGGCCAGACAACACGAGACGGATCGGTAAACGGGGCACTCTAGCAACGCGGGGGATTTAGGGCAAGGCGCAAATATGGTAACCTCGCCGGCTTATTTGCATCCGGCGCGCATGGGCACTTTTTGCCACCTGATTTACCACATCGGAATTAGATTGGAGACCTTAGTGAAACCTGCAGACATTCAAAAACTGGCGGAACTGGCGCGACTGGATATTGGCGACGATGTCATTGACGAGGTCGCGTCACGCATTTCCGATGTGCTGGCTCTGGTCGACCAACTGCAAGCGGCGGACACCGATAATATCGCTCCGATGGCCCACCCGCTCGACGCCGTGCAGCGTTTGCGTGCCGATGAAGTGACGGAGCCCAATCAGCGGGAAGCCTTCCAGGCCATAGCGCCCGCCACCGAGGCCGGCCTTTATCTGGTACCCAAGGTCATCGAATAGCGCCGACGGTCGGCAAGAAACGCCAGCGACACGCCTCACCCTTTCACTTTACCCAAGCGCGGACTCACAGCAATGCACAACCAGACCATTGCCCAATTGATTCAACAACTACAGGGCAAACAGGTGTCCAGCGTCGAGCTGACCCGACACTTCCTCGACCGCATTGAAAAACTCGACAGTCACTACAACAGCTTTATTACGGTAACGCCGGAGCTTGCCCTGGAACAGGCGCGAGCCGCGGACGCGCGTCTGGCCCAGGGGGACGCGCCAGCGCTGTGCGGCATTCCTCTGGCCCACAAGGACATCTTCTGCACAGAAGGCGTGCGCACCAGCTGCGGTTCTCGGATGCTCGAAAATTTTGTGCCGCCCTACAACGCCACGGTCGTGGAAAACTATCGGGCGGCTGGCGCTGTCACTCTCGGCAAGACAAATATGGACGAGTTTGCCATGGGCTCGTCCAACGAAACCAGTTATTACGGGCCCGTCAAAAACCCCTGGGACACCCGCTGCGTACCCGGCGGTTCCTCGGGCGGCTCGGCGGCTTCGGTGGCCGCGCGCCTGGTGCCCGCGGCCACCGCCACGGATACCGGCGGTTCCATCCGGCAGCCGGCCAGTCTGTGCGGCATCAGCGGCATCAAACCCACCTATGGTCGCGTATCGCGCTGGGGCATGATTGCCTTTGCCTCGAGCCTCGACCAGGGCGGACTCATGGCCCGCACGGCCGAAGATCTCGCCATACTGCTCAACACCATGGCCAGCTTCGATGCCAAGGACTCCACCTGTGTGGACGAGCCAGTACCCGACTACCGCGTGGATCTCGCCAAGCCCTTGAGCGGCCTGCGCATCGGCGTGCCCGAAGAGTATTTTGGCGAAGGCCTGCACCCGGGCACGGCCGCGGCGGTCCAGGCGGCCATCGCTGAACTGGAAAAGCTCGGGGCAACGGCCAAATCCGTGACCCTGCCCCACAGTCATCTGGCGGTGCCGGCCTACTACGTCATAGCCCCGGCCGAGTGCTCCGCCAACCTGTCGCGCTTCGACGGCGTGCGCTATGGCCACCGCTGTGAGAATCCGAAAGATCTCGCGGACCTGT
>CAZEWY010000017.1:0-30124 GCA_964515945.1 uncultured Cellvibrionaceae bacterium
CGCAGGTCACAGGGGTCGGCTCCATGGCCAACTAGGCAGTCAGGTGCCACAGAAAGTTTGGTAGACCACTTCGCCGGGCTCCGGTGGTTTCGCATAATCTTCCATGCCCCGCTGCTCGTCATATGGCGTGCTGAGCAATGCAATCATTTCCTCCATGGGCGCATAATTCGCCTCTTCCATAGCGGCCCTAATAACGGCTTCCACTTTGTGGTTGCGGGGGATATAGACGGGGTTGATTGCTCTCATTTTCTCCGCCAGTTGCACGGATGAAAATTCTTCTTTTGC
Source organism: uncultured Cellvibrionaceae bacterium (assembly GCA_964515945.1). Lineage (GTDB taxonomy): Bacteria > Pseudomonadota > Gammaproteobacteria > Pseudomonadales > Cellvibrionaceae > CAYQQJ01. The sequence goes on from CAZEWY010000017.1 coordinate 286, forward strand.
CAGTCGGACTTTCCATAGTGCTATCCAATCCTGCAGCGCCTCATGATCCTTGAATAGGGCAACAAATTTATTTTCGCTAGTCGAGTCATCGCCGCCAGCAAGAAAATCACACAGGTAGCGAAAGCTTTGCGTGTAATCAGTCTGGTTGGCGTGCATCAAGTGCAGCAGCTCTTCGACAATTGCCCTGTCGCCTTCACGTTCGGTCAAGAGGCCGATTTTACGCCTCATGCCGGCCAGCCAGTAACCCTCGAAGGTGTCGATAAAACGGGACAACCGCTTTTCCGCCTCGCTTACCGCCTTCGCCGTATCCTCATCAAACAGATGAAGCAGACACTCCGCCAGTCGGCTCAGATTCCATAAGGCAATATTGGCCTGATTGCCAAAGGCATAGCGCCCGTGCCGGTCAATTGAGCTGAATACCGTCGCCGGGTCATAGCGATCCATGAAGGCGCAGGGACCATAATCGATGGTTTCCCCACTCACACTCGTGTTGTCAGTGTTCATCACGCCGTGAATAAACCCGACATGCATCCAACTGGCCACCAAGGAAGCCTGTGCATCGATGATGGCGTCCAGAAGAGCAACATAGGGATTATCCACGCTGGCCGCATGAGGATAATGCCGGTCAATGACAAAATCCGCCAGGCGCTTGATCGACGCCTTGTCGTCCCGCCCGCGAAAATACTCAAAGGTTCCAATGCGCACGTGACTGGCCGCCACCCGCGTCAGAATCGCGCCAGGTAATGCAACTTCCCGGTATACCGGTTCACCCGTGGAAACGGCCGCCAGGGCGCGGGTTGTTTTGATACCCAGGGCGTGCATGGCTTCGCTGACAATGTACTCGCGAATCACTGGCCCTGCGGCCGCGCGGCCGTCGCCACTGCGGGAAAAGGGCGTGGGGCCCGAGCCCTTGAGCTGTATATCTCTGGGCAGGCCCTTGCGGTCAATGACTTCCCCCAGCAGGATAGCGCGCCCGTCGCCAAGTTGCGGGTTGAAATAGCCAAACTGATGCCCGGCGTAGGCCTGGGCCAGAGGCTCGGCACCTGGCGGTATGGCGTTGCCCGCCAGCATGGCAACCCCAGCAGCGCTCGCCAGCGCGGCGTAATCCAGACCGAGTTCCTCGGCGAGCTCGTGGTTCAGCTTGATCAGGTCAGGGGCCAGCACAGGTGTGGGGTTGGTGCGCACGTAAAAATTGTCCGGCAGGCGCGCATAGCGGTTTGAGAATGTCAAACCGGCGAAATGAGTGGAAAGTTTGGATGAGTTCGGTGTAGTGGACATGGTCACTCAAAGGGATGGTGATTCATCAAATCTGCTAAAAAGCGTGACGCCAGGAGTCCCGATTCAATGACACTGACTTCAGGAGCTTGAGTGCCACTGATCTTAGAGGATCAGGCGCCCAAGAGTTTCCGCGCGAGTGACTATTGTGCAGTACCAAAATGGTTGGGGGAAGGTCAATGGCGGTCAGATAATAAAATTTTACCGCATTACTGTGGCAGCAGCAGTGCGCGCAGCTCCGCAACAGCCATGGGACGCGCCAGAAAATAGCCCTGCAATGCCGTACAACCAAGGTCTGACAGAAAATCCACCTGCCGCTGTGTTTCAACACCTTCCGCAACCACATTCAGCGACAGGGTCTGGGCCATGGCCAGGATCGCCTTGGTGATTACCACGTCATTCTGATCGTCCGGCGTATTTTGTATAAAGCTCCGGTCGATTTTGAGCTCGGAGATGGGCATCTGCTTGAGTCGCGATAATGACGAATAGCCGGTACCAAAATCATCAATGGAGAATTCTATACCCCGACCTCGCCACCGCTGCATCGCCGCCAGAGTCGCATCCAGATCCTCCATTGCCGCGGTCTCGGTGATTTCCATCATGATCCTCGGGCAGTCACTGCCCTGCTCCTGAATATATGCAAAGATCCTGTCCATGGTGTGCCCGTTGATCAACACCGGATGAGACAGATTCAGTGACAGGTAAGGTAATGTGGCTCGACAGATGCCGGCAGTTTTCAGCTCCGTCAAGGTCCGCTTGACTACGAATTCCGTAATAGATGCTATCAGCCCGGCTTTCTCCGCCAGAGGTATGAACACATCCGGTGCTATGATGCCGCGCTCGAGGTGCTGCCAGCGTACCAGAACCTCAACACCCGTCCAGCATTGATCGCAGACCGACCATTGAGGCTGGTACACCACGTCAAAATCGCCCCGGTCACAGGCGGCTTTGAGATCTTTCAGCAGGAAAATGCGCTCCATCAGATCCTGCTTCAGCTTATCGCGGTAAACAATATGGCAATCCCGGCCGCTGGCTTTGGCGTGCAGCAGTGCCATGTCCGCGTGCCGCATCAGGTCCAGGCTGCTATCTCCATGGTCCGGAAACAGGCTGGTTCCGGCACTGACCGTTATGCCATTGAGCAAGGGCTCATCATCTGCCCGCGTCAGATTGCATTGCAGCGAATTCATTGTCGTCTGGATCGCTTCCGGATCGACATTCATGGGCGACAAGACACCAAATTCATCCCCGCCCAGGCGGGCGACGTACCAGCCCGCGCCGAGCTTCTCGGTCAGCCGCTGACCGAGGAGCGCCAACAGTTTATCGCCCTCGCGGTGGCCCTGCTCGTCATTCAGGTCGGCGAAGTTATCCACGTCGAAAATGGTCAGGCTAAAGCGTTGATGGTGCGCGCGCGCCCGCTTGCAGCGGCGCCGCTTGGTCTGGGTAAAATCGAGTCGGTTGGGCAAGCCGGTGACCTGATCTTCGTAGGCTACGGTCTCGATACGGTGGAGAATGCGCTTCATCAAGCCATAGAGGAGCGCGCCGGTAAAGAGTACGAAAACCCATCCCTTGAGCGTCTGCACCTTATAGAATATGGCCGTCTTGCCGAAAAGTGCGGCTACCAGGCTGTCGGAGAACAGAATCCAGAGGCTTGCGACCACTATATAGGTGATTGCAGTGCGACCGGCCAGGCGGGTAAAGGGGTCTCGCATATACCGAATTATCCTTCCATTCCGAATGTCCGTACCGCCAAAGCGGGGTTATCTCGCGGCTCTGGAGGTGGAAATACGACAAACCCCTTTATATAGACGGGAATTTGCCAAAGCGCCAGCTTCGAAAAGCGTGGGGGCATTGTAATAAGTTTAGCAGGAGCGTCGGATGGGTAGGAGATACGCGGCGACATGCCCACGTAATGCGTTAAAAGGGACAGGGGCTTTCAGAGAGAGATTAACTTATCAGTGCTCGTTTAACGCGGGTTCTATGTGTATTATCATATTTTATAGCCCCTCCGAAGGCTCCGGCAATTCGGGAACTTCCCATTGCTATAATTCATTCATGGCGATAAAAACAATATGAGCCGGCACTATGATGACGCAACCGCATTATGACCTGAAGGCATGGCCCGAGCCACAATTCTGGTGGTTACAAACGGCGGGCTGGCTGCTGTACCCGGTTTTTATCCATCTTACCTACACGCCCACCGATCGCCTGATAAGCAATTGGCATCTGGCCGTTTATTATGCCTGGGAGGGATTTCTGGGCTTCGTTCTGAGCCTTGCTCTGCGCGAGGTACAGCGACGGCTTTGGCACAAGGCTATCTGGCTTGGCATGATTATTGTTTTTCTGTCCGTAGCTGTTGCCGCGGAAATCTGGACTCTAGGCAAGCTACTGATTTATCAGGAATATTTCCCCGATGTCCTTGTGAAGGATTTATGGACCACGGCCGCCGAGTGGTATCCCAACTCACTCACCATATTGGCAGCCTGGTCCGCAATTTATTACGGCTTTAAATACCGCAATACACTGGTTGACCGGGAACGCTCGCTGCTGGCAGCACAGACTGCCGCCAAGGACGCGCAGCTCAGAATGCTCCGCTATCAGCTGAATCCACATTTCTTATTCAATACTCTGGCAAATATTTGCGCGCTTATCTCAGACAACAAGGCCGATCTCGCCAAAAAAACGACCATGGAAATCAGTGAATTTCTGCGCTACTCATTGGCCAACGATCCCTTGCAGACCAATAATTTAAAAGACGAAATTCATGTCCTTCAACTCTACTTCAATATTGAAAAAATCCGTTATGCCAATCGCCTGAACTACCGTTTCGATTTGGCACCCGACACCCTGGTCTGCCGAATTCCCAGCATGATTTTGCAGCCCCTGGTAGAGAATGCCATTAAATATGCCATTGCTCCCTCCCTTTCCCAGGGCACCATCGTTGTCTCGTCCTATATCCGGGAAAAATCCCTGATACTGTCAGTAAAGGACGATGGACCGGGCCAGAATCTGACCAGCCACAGTGATGGCGCTGGTATCGGTATGAAAAACACCAGGGAACGCCTGACGAGTTTTTACGGAAATCAGCACTCCTTGCAGTTACTGAAGGCTCAACCTCACGGGCTGGAAGTACGGATATCCATTCCCCTGGACACCGGAAAAGCACCCACATCTCCCATGGACGATAACGAGGCCTCAATCCACATGAGAGAACAGAATAATGACCAAATTGCGCACTATTATCGCGGATGATGAACCTTTCCTGAGACAGGATCTCAAGCGAAAATTGCAAAATCACCCCCACATTGATCTGGTCGCGGAATGCGAGAATGGATTGCAGGCTTTGGAGGCCACCAATCGGCTTCAACCAGACCTGATATTCCTCGATATTGTCATGCCGGGCATGGATGGCTTTGAAGTCGTAAAGGCGCTTCAATCTGACGCCATGCCGATTATTGTTTTCGCCACGGCTTATGATCAGTTCGCCATAAAGGCATTTGAAGTGCGCGCACTGGATTACCTGGTCAAGCCTTACTCGGATGAACGTTTACTGCAGAGTATCGAGACTGCACTGTCCAACCACAACGATAATGCCTCATCAAGAAAGCAGGACATTATCGAACTGGCCTCCCATCTCGATAATTCACCGATAACGGACGCGGTGCATGCAGTCGCCGAGGGTTATTCAGAAGAGATAATCATTGAAAATAAGCAACCCCAGATAAAGGTTTCAGTGAAGGACATTGCCTGGATCGATGCCGCCGGCGACTATATGTGCGTGCACGCAAACGGCGAAATCCACATCATGCGCTGCACCATGAAAAACCTGTGCGCACAACTCAATCCGCAGTGGTTTCGCCGAATCCATCGCTCCACCATCGTCAATGTGCGCTTTATAGAGGAAATTATTCCTTTCCGCAAAGGCGACTATTTTATTATGTTGGCGGGCGGGACACGGCTGAGGTTGAGCCGCAATTATAACAATGTTCTACAAGAACTATCCGCCAAAAAAGCGCGCCTATAACCTTGATTGCCTATTTTGGAAAATAAGCGCTTGGGTTGGCGTAGGGAACCTCTGATCAAGTCCCTGTGGCCTCTGCGCAATCTGGCGCGAGGCAATCTCAAGGCGGCAATCGCAGCTCATGGCCGTAGCCCTTAGTAAGATTGCCAACGCCGAGAGTGCCCGCGCCAGGCAGCGCCCTTCGGGGCTTACAGGAATTGCCGCTGGCAGCGTTGCACTCATTCGACGGGCAACCAGCCCGACTCAATCGCGCGCCTTGCCAGCAACAATTCCTGTAAGCCAGAGACCGCAGGGACTTGATCAGAGGTTCCCTAGTAATAAACAATTTCAGCCTGCGTCCGCTCAATCAGTTGTAGTATTGGGCTTGCTTTCAAGGTTTCGGGACACAGACAGACGGCGCGGCTATTGGGCAACAACCACACTGCGGACAGCAACGCCGAAGACAAGTCACCAACCACACAATCAACTTCAATAAAAGAAAAAATAATTTCTGCGGACAACAAACCGGGAAATACTGTTACCTCCGCATCGCTTTCAAAATAAAAGTGAGTTTCTCGCGGATGATACTTGACCGCTACTGATTTGAACTGCCGCAAATATTCATTCACCATTTTATTATAATGCTGCACACTCGAAAAATGCCTGCCTATCAGTTTCGAGTGAGGCAAAATTAAAAATGCATCGTAGTGGGCATAAAAATGGTTCACCGGAAAAGCACCCGCACCGCGTTGATCATAAGTGCAGATAAAGCGCTCAAGAAGCTTGGAAAACGCAGGACCGCGAAAGATTTCCGGTTCAAGGCCAATGATGGTTTTGTCACGGGCTAGCCGGTCGGGCGCCAACTCTGGAAAATTCAAATAACATTCACGCACCCATCGAGTGCCACCCAAGAGTCGCTGCTTGTCATACCAGCTTCCATAGAAAATGCGTTTAAGCAGACGATCAGCGGTTAAATCAATTATCGCGCGCCACTTATTAATATATACACCATTAATGTAACTACCTATACCGTCATCCAAATAAGCTCCGATAACTTGAGGGCATATTGCTTGGGCTTGATGCATGACGTACTGAAATTCAACCCGGCGGTCATTGCCGCCAAACACTTTGATTGGCTTGAGTTTTATTACCAGTTCTTTAAGGCGCATCAGGCACTGTCGCTTACTCCAATATTTTCCCAAAGTACCCGTGCGATCTTGAAAAAACTCAACCGAGTGAAAAGGTTCCGGATTCTTGGCCAAGAGCTGAGCCGCCGGATTCACCGTCTTTTGATTTATGATCATCAAGTGGTGGCGTATCCGCGGAGACGCTTGCGCAAGCCCCATGGCCAAATATATGTGGCGCATGGACGAACATAAATAAACATGATCTTGCACGATGAAAATCCTTACGGCATGGCGAGAACCCGGTGCCGAGCCACGAATGGATGAACTCAATACCTGGTGCGTTCTTTTGACCAGGAAACGAACCGTCGGATGCGGCTGCGCAAGCCGGTGTTCAATGCACTACCGGTGTAGCGTCCCTTGAACACATGCCGGATGCGATAGACGTTGGGAATATCCAATGGCGTTCCCTGAGTGCGAAGAAGCCACCTGAATGCGCGGTCTTCGTATGCTTTGCACCAGTGATCGGCGGGAGTTTGATAAATTCCCAAACTGTCGCAGTAACCACAGGTCCGTGCCACATCTCCGTGGGTAATCTGCAGTGGACCAGTCGCCCGCGTACGCTCCTGCAGGGTGAATTTTTCATCACTGATATCCACCAGTCGTGGTTTTTGCAAATCTACACGCAACAAAGGGTCAGTATCAGTAAGCAGTGAGGTACAACGCTCCTGGCGTGGGTAGACCAGAGCATCGCGGCGCCCCTGTAACGCCTCGGCCAGGGCATCGAGGCAATTTTCCCGAAATAATAAATCACAGTCCGTAAACCAGATCCAATCAGCCTCGGTTGCCAGCGCTGCCCTGTTTCGTCCTATTGCGCGACGAAACAGCTGCTCCCTGGGCAACGGCTGCCAATTCCAGGTCACTCCCGGGACTTCCATGGTGCCGAAGTATTCTAGAAGCGCAGCCGTTGCCGCGTCTTCCAACGAGTAGAAGACGGTCATTGTGACTTGCGCGCGGGTAGGCGGGAATTTCACCAGAGAACTTAACTGATAGGCGAGAAGATGCGAATATTGCCAGCAGTGACTGACAATTTCGAGGGTTAAAATCCCCGTTCGCGCTGCCCTTTGCGCTTCGGTTGGCAGGGATGGCAGGAACCAGCGCGCGGGTATCAATCCACTGGCTGCTATTCGGAAAAACCAGCTCGCCAGCGGGTTACTCCAATGTGGTGATCGAACCTGACTGTTTCTCATAGTCTCTCTTTATCCGCTCAACAACGGTAATAATCCCGGTACCACTCGACAAAGCGTGCGACGCCCTCCTCGACACCCACCTGGGGACGATAGCCTATTGCCTTGAACAGGTCTTCGGTATCGGCCCAGGTTGCGGGTACGTCGCCGGGCTGCATGGGTAACATGTTCTTTTTCGCTTCGATGCCGGTGGCGGACTCAATGGCGGCAATAAAGTCCATCAGTTCCACGGGCTGACCGGCACCAATGTTGTAAACGCGATAGGGAGCGGAACTTTCGGCGGCGGTGCCCGACTCCGGCTTCCACTGTTCCTGGGGCTGCGGAATCCTGTCCGAGACACGGATTATGCCTTCGACAATGTCATCAATATAGGTAAAGTCCCTCTGCATCTTTCCAAAGTTGTAGACATCGATCGGCTCGCCGGCAAATATCGCCCTGGCGAATTTTATGGGCGCCATATCGGGCCTGCCCCAGGGGCCATAAACCGTAAAGAAGCGCAAGCCGGTGGTGGGAAGGTCATAGAGGTGGGCATAGGTGTGAGCCATCAGCTCATTCGCTTTCTTGGTGGCGGCGTACAGGGAAACGGGGTGATCGACCGAATCGGAGGTTCTGAAGGGCATGGAGGTATTCATGCCATACACGGAACTGGATGATGCATATACCAGATGATCAACTTGCGTATTCCGGCAGCCTTCGAGGACATTCAAATGCCCCATGAGATTGCTTTCGGCATAGGCATGTGGATTTTCGATCGAATAGCGTACGCCGGCCTGTGCCGCCAAATGTATGACCCGATCGAATTCGTGAGCGGCAAACAGAGCTGTCATCCCCCCACGATCGGCCAGATCAGTTTCGGTGAAGCTGAACCGGTCGTATTCATTCAGAAGTGACAGCCGATCGCGTTTGAGCTGAACGTCATAATAGTCGTTACAGTTGTCCAGACCTATCACTTCCAGCCCGGCTTCCAACAGTTGTCTGGATGTATGAAAGCCGATAAATCCCGCGGCTCCGGTAACTAGAATCTTCATTAAGTGGATCTAAGCCCTGTTTCCATGTGTGTTCGCAACAAGTGTGCCCGCCCCGGACCGGGGAGGCCGGTATTGTACCCCCACCACTCGGTCGTTTGTGGCTAACGGATCAATTTTTTAGACTGGCCGCACCCCGATGAGCCACTCGTGCCCCCAGAGGACAAACAGCACATAGATGATCAACCCGGCGACCACGGCAATGGCATCATTGGCGCGGCCGGCCGGCAGATGCGGAACCGACTTTGGTGGACGACGCTTCAGAGAGATGCGATCAACCACAGCCCAGGCAAGAACGCTACCGAACAGCAGGACATCAGCCAGCATGCCGTTGACCAGGAGATGGGCCAGTGCCCAGGTTTTGACCGCCACCAGCATTGGATGCTTGAGCTTCGCCTGGATTTTGCCGGGCAGATAGGCCGCCAGGAGCAGCGGGAACACCGGCAACATCAGCAACGCCACGAGATGCCGCAGGAACGACGGCGGGCTGTACAGCAGCACGGGCTCCTGCCGGGCCATACCGTAGCCGATAATGATAAGCACCAGCCCGAGCAGGGCTGTCAGAGCGTAAATCCCCTTCCAGGGACCTTCACCCATTTTGGCCATGACGGCGGCTCGCCAGTGTGGCGCCACTATGGCGACGGAATGTACCCCCAAAAAAATAACCAGACCCGCAATCAATAACAGCATCGAATTCGCTCCTTTGGTATATGTAAGCTATAGGTATCGGCTGCTTATACGCGATAGTGGCTTACTGTGGCAAGCGGCGAGGCAGTCTGCCCCCATTTTGTGCACCATCAGGCAGCCATGCACCCCCGTAGCGCACAATAAAATTCAACGATGGTGCACAAAACCAGCAACCCCTTGTTTTATAACAGATTTCAGGATGGGCACAAATGGTGCATAACGCCTCCCCAAGTTCAAATAAGAGGCTTACCTTCAATGGAAACATTTCAAAATGGTGTCGACGTTCTTTTCCTGCTCATAGGTGCGGCCATGGTGCTGGCCATGCACGCGGGCTTTGCCTTTCTCGAGGTGGGCACGGTGCGCAGCAAGAATCAGGTCAATGCCCTGGTCAAGATCATTGCTGATTTCTCGGTCTCCACCCTCGCCTATTTTTTTGTTGGTTACTCGATTGCCTACGGCACCAGCTTTTATTCCAGCGCAGATATACTGAACCTGGACAATGGTTACGCTCTGGTGAAATTCTTTTTCCTGCTGACCTTCGCCGCCGCCATCCCGGCAATCATTTCCGGCGGTATTGCCGAACGGGCCAGATTCTACCCGCAACTGCTGGCAACGGCGGTTCTGGTCGCAGGCGTTTATCCCTTCTTTGAAGGCATGGTGTGGAACAACAACTTCGGCTTTCAAACCTGGATGGAGGCCAGTTTCGGCGCGCCCTTTCACGACTTTGCCGGCTCTGTGGTGGTTCACGCCATGGGCGGTTGGCTGGCACTGGGCGCTGTGATTCTGCTGGGGCCACGCCAGGGTCGATACGGCAAGGACGGCCGCATCTCGTCTCACCCACCTTCCAGTATTCCCTTCCTGGCATTGGGCGCCTGGGTACTCACAGTCGGCTGGTTCGGCTTTAATGTGGTATCCGCCCAAAAAATCGAAGCTATCAGCGGCCTGGTAGCCGTCAATTCACTGATGGCCATGGTGGGCGGCGTACTCGCCGCTCTGGTAACAGGCAAGAACGACCCCGGCTTTATTCACAACGGTCCCCTGGCCGGACTGGTCGCGGTTTGCGCGGGATCCGACCTGATGCACCCCATTGGTGCACTGGTAGTGGGCGCCGTGGCTGGCGGTCTTTTTGTATGGATGTTTACCCTGACCCAGAACCGCTTAAAGATCGACGACGTGCTCGGCGTCTGGCCACTGCACGGTTTATGCGGTGCCTGGGGCGGTATCGCCGCCGGTATTTTTGGGCTGGAGGCCCTGGGTGGTCTGGGCGGCGTCAGCTTCTGGTCCCAGGTGGTGGGCACTCTGGCGGGTGTGGTATTGGCAACCATCGGAGGCTTCGTGGTCTACGGGCTGATCAAGAAGAGCATGGGAGTACGTTTGTCCGATGAGGAAGAGTACCAGGGTGCGGATTTGAGTATCCATCGCATCAGTGCGACGACGCCTTACAATTCTCTTAAATAGCGGTTTTGCATTTACCAGCTTAGAGCCTGATTTTATCTTCGTAAGAGAGTTCTCGGGCCACACAGGGTGAAGGTTCGGCAAACGTCGTAAATACGTCCCTGTAGACTCCATCACAAGGTCCCTCTTGTGACGGTTGCCGAACCTTCACCCTGCGCAGCCCCGGTTGCTTTGAGTAAAGCATTTTTTACCCTTAACACTCGGCCACCCGTTATCATTTCCGCAGAAGCGGCTCTCAGGAAAAGAACGACTTACTATGCCCAATCCAAGGTGATTCGGGGAAGGCTTTCCGAAACCGTCACGAGAGGGACCTCGTGATGGAGTCTACAGGGACGTATTTACGACGTTTTCGGAAAGCCTTACGCGAAGCGCCGGGCGCTCTCTTACGAAGACAAAAATCCATTCACTAATGTGCAAATATTGGCTTGCTGCATGTGTAGTGGGGAAACATGGATTCAAAGTTCGTGGAGTAATCAAATCAGCCGATGTGAACGGCGGGTTCTTTTAAACCGCCGCCCGCACACCCGCCTTACAACCCTCGAGGGCTATCGCCTTGGCCTTGGCAAAATCCATTTTTCCCGAACCCAGTTTGGGCAGTTCTTCCAACTGTTGCCAACTGTCTGGAACAGCCAAATTGCTGCCGCCCGCTTCCAGAAGCTTTTGTTTTGTCAATGCAACATCCAGATCCGCCGTATACAGCGCCACAAGTTTCTCGCCCTTTTTATTGTCCGGTATGGCAACGACAACAACCTCGGCATCGGGATCCTCCGCCACTTTTTGGATTGCCCGCTCCACCTGCCCGAGGCTGATCATCTCGCCGCCAATTTTTGCAAAACGCGAGTAGCGGTCGACAATGAATAAAAAGCCGTCGCTGTCGATATAGCCTTTGTCACCGGTGATGTACCAGCGCGTGCCCCCTATTTCCCTGATCACGGCTTCGGTTTTTTCGGCATCATTCAGGTAACCCTGCATCACCTGCGCGCCACCGATCAGCAGCATACCCGCTTCACCGGTGGGTAATTCTTCAAAAGTCTCCGGATTGACCACCATGCAACTGGAGCCGGGCAAGGGCATGCCGACAGAGCCGAGTTTGTGCCCCCGCTGCACCTGCCAGTGCTGGGTCTCGATCTTGTCGGGCAGGTTAACACTGGCGACGGGTGTGGTTTCCGTCGCGCCGTAGCCTTCATAGATGTCCTTGCTGAATTTCAGTTTGAAGCTGTCACGCACTTCTTCGTTGAGTTTCTCGGCCCCCGCTACCACAAGGCGCAGGCTGCCCAGCATAAGCGGATGGATCTTCGTGTTGCGGCTGTACAGGCGCAAAAAGGTCGAGGTGCCGAACAGAATGCTGGCCCGGTATTGCGCAATGGCCTTGGCTGTACCCAGCGCATCGGTCGGGTCCGGATGACACACGACAGGAACCCCTTCGAGCAGTGGCATGAATTGCGTGATCGTCAGGCCAAAGGCATGAAAGAGTGGCAGGTTGGCCATGATGACATCCTGCTCTTCGGTATTGAGTACGTCAGCCGTCTGCTTGACGTTGGCCATGATATTTCGGTGGCTCAAGCACACGCCTTTCGGGGGGCCCTCGCTGCCGCTGGAAAATAGAATGGCCGCTGTTGCGTCACTGTCGCGGGCGCGGCAGTAAAGCAGGGCCAACAGGCGCGCCGGCAGCAGTTTTACGCACAGGAAGGTGCGGCTTTTCTCGAAAAGGCCAGTTCGTCCGGCCATATCCTCCAGATAAACCGCGTTAACACCTGAAAATAACTCCGTGAGATCAATGCCGCGAGCTTGCAGCTTTTTGACGAAACGCCGGGAAGTGTAAATGGTATTGATGTCCGCCTGGGTTACGGCGGCCCGCAAAGCATTCAGGCTTGCGGTATAGTTCAGATTCACAGCGGTCTTTCCGCGCATCAGAACCGCCATATTCGCCAGCATGCCACCCACGCTGCTGGGCAACAACAATCCTGCATTTTGTCCGCAACTGTCCTGCTTGATTCGCCTGGCGAGAATAATGGCTGTAGTAAGCGCCTGATAGCCGGACAGACTCTTTCCTGTGGCATCGGCCATTACCAGGCGTCCGCCCCTGCGCTTGGCCGTGGTTATCCACAAATCCGGCAGCGTTGGCAGGGTGGCAATATGTGCCTTCCAGGATGAAATGGAGAGATCCAGCACCCGGCGCTTCAGCACATCCGCCGTAGTGTTTTTGGGCAACGGCTTACCAAAAGCAACCATGAGGTCCCTTCGTGCAAGGGAGGCAGAATCACTTTTCAGGCGAGTGGAAGATCGCGAAAACTGGCTGCCCCAGAGGCCCCGTAAATAAAAGGGCAGGATCACGACATCATCGTTCGCCTCTTCGCAGGCGCGCTCGTATCCCCGGCGGAATTCCGCCAGATGCCCGGTACGGCTGATGGTACCCTCGGGGAAAAGGCACACGACATCACCCTGATCAAGCGCATCGGTCACTGCCTTGAGCGCGGCTCGACTGCGTGGCCCCTGTTCAATGGGAATACAGCCGAAAAGGCCGAACAGCCACTTCAGGTACCAGCGCTCGTAGATGCTCCGGATCATGACAAAGCGCACCGGGCGCGGGCAGGCCAGTTGCACTATGGCCCAGTCCACCCAACTGACGTGGTTGCCCAACAAAAGAACACCGCCCTTCGCCGGAATATTGTCCATCCCCTGCACGGCGACCCGGTAGCGACGCGACATCAGAAAGCTCATCACGAAGCGCGTAAGGCTTTGCGGCAGTTGATAAACGGTGTAACAGCCGCCGACAATGGCGACAACGGCTATCAGCTGAAGCAAGGCCTTGCTGCTTAACCCCAGAAGCGCGAAAACAACCGTAAGCAGTAAAAAGCTCAGCATCACCACATTCTGGAACCAGTTATTGGCCGCCAGTGTTTTGCCCAGCTCATGTTCGCCGGCATGGAACTGAATAAGCGCGTTCAGCGGCACTATAAACAGGCCGCCCATGAAACCGATAAACAGGAAAGCAAACGCCGCGGTATAGGTGGAATCGGTGTAGGGCAGAGTCATCAATCCCAGCGCAATACCGGCGGCACCGATGGGTAGTAATCCCGTTTCGATATGGTCGCGGGAAAAGCGCCCGGCAAACATGGAACCCAGGGCTATGCCCACACCGGCACAGGCAAGTATGCCCTGCACCACTATGGCGTTGGTCACCAGCATTTCCTGCTTCACGAAGGCCGGAAAAGCCGCCAGCATCACCTGTCCCACGGCCCAGAAGGTCGCCAGGCCAATAACAGACAGGCGTATGACCTTGCGTTTTACCAGCGGCTGGAGATCCTCTTTGAACAGGCGCCCACTCAGGTATTTTTGCGTACTGAATTTCCCCGCGACACCGGTCGGCTGCTGGGCGGGCAGGCGATACATCATGATCACCTCAATCACGCTGTTCAGAACCAGCAGGCCGCCAACAGGAGCGATGGCTTGCAGAACGTCCGACTCGGAAACAGCGTCAGCGGGATACCAGAGCTCGAACAAAATGGAGAAGGCAAAAATACCCGCGAGAATCGCGCAGATTGACAGCGCGGAAACGACACCATTGGCCTCGCCCAGACGCTCCTTGCCGAACAGCTCCCGGATATATCCGTATTTGGCCGGAGAGTAGATGGCGGACTGCGCCGCCAGCAGAAAAGTCATGGCAAAGGCCGGCCAGAACCAGCCCAGATAATAAAAAACGGTAATCGCCGAGGTATTAAACACCGCAGCCCAGGCTGACAGCCGCATGACATCGGTCTTGCGGTATTTATCGGAAAGGAAACCCGCCGGGCTCAAGAGCAGGATAAACGGCAGCAAAATCAAACCATTGACTATGGCAATCAGAACAACCTGAATAGTGCCATCGTAAAGTTTGAACACGGTGTTCTGGATGGTGATCTTGTGCCCCAGGTCCACGAATGCGTTCAGGAACACCGCCGTGAAAAAGGGAACTCCACCGGTGATTTGTCTGAGCTTGATCATTATATTTGTCCTTGGTTATTGGTCGCCTGCCCAGTCTACATAAAGATTAATTTGGCGAAACCATTTCCGTTATTGTGTTAGTATAATAGCTTAAAAGTATCCTATATTGATACTTTTACTACAATCCTCATAACAATCCTTGCTAACAGCAGCGGATAAAACGAGCGACGTTATTATGGCGCAAACAAGCGCACTACTGGCAGCCCTGAAAAAGCATCTGCGCGCTGCCGGCATCACCTACGCCGACATAGCACAGGCCCTGGAGCTGAGCGAAGCCTCCATCAAACGACTATTTGCCGACCAGGCCTTCACGCTGCCGCGCCTGGAAAAGGTGTGCGAATTGGCCGGCATCGAATTGTCTGACCTGGTAAACATCATACAGCGCCGGCAGCGGCAAGTTGAGCAGCTTACAAAGGAGCAGGAGGCCGAGATAGCATCGGATATAGTACTCCTGATGATCGCCGTCAGTGTGATCAACGGGTTTGGCTATCATGACCTGCTAGACCACTACAATTTTGCCGAAACCGAGTGCATACAAAAGCTCGCTCAGCTGGATCGCCTGAAACTGATTGACCTGCTGCCCGGCAACCGCATCAAGCTGCGTATAGCGCCCAATTTTCACTGGCTGCCGGACGGTCCGATCCAGCGCTTTTTCCTGAAATATGTCGAAAAAGACTTCTTTGACTCCCGGTTTGACGGCGCGTCAGAAAAATTGCTGGTTTTGAACGGTCTGCTGAGCAGTCAGGGCAACGCGGCACTTCAGGATAAAATGGATAAATTGAGCCTGGAATTCAATGCCCAATTGGAAAAGGATCGCCCGGTCTCCATGGACGAAAAGCACGGCACGACCTTGGTGATCGCCATGCGTCAGTGGCGCTACAGCCTGTTTGAGGACTATATAAAAGGGAAGTGAAAGGGCACGTAAAAGGCAAACAAGTCCTGTATTCTCTGGAAATGCCAAACAATTTTGATTTTTTTATGCAACCTTTTTGACACGTGAGCGTATATCCGCGAATAGCCGTAAAATCTGAGTTGTTGATATGGATGAAACAGACAAAGAATTGGTGGCATTGATCGCGCGCTGCGCCCTTCGGGACCAGGATGCCTTGAAGGCGCTGTTTGATCGTCTCGGGCCTTACCTGAATGCCGTGGCTTTTCGAATTCTGAAATCCGAGGAGTTGAGCAATGATGTCTTGCAGGATGCATTCATACAGATCTGGCTAAATGCCAGTTCCTACAGGCCGGACCTGGCTCGGCCACTCACCTGGATTACCAGCATAGTGCGATACCGGGCGCTGGATCGCCTGGCAAAGGAGAGAAAGCATCAAGTCAGGGAGTTTAACGACGAAGATGGGAGCGAGGTTTGCAGTGCACTATGCAGCACCGATGACCCCGAGCAGCAGGCCCATATGGATCGTTTGCAAACATTGATCGCCACCTGCATGCAACGTCTGACCGATAACAGCCGTCGAAGTATTCAGCTGGCTTATCTGGAAGGTTATTCCCGTGAGGAAATCGCGAACCATCTGCAAACCAACGTCAACACCGTCAAATCCTGGCTGCATCGCGGCGCAGAGAGGCTAAAGCAATGTCTGGAAGCGAAGACAGAAACGAGCATTTAGATAAAAGCAGTCCCGCTTTCGAATATGTCGCCGGCACCCTGCCACCCGCGGAGCGTCGGGCGTTTGAAGAAAGTCTGAGCAATGACCCGCAATTGCAGCGGGACATCCGGTTTTGGGAGGAGCACTTTATGGGGCTTCAGAACAGGCGCAGGCAACTGCCTCCCAAACCCGGCGCCTGGGAGGCAATAGCCACCCGGATTGGTGTGATGAACGTAGATGAAAATTTGTCGGGACAAGGTCCATCCCGATGGCGCTGGTGGATTGCCGGCGCGGCAATGGCAATGCTCGCGACAGTGGCGGTTATGCTTCCGCAGTTTCACACCACGCGACCCAACACAGATTACGTCGCTGTACTGACCGACAGCACAGGCGCTGCCCGCCTGACGGCACTGACCACAGGAGACAACCAGACAATGTGGTTGCAGTGGAACCAGGTCACGCTCGAGGAGGACAGCAGCCTGCAACTGTGGGCGCAATCCCGCCGCGATGGGCAGACACGGCCGATCGCAGTATTCGATCGCACGGACGTAGCGCAGTTGTCCTTGTCACAGGCGGAATGGCGTCTGGTCAAGGACGCGGAAAAGTTGGTTCTCACTCAGGAGGAAATTGGCGGCTCACCCTTGAATATGCCCAGCGATATCATTGTCGCCACCGGGGTCTGCGTGCGCTTCGAAGCCACCAAGGAGTCGGCGATTTAGCCTGTCGGCCTGACGAAAATGCCTGACCAATTCGCGTGGTGACTCCCCTAGCGTAGGTCGTCATTCAGTTCGCAATTTCACAAATCCATAAAGCGCCTGCCGGGACATCTTTTACTGGCCTGATGTTGCTGTTACCATCGGTTCTCACTATCAATCCGGCAACCAACGATGAAACCAATACCTCTTCTCCGCAAGAGTATATTCGCAGGGAGGTTGATTCCATGATAAAAGCCAGACTATTCCTTGCCTTGATGATTGGCAGCATGAACGCCTGGAGTGGGGGCATTCAGGTTGCGGATAAAAACCTGCAATCCTGCCTGGAGAAAATCGCCGCCGAGAACGGATGGGTTTCCGCCGAACAATTCACCGACATAAAATGCCACAACCAGGACATAAAATCCCTGGAGGGTCTTAACGCCTTTGTCGGTCTGGAAAAATTATCGCTCTACAAAAATCAGATTTCTCACGCCAGCTTGCACGGCCTGACCAAACTGCGCCACTTGAATCTCGCCCGCAATCAGCTGCAATCCCTGGAGCTTTCGGCACTGCCGGCCCTCGAGGATCTGTACTTCTTTGACAATGACATCAAATCCCTGTCGCTGACTGACTTGCCCCGTTTAACCCAGTTCAAAGGCAATGCCAACGATATGACGTCATTCACCTACACCGGTTTACTCTCGGTGAAAAAAGTCTATTTGTTCGACAACGAATTGAAAACCATTGATATCAACCACCTGCCCTCCCTTGAGTATATGGATGTGCGGGAAAACCCCATGCCGGATAAACTATATGAAGAAATGGACGCCATGGAGGGCGTAACCATTCTCCATGACGGCAATGCCGAGGATTGGTAGTCACCAGGACACTACACGATATGAAACTGAAATGCCGACCGTGGCTTTTATGTTTTGCATGCGCAGGCTGCATTTGCGCGCAGGCACAGGCGAGCGCTGATCATGAATGGGGGCTTGCCGCACGGACGCGTGCGGCTCACCTGCAGGTCGACGATCAAAATGGCAAGGCGGCTTCATTACTTCTGCGTGGTCGAATCACCTCGGAATGGAACCATGCCTTGTCCACGGTACTGGAACTGGATCACGTGGAAACCTTCTGGCAGAACCATCACAGTGATGGCGTCAACAGAAACGGCAAACCGGTGATTCCGGACGTACCCGGCACCGAAATTAATCAACTGTTTGCAAGCTATGAATTCGAACGTGTGCAGGTACGCCTGGGACGCCAGCGCATCGAACTGGACGACCAGCGTTTTGTCGGCAGCAACGGTTACTGGCAAAATGACCAGACCTTTGATGCCCTGTCGACGGAGTGGCAATTACTTTCCGCCTCGCGCCTGCATTACGCCTATATTGCCAACGCCAACCGGATTTTCGGAGATAGCGCCGATGCCCATCTGTCCCACGAGGAGCCTGGCTATTATGCCCTGGACGGCGAGCGCCCCGCCGGGCTGCTGGGCGATCATGAGCAGGACACTCACCTGCTGCATCTGCAAGTCAATGAATGGGATTACTCGCGCCTCATCGGCTACGCCTATTTTATCGACAATAAAGATTTCCCCGATATGTCCAATCGCACTCTGGGCGGCAAATATAAATTTGTCGCCACTAGGGGCATTTTTAAATACCAAGGGGAAATTGCAGCGGCGGTGCAGGAGCGAACGGAACTGTCCGGCTCGCCACGCCCTGCCTACGGCCTATTGGACCTGAGCATGATTCACGGCCCCTGGCGCTTCGTCGCCCGCCACGAAATTCTGGGAGCCGATCAGGGCGCGGGCTTTGTCACGCCCCTGGCTTCCGCGCATAATTTCCAGGGCTGGGCGGATGTATTCGCTGCAACCCCCGAAAATGGCCTCGAAGACACATCCCTACACATCAACTGGCGCTCCAGCCCATGGGAACTTGACCTACGCTACCATCTGTTCCGCGAATACAACGGCAGTGAACCCTACGGTCACGAATACGATCTGGATATTGAATTCAAACCCGCCAGACAACACAGCATTTTACTGCGCTTCGCGGACTTTCATGCCTCGACTGCCTATAGCGGTACCTTACCCGACCGACAAAAGGTCTACCTGGATTATTCTTATAATTTTTAAGGCACGTTATCGTGGCTTCGCTGGCCGGTCCGCTTCGGGGTAGGGGCTCCCAAGACTCGCCGTGAACCCATCCCTGGGGGCTCTACACCCGCATCCCTGCGGGCGACGGTCTTGGGAGCCCCTACCCCAAATCGGCCCTGGTTCAATCAGGGTTCCTGGTAAGTGCTGGTCAATTGTAAAGTCAAGAATATTGTTTTTGGAATGAGCCCCAAACTTGGAAGCTGAATCCGGTATTTACTGCTGTGACCGTCGCCAGCAGGGATGCTGGTGCAGAGCCTACAGGGACGTATTCACGGCGTGTCACAGCAGTGAATACCGGATTCATGCCCCACCATGCCTCGTATCTTCAGCAACACCCAAGAAACTTCAGTAGCCTTGCTCAATAATAAAAATGCAACTGCACCAGCCCTTCCGTATAGTTCCCCTGCTCCCTTTGCGGAATATCGTCACCCACGCGTACGCCGCCGCGAATCTGCACGAAAGCATAGGGCGTGTACTCCACCATTAGCGAATGCCGCGTGCGTTCGTTTTCATCAATATTGGAGTCCGGGTCCAGGTATTCGGCAGTGAATTTCAGATTGACGCCACTGGTGACCTCCTTGTTCACCTCAAACAAGCCCACCAGTTGTTCCAGATTCTCTCCCGGCACATTACTGATAGAGTCATCTTCTATGCGGTCCATTTCAAACAGGAAAACATATCCGGCAAAATTGAACCCGCCAAAAATATTGAACATCTGGCGTTCGCCGGCTTGGGCATCATTGAATAAATAACTGCTGCCCAACCTCCAATTATTGCCAATATATTCACCGCGACCGACATACTGAAACTGCTGGTCATCATTATTCTGACCGCTGCTGCCATTGGTCACCGCAAACTGCCAAAACAACTTGTTGTGGTTCATTCCCCACTCAACCCCGCTGTCGCTGGTATCGAAGTTGATCTGAGTCGCTTGCCGGATAAAGGCTTCATCATCCTGCAGTTTGATGCCGTAAGGTACGATGAACTTCCCCGCCTTTAAGTAGTGACTCTGGTTGAGGCGCGCCATCAGGAAGGCTTCCCGGGTAAGACTGCTCCCGGGAACAATCTGCTGGTCAAAGTAGGCGGTAAAGCGGGATCCTTTGGGCTTCAGGGCCACGTAAATCTGCCCATATTCGGTATTGAAACCTTTATTTTCGTCCGCGGCCTTTTGATCCAGATATGAAAGGTTGAAGCGGAAATCGCTGCCCAGGCGAATGTTTTCCGTAACCTGTCCGCCATCGGCAAGATTCTGACTGTCAGGCTTGGCCGGCAGCACCTGTGAGCCGTAATAGCTGCCGAAAGCATTGCGCGCGCCACCGCCAGTGGGGTTGACGTGGCACGCGGAGCAATCGTTATTGGTCTTGAATGCCAGGTAGGGTTCGGCGGCCACCGGACAGGTAGCCAGGAATGCCACCGCCAGCAAAAGCTGACGGTGTAACTGCTTCCATTCAATAAGCATAAACATAGCTATAGGAGCCCCCATCGGTCGTATCGCCATCACCGTCCACCAAACGGCCGTTGACATCCATGACTGCGGATGTTCCCGGGTCATTTAACAACAGCTCGACGGCCGTGGCTGATGTGGTCGGTTGATCAACCGACACTGTCAAGGTTTGTTGCTCCAGACGATAGCTGTAGCTGTCAACGGGCGCCAACCAGCGGTCATCGCCGCGATGAAACCAGACTTGTACGGCACTGTCATCGAGTGTGTCCGCTTGCAGGGGTCGGCTGAAATGCGCGGTAAATACCACGGCTTCCGTCGTCGGTTTGAGCGATGCCATCCTCATGCTGGTGGCCATTTCACCGGTGCCTGTGCGCGGCGCGCCATTGGCAATCCAGTCTCGCAGCATGGTGATTTGCGCGGCCTCGAGAGGAGGACCGCCCAGCGGCATTTGCCCACCCTGGATATCCGGCCCGGCTTCCACCTTGCGCACGATATAACTGGCGTCGGGATCACCGGGATCCACCCGCAACAGTGCCGGTACCTCCTGGGACGGCTGATCGACAAGAAAGTCGTAGCTGTTCTGTTCGCTGTCCAACCGCAACCCCTGTGGCGCGCCGGCACCCGCGTGGCATTCGCTGCAAATGGGGGTAAAAATAGTCTCCTGCAGTTGTGCCAGGGTCGCATCTTCCACCGTATCGTCGGGCGGTGTGTCTGTATCTGTATCTCCCGGCTCTTCATCCATTGTGTCGCCGGGTTCATCGGTCATCGGCATACCCTGTTCGTCGAGACCATCACCGGAGCCGCCGCCACATCCGGTAAGGGCTCCAGCAAGGCCGCAAAAAAGCAGGATCGGTAGTGAATATCGCAAAGCTAAATGTCTCATCATATCCTCCCATCTGAAAACCAAAGGAACTTCTGATAACTTCTGATAAGGAATCTTGATAAAAATGTGCCCATCAGGGACGGGCAAAAAACCAGGTGCCATATTCACCCGTCACATCGCCGGGCTGCGTGTCACCCGCATAAAAATAGAGTGGCTGCCCTTGATAAGCCCACTGGCGAATATTAAGAGCGTCGTCATCGGTCGTGGCGGGGTCATCGCGCTGGGTAACGGTAAAGTCGCCAAAATCCGTAGCATCCGCCGATGCATAAAGCGGTGGCCAAATGTCGGCACAGCCGCCAAAGCAGGTGGATACGCCTTCGGTATCTTCGGCAAAGGTATAGAGCGTGAAACCGGCGTATTGGTCGTCAGGGGCGCCATTCACATCCACAAGGTTGCCCCAGGCCACAAATATCTGGTCCTGCTCCGGATGGCTATCCACCGCCACGGGGGGTACACGCGCGATATGCCACAGATCATTGGCTTCATCACCGTTGATATCGCCAGCGGCGGTATCGCCCGCGTAGAAATAGAGCGGGCTGCCATTGAGAGCC
Organism: uncultured Cellvibrionaceae bacterium; assembly: GCA_964515945.1. Taxonomy (GTDB): domain Bacteria; phylum Pseudomonadota; class Gammaproteobacteria; order Pseudomonadales; family Cellvibrionaceae; genus CAYQQJ01. The sequence continues at coordinate 22,415 of CAZEWY010000017.1, forward strand.
CATTGGGTGGTTGTGCCATCGGGACGCAGGATCAAACTGAAAGGCCCACTGGCCTCGGCACCGGCATGGGCCATGAGGGCGGGCCAGTTGGTGAGGCAGGTGTCGGTGCAGTTGGAGACACCCGCGGTATCATTGTCGAAGGTGTACAGGGTAAAGCCATGCATGGGCAGGCTTTGGGTTTCCTCAACTCCCTCGGCATTGGGCGCGGCACTGCGAACCAGGCCGGCAGCGGCTAAAATGCTGCCGCGCGCACTGTCCATCACCTGCCAGGGCAGAGGTCGGGCCAGATGCCAGGCCGGGATGTCCTTGCCTGTGGTGGCGCCGGCCGTGGTATCGCCAGCAAAGAAGTACAGGGGCATGCCCTGATAGGCCCATTGCCGCGCGGTGCCGCCGGCATCACCCAAAGTGCGCTCAATAATACTGAAGGGAGGCTCCGCGGTTTCCCCCTCATGGGCCAGAAGTGCCGGCCAATTGGCCAGGCAATTGCCGGAGCAGTTGGATACGCCGGCGGTGTCATTGTCGAAGGTGTAAAGGCTGAAGCCTTCCTTGTCCTGCAACTGCGCCAGGAAAACATCGGTTTGCCCCTCGGTTTCGGGTACCGTCACCAGAACCTCGCCGGAAGCCACCCAATAGTCACCATCGGCGCTGTTCACCGCACTGTCATTGAGCAGCACCGGCTCCTTCAGGGCCACATGCCAGACGTCATTGACGCCCTCGCCATTGACATCACCCGCCGCGCTGTCGCCCATGAAAAAGTAAAGGGGCTTGCCGCGTAAGGCCCATTGGGCGTTGCCATCGTCCCGCTCGATCAGCGACAGCGGCGCCTCGGCGGTAGCGGTATCATCGGCCAGCAGGGGCGGCCAGGCTTCGACACAGGTTTGTGATGTGCAGGCCGAGCTGCCAACAGGATCCATATCAAAGGTATAGAGAGTCATACCCGTGCGATCATCAACGGTCGGGGCAAAAGCGGCGGTATCAGTATCGTAAACCAGGATGGACACCACGCCCTCGGCACTATAGGTGCCACCCATGGAGGTGGTGGATTGGGTGACGGGCAAAACGGCGGGCGTGGGATCAGGGGTGGGGTCAGGATCCGGGGTTGAATCAGAATCGCCACCCCCGTAGTTGCTATCGCCACCACAAGCGGTGAGCATTCCGGTCAAGAGCAGTATCGCCACGGCTCCAATCAGGCTGGATGAGTCTCGGCTGTGCATGTTCTTCCCTCCATAATAATCTATGGAGAGACTTACGGGCGGCGCCTGAAAAGGTTGCGCCAAATTTATATGGGTCTTTTTACATGAGCCTCTTTACATGGGCCATAGATCCCACATTTCCTTGGGATGCATTTTCTTGACCTTCTCCAGTTCCTGACTGTCCATATGGCGAGCCGCGACCTTGAGCACGGCGCGAATGGTTTCCTCGACGTCGATCGGCGGGTGGGCTCGCATTTTGGCACTGACGGCATCGAAATAGTCATCCTTGTGACGCCACTTGTGGGGCGTGCCCGCCGGATGCCAGGAGTCAAAAAAAACGCCTCGTATCAATGCGGGCAATTGAGCCGCAAACCCGGCGGCATCATTGACCGATATGCGATCGCGCAAGGTCTGCAGTACCGCACTCAAGCGCGTCCAGGCGTCCTCCCTGTCGATGTCGTGCAGTTCACTGGATAGATCATTGAGCCAGGCGTTGGCCATAATGACATTTCGTTCAACGGTATTTACGCTCGTTTGCATGGTGTCCTCCCGCTTTCGACTCGGGAATCCCCGATCATTTTGTCGAACCTATGACAGCAGTCTATTCGGTACTACTTCACAAATTTGTGAAATTTAAGCGGGCCTAAAGAAGTGCGGATAAGGTTCCAAGATACCGCGCTCTGTAGCACAATACGAAATAGCACAATATGGACCCGCGGATGTCCAACAATGCTCGTGAGGTCAACCAATAGCTCTTCTTTTCATCTATGCTCTAACTAATATGCTGTAACCAAATAACACCATCACAGAGTGGAACCTTCTTATGAAAGAGAAAACCGAGCCGGTCATCACATTCAGTCAAATTGAAGAGGCTCTGGAAGAGCGGGAAAACCCGGATCGCCGCAAGGAGCACAAGGGCCTGCCGGAAAATGTACATGCGGATCGTCGCAAGGGTGACAGACGCCAGAAGAAGGCGGGCAAGACGGATTAATGTCTCAATGGGAACCTTTTGACCCTCTGGTTCGTGTTGTTGGATAGAAAGAGATAATCCAACGGCAGAAAACGAGGTCCCCATGAAGATTTTAATGTCAGTGGCTTTCATAATCCTGGCTTCCGGCTGCGCCACCCAGTCCGCCTACGGCCCGGCCGACCACAACAACGGCTACGGCTATGCGGAGTCCCGGCTCACCAGCAACCGTTACCGGGTGTCCTTTATCGGGAACGCCCACACGCCCAGTGATCGGGTGAAGGACTACGCACTGTTGCGCGCCGCCGAGCTCACTTTGCAGCAGGACTATGACTGGTTCAACATCGTCAGCCGGGAAACGGACAAAGAGACCCGGGAGGGTCCTGAATTTGGCATTTCGGCAAATCGACCCCGTTACATCAGTCGCGATTGCGGATTGCTGAGATGCCGCACCACCTTCAGCCCTGTTTCTACCGGCGCTCAAATCAGCAGTTCGCGCACATCCACCCGTTACACGTCTTTCGTGGAGATTGTCATGGGCAGCGGCGAACCGACAAATCCTGCCGCCGTCTATGACGCCAGCGAACTCAGCGAGACCCTGCGCGCCACGATGGGCCATTAACGAACAGAAATCTCCTGACACTGCGTCGAAAGGAGGGCGGGCATCAGGGGGATGCCACTGGCATAAGTTACTGGTAAATTGTCTTCTCAAAGCCCGCGGTCCAGGACTTGAGGAACAGCAACCATGACACTTGCAGACGGCAACACATCCGAACAGGTGCGCGACAAGATCAACACCCTCTATCAAACGGATTCCCGCCGCATTCTGGCAACCCTGATCCGCCTGCTCGGAGATTTTGAGCGCGCGGAAGAGGCGCTGCACGATGCATTCACCGCCGCTATGGAACAATGGCCGAGGGACGGCATCCCCAATAACCCGCGCCCGTGGCTGGTGTCCACCGGTCGTTTCAAGGCCATTGACAACCTGCGCCGCCGCGCCCGCTTCGATGCGTCCATGGACAGGCTCGCCAGCGAACTGGACATTGCCGAACAGAATGCGGACCTGGGCAGCGGGGATCTGGACAATGAAGGCGTGGAAGATGACTACCTGCGCCTGATCTTCACCTGCTGTCACCCTGCCCTGCCAGCGGATGCCCAGGTCGCGCTGACGCTGCGTGAAGTCTGCGGGCTGACCACCGAGGAAATAGCCCGCGCATTTCTCACCGCGCCGGCCACCATTGCCCAACGCATTGTGCGCGCCAAGGGCAAGATTCGTGACGCTGGTATTCCTTATGAAGTGCCCGCGCAAAGCGATCTGCCCGAGAGGCTCGACGCCGTACTCCACGTCGTTTACCTGGTGTTCAATGAAGGCTACGCCGCCTCCGCCGGTGCGGATGTGATACGCAACCACCTCGCCGCCGAAGCAATACGGCTGGGCAGGCTACTGGCGGAACTACTGCCGGAATCCGAGGCTCCCGGCCTGCTTGCACTGATGCTACTGCATGAATCCCGCAGTGCGGCTCGCTGCTCCCCCGAAGGAGACATCATCCGCCTCGACGAACAGGACCGCAGCCTCTGGAACCAGGAGCAAATCAGAGAGGGGTGCATGCTTGTTACCCACTCGCTCAATCAGCGCCCTATTGGCCCCTACACTCTTCAGGCAGCTATTGCGGCCGTACACGCCGAGGCCGCCACACCGGCGGATACCGACTGGGCGGAAATCGTCGGTCTCTATGAAGTGCTCATCCGCCTGCACCCGTCACCCGTGATCGAATTGAATCTGGCGGTAGCCATAGCCATGCGCGACGGGCCGGAGGCGGGTCTGGCGCTGATTAATGGCATACTCGCTCGCGGCGAACTGGCCGATTATTACCTCGCCCATTCCGCGCGGGCGGACCTGTGTCGTCGCCTCGGATTGCATGAGGACGCTCGATCGGCCTATCGGCAAGCTCTAGAGCTAACCCGCCAGGAACCCGAGCGGCGTTTTTTGGAGGCGAGACTCGCGACTTTGGAGTCACCAGAACAACTCAATAACCGATCAATCAACGCCCAGCAACAGTTGCCGAAATAAAAAATGTCCCAATGTCGATTTCCCTCCGCGCCCGTCGACTAATGAATAGCTGGGGCTTAACCTATGAACCCCTGATTAAGCCCCGACAAAATGCATTGACATCAACAATCAGTTTGGAGAAAGTCATGAAATATCTTTGCCTGGTGTACAGCGACGAAAAGGAACTGGAAGTCATCAATGACAGCGAGTGCATGGCCTGTGCTGCCGCATTGGATAAAAGCGGCCATCTGATCGCCGGCCAAGCCCTGCAACCGGTCTCGACGGCAACTACCGTCAGAATGCGCAATGGCAAGCTTTCGATCACCGATGGTCCCTTCGCGGAAACCAAGGAGCAGTTGGCGGGATTTTATATGGTCGATGCCCGTGACCTGAATGAAGCCATACAGATTGCCGCCAAAATACCACCGGCACGGGTCGGCAGTATTGAAGTGCGGCCGGTACGCGAACTGAATCCCAGCTGATTTTCCAACCCCATCAGGAGAGAACGCATGATATATAAAGGAAGTTGCCACTGCGGACGCATGGCTTTCGAAGCCGAAGGCGAGATCACCCAGGCCCTGGCCTGCAACTGTTCCATATGTTCCCGCAAGGGATCGTTGCTCTGGTTTATTCCGCGGGACAAGCTGACTCTGCTCACACCGGACGAAAACGGCAGCACCTACATGTTCAATCATCATGTTATCAAACACCGCTTCTGCCCAGAGTGTGGCATGCATCCCTATGGCGAGGGAATGGATCCCTCTGGGCAGGCAATGGCTGCGATCAATATTCGTTGTCTTGAAGATATTGATCTGTCGTCGATTCCTGTCACCCACTACGATGGCAAGTCCGTTTAAGAGCATTCATGTAACAATAATTTTTTAATCAGGAGCAAAAAATGTTTAATAAATATTGGATAGTGGCTGCCGTGCTTGCGGCTATTGCCGGGCCTGCTTTCGCCGCCGTGGAGCGGTATCAGGTTGATCCCACCCACACCTACCCCAGCTTTGAATTTTCCCATATGGGTATTTCAGTCTGGCGCGGCAAGTTTGACCAAACCAGCGGCACCATCACCCTCGACCGTGCCGCCAAAACCGGCACGGTGGACATTGAGATAGACATGTCCAGCATCAACTTTGGCCTTGAGGATATGGATACACATGCGCGATCGCCGGACTGGTTCGACGTCGCCAAATATCCAACCGCACGCTATAGCGGCAAGGTCATTTTCGACGGCGACAAGCCCTCGACCATAGACGGCGAGATCACCATTCGCGACATTACTCGCCCCGCCGACCTCTCGATCAACCTGTTCAAGTGCATACCCCACCCCATGCTGAAAACCGAAGTCTGCGGCGCTGATGCCATTGGCGAAATCAACTGGTCGGAGTTTGGGATGTCAATGAGCCACTATGGAAAAGGCAAGGCCGGCATAGTGACCTTGCGCATTCAGGTGGAAGCACTGAAGCAGGATGATTAAAGGTCTGTCACAACAGGCCGCTCAAGACCGCCACTACCGCCAGGCCGACCAGACCGATGATGGTTTCCATCACGGTCCAGGAAGCCAGGGTCTGCTTTTCAGTCAACCCGAGGAACTGCTTGACCAGCCAGAATCCCGAATCATTGACATGTGAAAGCACGGTCGCACCGCAGGCCGTGGCGATGACTATACAGGCTGTTTGCCCCTGGGAATAATCCACCGCCTGAAGAATTGGTGCCAGAAGACCGGCCGTCGTCACCATGGCGACCGTGGCCGACCCCTGTGATACACGAATGACGGCGGCAACAATAAAAGCAAAAAACACCACTGGTAAACTGGAGGCTGTCATCGCTTGCACCAACGCGTCACCGACTCCGGTACTGATCAGCACCCGCCCAAAAACACCCCCCGCACCGGTCAGCAGAATGATCATGCCGACGGGCTCCATGGAACGCGTCGCCACCTGCTGAATTTCGTCACGGCTAAATCCCAGGCGAGTTCCGAGCACATAAAACGCGAGAATGACCGCTGTGAGCAGCGCTGTAAACGGGTGGCCAATGAAGCCCATAAGATTCGCGGCATCATGCCCTTCTGGCAGCCACGCCTGAGTCACCGTGTTCAATAAAATCATGACCAGGGGGATAAGTATGACGGTCAGCACCATACCGAAGCTCGGCACCTCGCGGTCCGCATCGCCATGTTGTTCCATCGGGTCGGGCAGGCAGTGTTCAGGCACTTCGGTGTGTATGCGTTGGCCGATAAACTTGCCATAGATTACGCCGCCGACAATGGCCGCGGGTATCCCGGCGACCAGACCTATGGCGATGACCCAACCCAGATCCGCACTCAGCATGGACGCCACGGCCACGGGACCCGGTGTCGGCGGAATAAAGGAATGGGCCACGGCAATACCGGCTACCAGGGGAATGCCGTAAAAGAGGAGCGATCTGCCGGTGCGGCGGGCCAGACTATACACCAGGGGGATAAACAGTATCAGGGCGACTTCAAAAAATACCGGCGTAGCAACAATCAGTCCTATAGCCGTAAGCGCCCAGGGCGCCCTTTTTTCTCCGGTCTTGCGCATCAACGTATTGGCAATCTGTTGTGCCCCACCGGACACCTGAAGAACTTCACCGATCATGGTGCCCAGACCTATGACGATGGCAATATAACCGAGTGTGCCGCCCATGCCTTCCTGAATGACTCCGGCAACTTCCGGCAGGGGAATGCCGCCCGCAATGGCGACACCCATGCTCACCAGCAGTAGCGCGACAAAGGCCTGCATCCTGAAAACCATGATCAGCACCAGGAGCGTGACAATACTGGTTAAGGTCAATAACAACAAAAAAGCGGCAGACATCTTTTTATTATCCTCGTGCGCGGGAACCCTAGCTCGGCAGAACTTCTGTGGCATTTGAAACTACCAGAAGTCACACAAAGTCGCAACTTTGAACCAAATCGGAAATCTACGTTCACTTTCTTAATGGGTATGCGGCTACTTGCAGACATAAAAAACCCCGCGGATAGCGGGGTTCCCATTTGATCATCAATTTAATCGGGATACGCTGCTGGTTCGAACGCAACACTGGCAACCGGACTGTCGCTGAATACTCCAATATTGGTCCGTGCCACCAGAAGATGAACTTGAGCTGCACTTCGAACAGCGAATTGCATGAAAAATGGATACTTGGCCGGAGGATTCTGTCCAAGGGAAGACATTGACCTTTCAGCAGGGGCCTATCACCTTGATCAGGGAGAAAACCACCATGGCGGCACAAACACTGAACGACGTGCTTTCCAGAACTCGGGAATTTCATCAGCAACTGTCGGAGAGCATGGTAGATGCCGCCCGCAGCACCGACAATACGCGGGCGCAGCTGCTGCTCGACTACCTGAAGGACCACGAAGCAAAGCTTGCAAGGTCGTTAAAGACTCTGCAGGAAACGGCGGATGGCAAACAGCTTGATACCTGGTTCTATGAATTCACTCAAAAACACAACGTCATTCAGGCAGGGGAGCA
>CAZEWY010000018.1:0-30019 GCA_964515945.1 uncultured Cellvibrionaceae bacterium
GCTGAGCACCTCCGTTAATGGTGTAGTGGATATCGACAACATCACCGTTGGCTACTCGGGCTTGCAGAGTGCTGGCGTCGATTTCCTGCAGACAAATATCCGTGCAGCCTGTAGTTCCACCAGAACTCGATGAGCTACTTGATGAAGAGCTGCTGGAACTGGAACTGGAGCTCGAACTGGACGAGGAGCTGGTCTGGCCAGGCTGATCCGGCACATCTCCGGTGTGCTTGATACGGAAGCTGCCAGGCTGGACATTAAGCGCCATGCCGTCGGAGAAGGTGACATACTTGTCTGATCCACCGTAGTTGTAGGCGATATAGGTGGTTACACCATTATTGTTGAAAGCCACCGCCGCCGGGTCGTCCGCCGTCAGATTACCGGTACCCGTCACCAAATGCCCAAGTTCCTTGAAGGTGTGCACCCAGTGATAGGTGTGCGCCTTGGTTTCCCCTTCCTCGGGTGGATAATTGAAGCCGTACGCCGCAAGATCATTCGCCGCTGCCGTTCCGTCCGTCATGGCCCAGATATTCCACCAGACATCACGCCAGTGGCCATCTGGCAGACCTGATGGCTTGCCATTGGTGGATTCGCCACTCATACCCAAGGTAACGTAACTTTGCAGATAGTTCGCGTACTGGCCGATGTGCAGCACCAGCGGACTCAGGGGCAAACCCTGTATGCCCAGGATGTGTGCGTAGGCACCACTGAACCAGGTCGAGAAGACGTGGCCATTGCCCCATATGATCGACGTGGTCATCTTGCTGTAATCCGCCGGGAAGTTGTCGTAGTCACCGCCCAGGCCGAGATAGCGATCAAGGTTGTTCCAGTATTCCCAGTAGGTCGCCGTGGAGGATGCATGGAGATACATACCGCGATCAACCAGGTCCGTATTGCCGGTAATCAAACCGTATAGGATCACCGCACCGTAGGCATTGGCGGCTTCCGAGGTCGACTCATTGTTATTACCCAATACGAAATTTGCATGCCCGGATGCCCATGAGAACCCATAGGCCGGGTCGAAATTGCGCAGATAAGGGAACATGGGATCATTGCGCCCACCGGCGTAATCACGGATCAGCAGTTCCACCATGGGTCCATAGGCGCCCGGACCACACCAGCCGGGATCGACCCGACAGATTTCCGCGGCGGCGCGCACGAAATAACCATAGTGAAAATGGTGGTCATTCAGTTGCTGCTGTGCGCCGAAGGATTCATCAAAACCAAGCATGGTGTTCCAGGTGCTGTCGTAAACAAAGTACTTGGTCGTATCCAGACCGCCCGAAGTATTGGCGTGGAACCAATCCTCCAGCTCTCCCTTCAGCCAGTTAATCAGCTGATCCGCCTCGGCCACCATGCCGTTTGAGCGTGCAATGGCGGCCAACTCGGCAACCTTGCCGTAATTCTTGCCGGCCCAGTAGGTGTCTGTCGCTGTATTCCAGTTAGCTGATCCCTGGCCAATGAATTCAGAAACCAGCGCCTGCAGTTGGGCCAGATTGTAGTCCCCTACGCCGGCAGGGAAATAGGGAAGTACGCCGACAAATGGGATCTCATAGCTGAAACCGCTGGTGCGGGCGAACTGCACCATTCCGCGCGAACTGCGTACTTTATAGCCGCTGAGAACCTGGCTGGAATTTTTCCAATGAAGGGGCAGGAGGCCGGTCATAGTCGTGACTGGAGCGCCATTAAAGCGGTATTGATGGGAAACCGTTACGGTATTGTTGTCATGGTTGACTGAGTAATCGATAAACACTTCATCAACACGCGCTGTCGCATACTGCGCAAAATCCGCAATCATAGTGCTGCTTGGTGTGCCGACAAGCTGGGGCAACCAGGTCACCGTCAGACGTTTGGTGGTATTACTCACACCAATGTCGGCCCCGCTAACGTTAGTGAACTGGGTACTGCCGTGCCCGGTAATCAGAAAATTATTGCGGTTCCCGGCCACATCGGTCCAGATGCCAAGGCTGTCACCGCCCTGGTAAAAGACCCCCTTTTCACCGCCGTCCGCCGCTTTTGTGCGTATCACCAGATTCCCCTGAAGTGCGGTGAAGTAGACATTGGGCGAACCGTGAACAAAAGTGGCCTCCATGACAGGAGTGCTACCACTATTCCACTGGACTGTGACCGAACCATCGCTGTAATCCTTCAAATAGGCCTGCATGTTTGAATAGGAACTGTTGCCTACTGCGATACCGTCAAAAACTTCACTGAAGGGATCTGGGATGGAATAGGTGTATTCGGTATCATTCTTGGTGGTCAAACCGCCAGGTATGCCCATGATACGGGCACCGAGATTACTCACCCGCGCCGTTATGGGGTCCGGCGTGATATAACCGGCATCGCCCGTATCACCCACCGTCATTTCGCCAAAAAAGGAGATTGAACCCCACCAGCGATGCGTCATGGTGTGGCCATTACTCGCCGGGGCGACCAATTGGGGATATCGGGGTGTGGGAGTACCTATGGGATCACAGCTACTGACGCCGGGCTCTACAACCCCCGCGCTATGAATCCAGGTACCGTGATCAATGGTGCATTTATAACCATTGGGATTGATGGTGTCACTGATGTTGCCTGCACCATAGGAGATGAAGGCGGCGGTGCTGAACTGGGAAGCCGTCAGGACTCCCAGGAGCAGCAGTGCTTTCTTGAATGTGTTCATAGGTGAATTCCTTAGATTCGGAAAACAACCTGCACACGCTGTAATCTCATTTCCTTGTATATAGACGCTACCGGGATCTTCAGGCGGGTGTAGGCTCGTTATTATCAACAGTCCTCTACCTGGCTCCTTTAGCGGTATCCTCTCGCTGGCTCCCCAAGCCACTCCCTAGGCTTCATATGTCTTAATCCTTGTCTCCAATGTCTTTATTGTCGTCCCACTTTTCACAAACATCCAATGTGACCTGGGTCACATTATGGGTACACCCGCCACAGCCCAGAATTTTCGCGGTTCCTGGGTCCGATACCGATTTATAACGATGTGAAATCAGAAAGATGTCTTTATAACTATTAAAAGTCCGCATGGATGACAACGATGTCATCGTACGACACAGTCGGAACTATGCCAGGACCTCCACACTCCTATCCCATGCAAATCAACTCTGGGCTCGAATAAGGAGAAGCGAATGTCTGTTGTAAAAGCAAAAGAAGAACAGCTGTTGACCTGGTTGCGCGACGCTCACGGAATGGAAATACAGGCGGAGGCCATGTTAAAGGGGCAGGCCAACCGCCTCTCGGACTACCCTCAGTTGAAGGCGCGAATCGAACAGCATATCGAGGAAACCCGTGTTCAGGCCGGCCTTCTGGAAGGTTGCATTGATCGACTTGGCGGATCAACGTCAGCGGTCAAGGATCTCGGCGGAAAACTGATGGCCATGGGACAAACGATTGGTGGCCTCATGACCAGCGATGAGGTGATCAAGAGCATTCTCAGTGGCTATACCTTCGAGCATATGGAGATCGCGTCCTACAAGATACTCATCGCCGCGGCCCAGGAAGTGGGAGACCTGCAAACCCGGGAGGTTTGTGAGCGCATACTGGTCGAAGAGGAAGACATGGCGCAGTGGCTCGGTGACCGCCTCGGCCAGTTAACGCAACAATATCTCAGCCGCAAAAGCCATAGGGATAGCGCGGCCTGATGCCGCACTCTTTGATCAGGTCACGGGGGCAGGCCTTCGGGCTCCATTGGAGCCCGAAATAGGACTAGTGGGTAAACACCACCGTCTTTTTTCCGTTTAGAAGCACGCGGTGTTCCGCATGCCAGCGCACCGCCTTCTGCAGTACCACCGCCTCTATGTCCCGCCCCATTTCAACCAGTTCATCCGGCATCATGGCATGGTTAACCCGCTCGACGGCCTGCTCGATAATAGGCCCCTCATCCAGCTCGGCAGTCACATAGTGGGCCGTGGCGCCTATCAGCTTGACGCCCCGGTCGAAGGCCTGATGGTAAGGTCTGGCGCCCTTGAAGCCGGGAAGAAAGGAGTGATGAATGTTGATGGCGCGCCCGGAAAGCTGCCGGCAGAGGTCGTCGGACAGAATCTGCATGTAGCGCGCCAGTGCCAGGAAATCCGCTTTGGTGCCGCGCATGATTTCCAATAGCTCGGCCTCCTGTTGCGCTTTTGTTTCCGGGGTGACCGGCAGGTAGTGATAAGGCAGACCGTACCATTCCGTCAGTGATCGCATGTCCTCGTGATTGGAGACTATGCCAACGATATCCACCGGCAGGGAACCGTGCTTCCACCCGTTCAACAGGTTGTTGAGACAATGCCCCCATTGAGAAACCGCGATCAACAGCCGTGGCCGATAGCTGCCGTCATGCAGTTCCCAATCCATCTCATAACGCTCCGCCAGTGACTGAAAGGCAGATTTGATGTCCGCGATGTTCTTTGGCCCCTCCACCGATTGCAAAACCGTGCGCATGAAAAAACGTCGTGTGTAGGCATCCTCGAACTGGGAGGATTCGCGAATATTGAAACCCTGAAGTGAAAAGAGGCTGGAAACGGAAGCCACAATGCCCGGTTTGTCGAGACAGCTGAATTTGAGAACCAGCTCTTCAGCTTTTGCGGCAGTCGACTTGGTGGAATTGTCATCAGTCGTCATGGTTATCCTGTATTTTTATTCAGATCTATTTCGTGATTGCGTCTGCGTGAACATTTGGCCCAGAGTGTTGCTCAAAGTCACCGCGCCTCCCTGTACCCAGCCGCCATCGACCGGGATTATGGCACCATTGATATAATTCGCGAAGGGCGATGCCAGAAACAGGCACGCGTGACCAATGTCCTGTGGCGTACCAAGACGCTTGAGGGGCACGGAATCCCGCGCCAGTTCCATCAGCGCCGGCGTCGGCGCCAGGCGGTTCATACCTTCGGTCCCTTCAATAGGGCCCGGAACTATGCCATTGACCCGTATACCCTCCGGTCCCCATTCCAGTGCCAGGCACCGGGTAATCATATCCACCCCCGCCTTGGCCGCACATACATGGGACTGCGCGAGCATGGGAATATAGGCCTGGGGCGCGGAGATATTCACAATACTGGCGCCCGGCTTGCGCAGGTGGGGATATGCAGCCTGAAGCGCGTGAAAACTCCCCAGCAGATCGATCTCCACTACCGTGCGAAAACCGTGAGCCGAAATATCCTTGGCCATGGATGGAAAATTGCCGGCGGCACCGGAGATAAGAACATCTATCTCGCCGAAGGTCTCTGCCACTTGAGCCAGACCTTCCGAGAGCATCTCAATCTCGCGAACATCCGCCACGAAACCCATGGCCTCCGCACCAAGCGCCTGCAATGCGAGGACGGTGTTGTCGACTTTATCACGGGAGCGGCTGGCGACGGCTACGCGGGCACCCTGTCCGGCAAAGCACTCGGCGATGCCGCGGTTGATACCACTGGTGCCACCAACGACCACAACGGTTTTACCGGAAAAATCCAAATTGATACTCATATCGAACCTCTGTAAGATGGGCAATGCCCACCGAAACGCCCTTGTAGCCGCAGGCGGTCTTTTTGATGCTCAGGTGTTCAGGATTGGTGGGCGGAGCCCATCCTACATACTGGCTCCGTTATGGTTTAGAACGCTCAAAAAATGCGCTGACGGCTGCCGCAAATTCCCGCCCTTGCAAAGCTTCTGCAAACTGCAGGATTTCCCTCGCCATGGCGTCCTTGATGGGCTCCGCATCCGGCTGCTTCATCAGGGCCTTGGTCCTGCGCATGGCGACAGGCGGCTGCCGGGCAAGTTTTTGCGCCTGACTGCGCGCCATCGCCAAAGGCTCGTCCACCACAGCATTTATCAGACCGGCATCCAGGGCCTGGGATGCCGAGAAAACTTCGCCCAGCAGCAGCCACTCAGCCGCGCGGGCATATCCAACCAGTTTCGGCATCAACCATGATGACGCGTATTCGGGGCAAAGGCCCAGACTCACGAAGGGCAAGCGGAAGTTTGCCTCCGGCGCGGCGTACACCAGGTCCACGTGCAACAGCAGTGTGGTGCCTATCCCGACCGCGGCGCCTTCCACCGCCACCACCACAGGTTTGCTACATTCCGTCAGGGCCGCCATGAACCGGACGATCACATTATCCTCACTGAGCATCTCCGGCGCATTGGCGAAATCCGCCAAATCATTGCCACTGGTAAAGCAACCGCCGCTGCCCGCGAGCAACAGGGCCATCACCTCGGGGTCCCGCTCGCCCACCTCGATTGCCACCGCCAGATCCCGATACATCGCCTGATTCAGGGCATTCTTCCGCTCCGGCCTGCACAGGCTGATCTCCAGTACGCCCGCGGAGATGCTTGTTTTTATCAAATCCGACGTTTGTGCCATCATTCTTGCTCCTTGACTGAAAGAGTGGTTCGCATGCCAGGGGACCTCTGAGTACGCTCCCGAGCTACTTAACCTGTATTTTTTAGAAGACGCAAGCCCGGAAAGGCTCGAAAATGCGATTTAAGCGGCCTCAAGACACTGCGCCCTTGCATATAAACCCACGGCCGCTAAAATCGCGGCTCCCATTTCACAGATTGAACAACCTTATGAATATCCGCAATCTTCTCCAGGACAGAGTTCGAAGTGCCATGACCGACCTGGGCATACCCAGCGACTGCAGCCCGCGAGTGGCGGTCAGCAAAAAGCCGGGCTTCGGCGACTACCAGGCTAACGGTGCCATGGGCGCTGCGAAGGTCATGGACGCGAACCCTCGTGAACTGGCACAGAGGATTGTGAACAATCTGCAACTGGATGATATCGCGGAAAAGCTTGAAATCGCCGGTCCTGGTTTCATCAATATTCATCTCCATCCGGCCTGGCTGGCCCAACAGGCCCAGGCCATCAGTGAACAGCGCGCCACCAACCTTCTGGATGAGGACCAACGGCAAACGGTGGTGATCGACTATTCATCCCCGAATCTCGCCAAGGAAATGCACGTGGGCCACCTGCGCTCCACCATTATTGGCGATTCGGTGGCTCGTGCCCTGGAATATATGGGCCATAAAGTGATTCGCCAGAACCATGTCGGCGATTGGGGTACCCAGTTCGGCATGTTGATTACGGAGCTGGAAAACCAGCTGGTCGAGGGCGAACGTCCCGAACTGGCGTTGAACGATCTGGAAGGTTTCTATCAGCAGGCAAAAAAACATTTTGACGAGGACGAAGATTTCGCCCGGCGCGCGCGGGATTACGTGGTCAAACTGCAGTCCGGCGATACGCGGGTGCTGGAACTCTGGGAAAAATTCAAGCAGGTGTCCCTGCGACACAGTAAGGAGATCTACGAAAAACTCAACGTCACTTTGACACCGGCCGATGTCCGCGGCGAAAGCGCCTACAACCCTGATTTGCAGCCACTGGTTGAAGAACTGCAGAAGCAGAAACTGGCGGTGACCAATCAAGGTGCCCAGGTGGTCTTTCTGGAAGAACTCGCGGACAAGAACGGTAACCCCAGCCCGGTAATCATCCAGAAACAGGACGGCGGCTATCTCTACGCAACCACCGATCTGGCCGCGCTGCGCTACCGCGTCGGGCAACTGCACGCTGATCGCATTCTCTACTTCATCGATGCGCGCCAGTCGCTGCATATGCAGCAGGTGTTTACCCTTGCCCGCAAGGCCGGTTTTGTCGACCCCTGGGTCAGTCTGGAACACCACCCCTTCGGCACCATGATGGGCGCGGACGGCAAGCCCTTCAAAACCCGCACCGGTGGCACAGTCAAGTTGGCGCAGTTGCTGACGGAAGCCGTGGAGCGTGCCCAGAAGGTGGTACAGGAAAAGAATCCCGAGCTCAGCGGCAGCGAAGCCTTGGAAGTCGCTCGCAAGGTGGGCATTGGCGCCGTGAAATATGCGGACCTGTCCAAAACCCGCACCAATGACTATATTTTCAACTGGGACGCGATGCTCAGTTTCGAGGGCAATACTGGTCCCTATCTGCAATATGCCTATACCCGTATCCGCAGTATTTTCCGCAAGGCCGGCCTGGACATGGCTACCCTGGAGGGCGAAGTGACAATTGTCGCCGACCCGGAAAAAGCCCTTGCCCTCAAACTCCTGCAATTCGGAGAAGCCGTGGAACAAGTCGGTGAAGATGCGATGCCACATGTCCTGTGCAACTATCTCTATGACCTGGCAAGCCTGTTCATGACCTTCTATGAAGCCTGCCCCATTCTCAAACCGGACGTCAGTCCCGCAACCCGCGCCAGCCGCCTGCAACTCAGCCGCGCCGTCGCCAACACACTGGAAACGGGTCTGGGGTTGTTGGGGATTGAGGTGATGGAGAGGATGTAGGGGAAACAAGGGGAAAGGGAAAAGGGAAAAGGGAAAAGGGAAAAGGGAAAAGAATATGGGGCCTCGAATAGTGTGGTAATGCAATCAGTGACAGTTCCCGGTACATATTGAATGCACGAGACTCGCAGGGGCATGAATCTTTTCCCTTTTTCCTTTTCCCTATTTTCTCGAAATCACTTCATCGATACCGTGCAGGATTCCAATGAGTTCAGGGTGAGGAATGGCCTGGCCGCGAAAATATTCTTCGGCCATGGGCGCGATTTCGCATTTCTCGGGTAAATCCGCCTCATTCTCAATCAGACTGTGCATGCGCGGCAGGAATACCCACTGCAGCCACTGGGGGAAATTCAGAGTGTCGACGCAAAAAGGTTCGACACTGGCAAGCGCCTCGGCGCTCGGTGCGGTTTCTTCCCACAACTGCATATTGCGAAGTTCATACTCCACATCAATCAACAGATTGGCTACCGCTATTGCTCTACCCACAAACACTCCTGTTAATTTCATAAATGCCCAAACTGCGACCCATACTCTGACAACATATCAATGACAATGTTGGGTTGCACCGCTGCGCAGCTACCCAGTCTCCATGTTTTTCGCTTGCAGCTTGTGGCTTAAAGCTTGAAGCTCAAACCTCCTACACCTCCCTCGCAAAAGGCGGAAGCGAGTCGAGAATGGCTTTGCCGTAGCGTTTGGTGACGATACGCTTGTCCAGCAGTGTCACCCGGCCAGTGTCGGTTTCGGTGCGCAACAGGCGGCCACAGGCCTGCACCAGTTTAATGGCGGCGTCGGGCACGGCTATCTGCATGAAGGCATTGCCGCCCCGGGCTTCGATCCATTCAGCCAGGGCGGCTTCGACCGGATCGTCGGGCACGGCAAAGGGAATCTTGGCGATGACCACGTGTTTGCACTCATCGCCGGGGAGGTCCAGCCCTTCGGCAAAGCTTGCGAGGCCGAAGAGAACACTGCCCTCGCCGCGCTTCACCCGCTTGCGATGATCGTCCAATAGAGCCTGCTTGGAGCCGGTACCCTGCACCAGAATGCGATCACGCCACTCGTCCGGCAAGCCGTCAAATACTTCCTGCATCTGCCGGCGCGACGAGAAGAGCACCAGAGAGGCTTCATTGGGCTTCAGAATTTGCGGCAACAACGTCAATAGGCTATCAGTGTGGTCGGCGGCCTTGCCGGCATCAACCGCATCGGCGGGCACACTCAAGGTGGCAGCTTCGTGAAACCTGAAGGGGCTGGGCACCACGCCATAATGGGCATCATCTGGCGTGCCGGCGCGATAGCGGAAGCGATCGAAGCTGCCCAGGGCGGTGAGCGTGGCGGACGTGGCAACGGCGCCGCAGCAGCGCGACCACAGGCTGTCTTTCAGCGCACCGGCGGCCAGAATAGGGCTGGATACCAGTTCGAAGTCCAGGGTGCCGCCATAGTCGATCAAGGTAATCCAGCGGGCCATGGGCCAGTTGGCCTTTGGCTCCGTATCGGCGTAACTCGTCCAGAGGTCGAGATTGGCTTCCGCCCGGGCACTCCAGCTACCGAGCAGGGCAAAAGCTGATTCCAGGTCCACCTGGGGCACGGGCCCATGATCGCTTTCCAGCAACTGTCCCAGTTCGTCATTGAGTTTGCCCAGGACGCTGACGAGTTCGGCAAAGGCATCCTGCAAAGCCTGGGCCTGAGCCTCGATAGCTTCCGGTACCTGACCCTGAGGAAAGCGATGCCGGGGGGTCTGTTGATAAGTACTCTGGCCACTGTTCATTTCCGCGACAAAGGGCTCCAGTTGCGGATAAAGCGCATCCAGCAACTGCCGCGCCTGTTTCAGGGCAGCCGGCACATCCGCCGCCAACTGGGTGAAATAAATGGCCTCACTGAGAGGTTCGACGATGGCGTCCCACTGCCCTTCCCCCTGCCCCAACCAGCGCGATGTGCTCTGCACCCGGGTGTGACTGGCGAAATGGTTGAGGGCCTTGTCGGGGAGGTGGTGGGCTTCATCAAAGATATAAATGGCATCTTCCGGTGCCGGCAGAATGGCGCCGCCACCGAGGGCGAGGTCCGCCAGCACCAGGTCGTGGTTCGCCACCACGCAGTCCACATCGTCTATGGCTTCCCGGGCCTTGAAAAAAGAACAGTTGCGCACGTGGCTGCAACGGCGGCCCGTGCACTGACGATGATCGGTGGTGACCCGCTGCCAGCGGGGCTGGTCCAGCTCTTCCGGCCAGCTGTCCCTGTCGCCGTCCCACTGGTTCTGCGCCAGGGAATCCATCATGGTCCGGTAGAGCACCATATCGGCTTCGTCGATCGCGGCCCATTCGTCCTCGATCAGCGGAATAGTGGGTTCGGCATGAAAATCCGACAGAATCCGGTCCAGCTTGGTCAGGCAAAGATAGCGCCCGCGCCCCTTGGCCAAGGCGTATTGGAAATCCATGTCGCCGTTGCGCTTCAGGTCCGGCAGATCCTTGAAGACGATCTGTTCCTGCAGAGCCACGGTAGCGGTCGAAACCACCACCTTTTTGCCGAGCGCTTTGGCAATGGGCAAGGTGGCCAACAAATAGGCAATGGTCTTGCCCGTGCCGGTGCCCGCCTCGACCACGCAGATATGACCCTCGTTCCGGCGCAGGCCTTCACTGTCCAGTTCGATATTGCCGAGGGTGCGGGCAATATCGGCGATCATCAGCTTCTGCCCGTAGCGCGGCTTGAGCTCGCGGGCGGCGAGAAAGCGCGAATAGGTTTGCTGAATGCTGGCCTTGACGTCGTCTTCGAGCATCAGCGGCCGCCGCTGTCGGCCAGCAATCGCAGTTTGGTGTAGACCGGATTCGCATAGGCGCGCAGCAAATAGCTTTGCCATCGGGGGTCACAGGCGGCGACGCGCTGCCGGAAGGCTTCACGTTTGCCTTTCAATTTCAGCTCGCTAAACGGGACACCCTTGGCGGTCACCAGAACATCGGGTGCCCGGCCCTCAAGCATTTCATAGGCAATGCAGTTGGTCGCGTGCAGCACATAGTTTTCCTGGATCTGCCGGTCCAGGTCAGCCGTGAGAGCCTCGCTGGATTCATAGTCGGCTTCCAGGGGCGCGCCAAAGGCGAGATGCACGTCGCCCTTGAAACCGGTGATGCCCCGGGCAATGCTGGTCACATCCTCATGCTCCTGCTTTTCATAGCCACCCTTTTCCCCTATCACATAGAGCTCACGGGCCTTGGATTCATCACAGGGGTCAAATTCATAGGAAATGGTGACGGGCACTATGCGCAATTGGCGGAAATAATCCTCTAGAGCCGCCGATTTGTCGCGATTGAGCGCCAACATGCTGATGATCGCCGGGTTGGTTTTATCCAGCCCGTCCTTGGCTCGTCCCTCCCGTTGAGCGATCCAGATGTTGCTCCGGTCGTCTATAAGGGAGTGGTGAATATACTGGGACAGCTTCTTCGCCGCCTTCAGCTTCTCGCGCGGGCTCTTCGCGGAACGATTGACGATAAAGCTTTTGTTGAGGCGCATCAGATCCGATGCAAAGGGTTTGGTCAGCAGGTTGTCGCCAATGGCGATGCGCAGCGTCTGCGATCCCTTGCGGAACAGGCACCAGTTGACGAAGGCGGAATCCATGGCAATATCGCGGTGGTTGCTGATAAAGCAGTAGGCACCATTGACATCGAGCCGGTCGAGACCGGACATGGTGAGACTGGTCGTGGTTTTGTCGATGACCATTGCCAGGTAGTCTTCGATACGCGACTGCAGGTCGCTCACGGTGTGGATGCCCCGGGTCTGCTTCCTGAGTGATCGACGCACAACCGGACGCAGCAGTGGCGCCATCATTTTCAGCCGGGGCAGCTTCCATTTGGCAATAGCGTCCAGAAACTCATTGTCCGCAAGCAGACGCTCTAGAGTGGCCTCCACTTCGTCATCGTTGTAGGGTCGGATGTCATCAAAATCGGTCATGAAACTCTTCGTCAATTCAGGTCAATTACAACAATCGACTGCAAATGCCCACAAACAGGGGGGCAGGGCAAAATAACAGCCGGTAAAGATACCTAAATCGCCTTGTAAATACTACTATAGCGGCGCTAACACAGGCATGCCCGGCGGTATGCTAAACTTTTTTTAACGATACCTTGGTTGAGATTCATGAACATACTGCTGGTGGAAGACAGTGCGACGCTTCGACATGCCATGAGCAGTTACATCCGTAACGCCGGCCATACCCCCATTGTCGCCATATGCGGCGAAGAAGCTCTGCAAATTGCGGAACACACGCCAGTGGACATGATTATCATGGATGTGGAGATGCCCGGGCTCGATGGCTTTGAAACCACCCGCCTTATCCGGGAGTGGCTGGGCGACCACTGGATTCCCATCATTTTCGTGACCGGCAAGAACGATGAAGAGGATCTGCACGAAGGCATCGATGCAGGCGGCGACGATTATCTGATCAAGCCCGTGAGCGCCGTGATCCTGCAAGCCAAGATCCGGGCCATGGAGCGCATCACCGCCATGCGCGATCAGATGGCGCAGCTCAACCACCAGCTTACCACTTTGAGTCAGGTCGACGGCCTCACCCAACTGCTCAACCGACGCACCTTCGAAAGCAAGGCCGAGGAACTATGGCGTCAGGCCAGCCGGGACAAGGAACCGCTCGCCGTCATCATCATGGATGTGGATCACTTCAAACTCTACAACGACTACTACGGCCATCCCGCCGGAGATAGATGCCTGCAAGCCATAGCCAAGACCCTCAGCGAGTGCATCGCCCGTCCTTCCGACCTGGTCGGGCGCTATGGCGGCGAGGAATTCGTCGCACTGCTGACCAACACACCCAGGGAAGGCGCGCTGCATGTGGCCGAGGAAATCCGACGCAGTGTCGAAGCGCTCTACATCAAACATCGCGCGTCAAAATCCGATACCAAAGTGACGCTCAGCCTGGGAGTCAGCACCACCAACTTCACCACCGGCACCAGTCTGGCAAAACAGATCAACCAGGCGGATAAGGCGCTTTACGTCGCCAAACAGCGCGGCCGCAATCGGGTTCACCTGGATACCTTCAATCCCAATTGCTGTGTCCTGATCATCGACGACCACGAAGAGACGCTGGAATTGGTGAACAGAGGCCTTGATGGCCACTGCGGTGTTATCAGCGCGACCAGCCAAGATGAAGGATTGCAGATTGCCGAGGAAGTACAGCCGGACGTCATTCTGCTGGGACTGAAATCGGATATCCGCAAGATCGACGAGGTCCTGGCTGGCAACCCCCTAACCGCCGATATCCCTATTATCACGCTGACAGACGCCGAGGGTGTTCCCGATGGCCTGGCACGTGCTCAAGGAAACCTGCAAAAACCTCTGGACCCTCATCAGTTGATTGCTCTGGTCGATCAATTCCTGCGCTGAAGCCACGCCCAGATAATGACGCCTAAATCACCTTGCGCCGGTTGTACCAGTTGACCGGTCGCGCCGATGTGTCCACTTGATCCACCACATCCAGTATCAGTGCGAAGAGCGCCATGCGCACCAATATGCCATTGTCTGCCTGACGGAAGATCGCCAGATTGGGGTTCTGATTGAGGTCGTTATCGAGTTCGTTCGCCTCCGCACGGGAATCCCGGGGCAAGGGGTGCATAATGACAGTGTTAGGCTCACAGAACTGTGTGTAGATAGCCTGATTCAGTCGGAAGCGACCGCGATAGAGGTCCGCCTCCTCCTTGCTGTTGAAGCGCTCTTCCTGGATACGTGTGGAATACACGATATCCACGTGGCTGATGCTGTTGGTCAGCTCGCTCGACACCTCGACCTGGTGGCCCGCCGCGCGCAGATCTTCCACCAGATCCTCGGGCATGGCCAGCTCCATGGGCGATACCAGGGTAACCCGCACATTGTTGAAGAGCCTGAGCAGACGACAGAGGGAGTGAACAGTGCGGCCATGCTTGAGGTCACCGATCATGGCAATCCGGAAACCGTCGAGTTCGCGTCCGCGATCCGTGAGTTCCTTGCGGATGGTATAGAGGTCGAGCAGCGCCTGGCTGGGGTGTTCATTGGCACCATCGCCACCGTTGATCACAGGTACGCGACTGGCGCTGGCAAATTCCGCCACCGAACCGCTGGCCGGGTGCCTCATGCAGATGATGTCGCTGTATCCGGACAGCACCCGCGCTGTGTCGTAAAGGGATTCGCCCTTGGCGATAGCGGATGTCTTGAAACCGGTGGTCTCCCGCACTTCGCCGCCGAGAAGATTGAAGGCGCAGCCGAAGCTGACCCGGGTACGGGTACTGGCCTCAAAAAACATGTTGCCGAGTATGGCCCCTTCCAGAACCCGTGTTACCCGTTGACGCAGCGCGTAGGGTTGCATGCTGTCGGCAACCGCGAATACCCGCTCGATGTCTTCCCGTTGAAACTGATCAATCGACAGTATGTGTGTACCTGCAAACTCCATCCCCACCTCCACCAAAGCGCCGGTTTTCGCGGCGCCTATTTTAGCCTGTCGTCCTCTCAAAGATAAAGAAATCTGGATAGGGTCCGCCAAACTAAAATGCTTCTGATCGTTAACGCCGGCAGACCTGCGGCCGCCCATCGAGTTCGGCAAAAAGATCAGCACCGTAGCGGCGCAGTTGCAGCAGTAGCTGTCGGTCGGCGGCAGTTGCCGCCTCCTTCAGCAATTCCTCGATACGCTGGTTCATGGCGTCGAGTGACAGACAGCCCTCATCACCGCGTTGCAACCGCTCACGACAGAATTCCCGCCAGACCCCCTGCTCCCTGGCACTGAGGCTGGCGGGGAAATTGCGCGCGCGGTAGCGGAACAGCATTTCCGGCAACCGCTTGTCGTGGAAGATGAATGTCTGTTCGGCCAGGGCCTGCCCGTCGGCATTTCGAACTGCATTCATGGCCGTTTTGTCCGCGTCATTGAAAAACCCGGCATAGAGCTGGCGCTCGGGATCCCGCCGCTCGGCAAAGTCCCGCTGGCCAAAAACCTGATGCAGTTTCCGTGTCAGATCCACCGACAACAGTTGCCGCCAATGGTTTTCGCAAGCCTGCCGGTCGATGCCCAGGCGTGTGGCCGCCGCATCGTTCAGCAACTTCGGCGTGGTCAGCACCGGGCATTTGTTCAGATGCACAAGCTTTAGTGCCACACGCGACTCATGGTCGTCCAGTTCGTCCTGCCGGCTGTACATCAGCCGCTCAATGGTCTCCGCATCGGCGTTGATCAGCGTATCGGGCGCATGGGAAAGGTCATAGACAATCACCGCATTCTTGTTGGTCGGATGCATGGCCAGAGGGACTATGAGAGCGGCACAACCTTGCTGGGACGGAAACATGGACGAGATATGCAGCAGGGGCTTCTTACTTGAGATATCCAACAACGTCAGCAAATGCTGTTTGCTTTTGTGGTTGTAGACATAGTCGTAGAGTGCAGGCTGTTTCTGTTTGACCAGCCGGGCCAGTTGAATGGTCGCCTCCACGTCCGAATAGGCATCGTGCGCCGCCGCGTGGCCAATACCATTGGCCGCTGTCAGATTTTCCAGTTTAAAGCTGGGCTTGCCGTCGATCATCGGCCACTCGATACCTTCGGGCCGCAACGCGTAGGCCAGGCGCACCATATCGATGATATCCCAGCGGCAATTGCCATTGCGCCATTCCCGTTCATAGGGATCATAAAAATTGCGGTAGAGCGCATAGCGGGTCACTTCGTCATCGAAGCGAATGGAATTGTAGCCAACGCCGCAGGTTTCGGGCTGTGACAACTGGGCGTGGATAGCGGCTATGAATTCGCGCTCGGACAGCCCGTCCGCCAGCGCCTTCTGTGGCGTTATGCCAGTGATCAGGCACGCCTCCGGATGCGGCAACACGTCCTGTGGCGGCCTGCAATAGAGCACAAGCGGTTCGTCGATAATATTGAGCGCCTCATCCGTGCGCACGCCAGCGAACTGGCTGGGTCGGTCCACTGATGGATCAGCGCCCCAGGTTTCGTAATCGTGCCAGTAGAGTGTTTTCATCCGCTTTCCGTTATCTGTTTTAGTCCCTGTTCAGCTTATCATTTCTCGACGCTTTCGTTATACTCGCACAAATTCATTGCAGGAAAACCTATGAGCACTCTCGATTTTCTCGTTGACAAAAACCACGAATGGGCCAATAGACTCAAGCAGGACGATCCCGAGTTTTTCAAAAAACTCGCCGCTCAGCAGGCGCCGGAGTTTCTGTGGATCGGTTGTTCCGACAGCCGCGTACCCGCCAATCAGGTTGTTGACCTCATGCCGGGTGAACTCTTCGTGCATCGCAATATCGCCAATGTAGTGATCCACACGGATCTCAATTGCCTGTCGGTGATGGTCTACGCCATCAATGTTCTCAAGGTCAAACATATTATCGTCTGTGGGCACTACGGTTGCGGCGGTGTTGTGGCCGCCATGGATAACAAGTGCATGGGTGTGGCCGATGCCTGGCTGCGCAATATTCGCGATGTCTATTTCCAGAACAAGGAAAAATTCGACGACGTCGAATCCGAACGGGACAGAGTCAACATGCTCTGCGAGCTCAATGTGGCTACCCAGGTTGGCAATGTGGCCCATACCACTGTGGTACAGGAAGCCTGGGCTCGAGGCCAGGAGCTTTCGATTCACGGCTGGATTTACGGCATCCACGACGGCCTTGTCCGCAAGCTGACGCCAGCTATCGATTCCGTGGACAAGATTCCCGAGCAATATCGGGTACAGGTTTAAGAGAGCCTCTTATTACGCACTCTCACGTGTTCGTCACAGCCTGCCTGCAGGCTGTGCATAACGCAGCGATATTTCAACAACAGGGAAAGTGATCATGACCCATGCCAATATAATGGAACCAAACACCCCGGCACTGACCGTCGAACCACCCACCAACTCCTCACCGGACCACTTGCCCCGGCCCAGTCGCGCCACTTTATGGCTCCTGCTCTTTGCCTTCGCCTATTTCCTGGCTGTCATACTCTACTTTGGCGGCTACGGCTTGATGCTCGGTGTAACCAACCCCGAACTGGCCAAGACACCCGCGGCCATGGAAGAGATCATAGCGGGGCACGCGCAAAGCTATGGGGCGCTGATTGGTATGTATGTGGTGCAATTTGCACTGCTGGTGCCCCTGGTTATTCTGGCTTCAAACTTTCCGACACAGTCGTGGCGGGAAACGCTGGCCTTGCGGCCCTTCCCGTTGAAGAGTCTCTATTTCTGGGTGCTGGTGCTCGCGGTGTTTCTTGCGGTGCAGACACTGGCGGAAATGCTACTGAAAATAGAGCCCGACCATTTTGTTCAGCTGATCAGCAACAGCCAGAGCATTCCTCTGGCCATACTCATGGTTGTGCTGGCGCCCATCATGGAAGAGTTTCTGTTTCGCGGCTATCTGTTCAAGGCCTGGCGGTCGAGCTGGTTCGGTTTGACCGGGACGCTTGTGGCCACTTCGGTGCTGTTCACTCTCCTCCACTGGGGACAGTACCAGTGGATTTTGCTGATGGTCATTTTTGTGTTTTCGATCATTCTGGGACTGGCCCGGGAAAAAACCGGCTCTGTCTGGGTTCCGGTGATACTCCACAGCCTGAACAATCTGCTGTTTACGGTCCTGGTGGTTTTCCTTGGTATTCTGTAAGCGACGGGAAATCCAGGGTTAAAAATTAACGTATGGTGTTGAACAGAGCCAACATGTGACAAGCCACCGCCGGCCAGGTGAGCTGCTGACGCAAGAGCAGATAGTCCGGACCCAGCGCATGTTTGAGATGAGTCTGTCGCTCCCACTGGTATAGCGCGATATAACAGACTATGAGCATACCGAGTGCGTATGAGACGGGAAGAAAAATAGCAATCCAGCCAAGCAGCAAAAAACATTTGCAGGCAACGAGATGTATCTTGCGCCCGGGAACATCACGCTGCAATACCAAGCCCCAGATACTGCCGCACAGGAAAGAAAATATGGCCAGGGAATACCAGAGAACTCCATGCGTGAGCCAATCCAACGCGTCGGGGAACACCCAGGGCCCCGTAGCGCCAAGAAAGAAGGGCAGCAGCCCGAGGTAACCCAGGTTTCGTGGCGTGCTCATGGAGCAGTGGTCATTGTCCGTCACTGGTACACCTTCCGTTTCAATTGGCCTTCAGTTCACATCACCTGCGGCGCCCGTCATTAACCCATCAGGTCTTCGGCAGAGTCACACCGCGCTGTCCCTGATATTTGCCGCCGCGATCCCGATAGGAGGTTTCACAAACCTCGTCACTCTCGAAGAACAACATCTGGGCAATGCCTTCGTTGGCGTAGATCTTTGCTGGCAGAGGCGTGGTATTGGAAAATTCCAGAGTCACATGCCCTTCCCACTCGGGCTCCAGCGGAGTGACATTGACGATAATGCCACAGCGCGCATAGGTGGATTTGCCCAGGCAAATGGTGAGCACACTGCGCGGTATGCGGAAATATTCCACGGTGCGCGCCAGGGCGAAGGAATTGGGCGGAATGATGCAGACATCGTTGTGAACATCGACGAAGCTGCTTTCATCAAACTGCTTGGGGTCCACGGTCACGGAATGCACATTGGTAAAAATCTTGAATTCCGGCGCGCAACGCACGTCATAGCCGTAGCTGGAGGTGCCGTAGGACACCATGCGTTGATCATTGCCGTCATAGCGCACCTGGCCCGGTTCAAACGGCTCAATCATGCCGTGCTCCTCGGCCATACGGCGGATCCATTTATCGGATTTTATACTCATGGGGTCTCCAGGAAGGGTAATGCGATAATTCGGGGGGATGATACATTAAGCTGCAAGCTACAAGCTACAAGCCGCAAGCTCAAAGAGTTCGGGTTAGCCGCTTCGCGACTAACCCGAACCTACAGATCGCCACCGTCCATGGAGGAACACTCCCTTTCCCCTAACTTGCAGCTTGTAGCGTGGGGCTTAAAGCTTTATTCACACCGATAAACCTTGAACTGCTGGCGTCCGAAGGAGACTGGACCGGCTTCCACCATGGTGTCGCCGCCCATGCGTGCGGCTTCGTTCTTGCCCAGTGTAATCAGTTCCTTGATAACCTTTTTATCGCTGCGAGTGAAGGGTCCGATATTATCGGGGACCTCGGCGGTCGCCGTTCCCAGGCTCTGGCAGTTCTGCACGGCGGACGGTTTGACCAGAGCCACGGCGTAACCCTGCTCGGTGGGTTCCACCCAGGTGCAGCCCAATGGAAACACGGCCATGGCCGCTAATAACAATCCGTTCCATTTACACATGATGTCACTCTCCATTACTGGCGAAAGCGGCAGTCTAGCGCGTGGACTTCGAGTGGAAAAGATGACTCGCCGACAGGTAGTCCATTTTTTTGCGAGATGCGAACTTCGGCATATTATGTTGAACCAATAAAGTTTGACGGCGAGCCGGGGTCACGCATAATCTTGTATCCACATGCCTTGGCATGCAACGCCCGGATCATCAGGAGACATTCGTGGAAACAAAATTTGATGCCCACCCCGCCATGTTCAGAAGTCACCCCTTCTGGTTTATCCTCGCTCTCATACTGATACCGGTTGGCGTTGGCATACTGATTCTGCTCGGCTGGTATCTTGTCGCCAAGGCGACGCGCCTGGCCGTGATCGGCAGCGACATAGTGCTCGAGAAGGGTCTGCTCAGCAAAGAGCGTACGGAACTGGCCATTGACAGCGTCCGCTCTGTAAAGGTGTACCAGTCGTTTATTAACCGCATCTTCGGCGTGGGCACCATTTCTGTCTATACCGCCGGTGATAGCCCCGAGGTTGTGGCAACCGGCATTCCCGACCCCGGCAGCTTCCGCGACACGGTAAAATCCCGCTAGGAGGCTCCCATTAAGCAGAGGCTAGAGTCCATGGATAGAGATCCGGACAGCCAGGACAAGAAAGAGGCGCGCATGCTGGCAATCGTGCTGATTGCGCTGCTGGCAACTCTGGCGATTGCCGCCCTGTTCGCGCTGCCGCTGCTGACAGAGATGGCAGCCATCCATATAGCGCCCGGCCTGGGCCTGAAGGATGCGGCGCTGATTGCCTTCGTCACCACGCTGGTGATCATGGTGGTGTTCGCGGTGGCTGCCGGCGATGGCTTCCTGGGCGAAATTCAGTTTATGCTGCTGGGCTTTCTGGCCTTTTTTGTCATTATCTGGCTGTTGCTGGCTTGGATATTCTAGGCGACTTCTGATCCCCGGGCAGCTCCAGAGTTTCCACGATCGCCGGCCACAGATTGGCCAGTACTTGCGGTTGAGCCTGCGCTTTGGGGTGCAGGCCATCTTCCTGCATTAATTCGTCCCTGCCAGCTACGTCTTCGAGAATAAAGGGCACATAGCTTAGCGAATATTCGCGCGACAGTTCCCCGTACTGATTGAAAAAGGGCTTGGTGTAGCCCGCGCCATAGTTGGGCGGTAACCGCACTCCGACCAAAATCACCTCAGCCCCCGACTCCAGGGACAGTTCGATCAGACGCTTGAGATTTGCCGTAATGTAGGGAATGGGCTTGCCCTGCAAACCATCGTTGGCACCCAGTTCCAGTATCACCAGGGTGGGTTGGTGCCTTTGCAAGTGCGCGGGAAGCAGTTGCAGCCCGGCCGCGGTAGTGGCGCCACTGACGGACGCGTTGGTAATGGACGCGCTGGGCAGTATCGTCTGGAGTTTATTGCGGAGCAGGTTGACCCAGCCGGCTTCACGGGGAATATTGTAGGCCGCACTCAGGCTGTCCCCCAGGACAAGTATCCTCGGTGACTTTGAGCCAGTATCATGATTATCGCCACCGCCGCCGTCAGTGGCGGAAAAACCGGCAACAGGAATGCACGTCAGCAACAGGCAGACAATCCACGGCAGTATGATTTGGGGTGTAAAACTTCGCATGATCAAAACTCTCGGTTTGACGCAACAGGTTCCCGTGCATCAGGGCACGCTCACCATCCTGAAAGGGATCAATCTGGAAATCAAGCCCGGCGAATCTGTGGCCATTGTTGGCGCATCCGGTTCCGGAAAATCCACACTTTTGGGCATGCTCGCCGGCCTGGATACGCCCACCGACGGGCAGATATGGCTTCAGGGCCAGGAAATCACCGCGCTCGATGAAGAGGCGCGGGCCCGGGTGCGCGCCCAATTGGTGGCTTTTATCTTCCAGAATTTTCAACTGCTGGGCAGTCTGACGGCACTGGAAAATGTGATGTTGCCGCTGGAGGTGCGCGGCCAGGCGAACCCTGAAGAAATCGCTCGGGACTATCTGCTCAAGGTCGGGCTGGCACAGCGGGAGCATCACTACCCTCACCTGCTCTCCGGCGGTGAACAGCAGCGTGTTGCCATAGCCCGCGCCTTTGCCTGCGAGGCACCCATTCTGTTTGCCGATGAGCCCACGGGCAATCTGGACACGGCCACCGGTGAAGCCATCAGTGATCTGCTCTTCTCCCTGCACAATACGCTACATAGTGGAGGGGATCATCCAGATGCGCGCCGCACCCTTGTGCTGGTAACCCACGATCAAACACTGGCACGACGTTGTGATCGGCAACTGGTGATGCAGGCTGGGCAATTGGATGGAATCCCGCGATGACTCAAGGCTCCAGCCCCGCCCTCAAACTTTTGTGGCGCGATGCGCGCAGCGGCGAACTCAAGCTGCTGATCGCCAGCCTGCTTCTCGCTGTGGCCACGGTAACCTGCATCAATCTGTTCACTGACCGCATTCAACGCTCAATCAGCGCCGAGGCCAGCAGTCTGTTGGCCGCCGATGTCCAGGTGCGCGGCAGCCTCCCAATTCCGTCGGAATGGCGAAGCCGAGCAAGTGATCTGGCGACCGCCGACATTATCAGCTTTCGCGCCATGGCTATAGCCGGTCCCGAGATGCAACTGACCAGCGTCAAGGCTGTTGACCCCGCCTACCCTCTCAAGGGCGACCTGGGTGTGGCCAGCAAGCCCTATGGCACCGAAACAACCGTCGAGCACGGGCCTCCGCCCGGTGAAGCCTGGCTGGCGTCGCGGCTGTTTGCCGCCCTGAATATTGCCGTGGGCGACGAGATTACCATTGGCAACGCCAGTTTTCGGGTATCGGCGGCCCTGCTGCGGGAGCCGGACAATAGCGGTCGCCTGTTCGGCGGCGGCGCGCGAATAATGATCCATACGGCCGATGTTCCCGAAACCGGAGCCGTGCAGGTCGGCAGCCGCGTCGATTACCGCTGGCTGCTGGCCGGCAGCCGCCAGTCATTGAGGAGCCTGGAACAGTGGCTGGAACCCCGATTGGGCCCGCACTTCAGTTGGATCACCCCCGAAGACGGCTCCCTGGGCGTGGGTGAGGCCATGGAGCGCGGCGAGAATTTTCTGTTGCTGGCTGGCAGCCTCGCCGTAGTCCTGGCCGGCGCGGCCCTGGCGCTGGCATCGCGCCGCTATGCGTCGCGGCAACAGACCACTGTCGCCCTGCTGAAAACCCTGGGCATGACACCCCGGCGCATTCTGCGCCTGTACCTCAGCAACATTCTGCTGCTGGGCCTTGTGACCACGATCATCGGTCTGCTCCTGGGCTGGCTGCTGCATGGGCTTATTGTGTGGCTGGTGGGCGATTTATTGCCAACTACGCTGGCAACGGCGGGCTCCATGGCCTATGTGTCGGGCGCCTGCGTCGGTATTCTGGTACTCCTGGCCTTCGCCGCGCCGCCGCTGCTGGCGCTTCGCAATGTGCCTCCGGTGAGCGTCCTGCGCAGGACCGCGTCCCAAACCTCGAGTTTGTGGCATGGACTTCCGGGCATAGCGGCCATCGTCATATTGATTTTTGGCTACAGCCAGAGCCTCAAGCTGACCGCCTTTGCCCTTCTCGGCGCTTCCCTGGCCATGCTGGGCGTGATCCTATTGGCGAATGGACTGGTGCGTCTCTGCGCCCGTCTCGCCCGGCGATTGCGCAAGGGCTACCGTCTGGGACTCGCCAATCTGTACCGACACCGCCGGTACAACAGTACGCAGATCATGCTGTTTGCGGTGCTGCTGTTGCTGCTGTTTGTGCTCTATGCCCTGCGCACCTCCATGCTGAGTGATTGGCGGCAGCAATTGCCCGCCGACGCACCCAACCATTTCGCGTTCAATATTTTTGCTGGTGAGAAGGCGGCAATCCAGGCTTTGTTCCGTGAGAGCCAGGTCGAGACCACGCCCTTCTACCCGATGGTGCGCGGCCGCCTGATCCGGGTGAACGGCGAAGATGCCCGGCAGCGGGCCACCACTGAAGCGGGCGGCGAGCCCGATGATGACCGCGAACTCAACCTGACCTGGGCCCGGGAACTGGGGGCGGATAATCGCATCGTGGCGGGCACCTGGTGGCCGCGCAATACCGACGACGATGAACTGCTGGTGTCCTTCGAGAAATCCTATGCCGAGACTTACAAGATATCGGTTGGCGATACAATTACCGTCAGCCTCTCGGGCAGCACGCGCCAGGCGCGGGTGGCGAGTATCCGCACGGTGCAGTGGGAAAGCATGCGGCCCAATTTCTATCTGATCTTCAACCGGCCCCTGGTGGATGAATCCGCCGCGAACTGGCTGACCAGCTTTTATCTGCCGAAACACAAGAAGGAATTCGTGAACCGGCTTACTCGTCAGCACCCGACAGTGTCGCTGATAGAGCTGGACCAGATGATCAACCAGATCCAGAACATCATTCGGCAGGTCAGCCGCGCGGTGGAATTTGTTCTGGCACTGACTGTCGGTGCCGGCATCCTTGTGCTAATCGCCAGCATCCAGGCGACCCTGGACATTCGCCTGCACGAAAGCGCTCTTTTGCGCGCGCTGGGGGCCTCCCGGCGATTGGTCTTTACCAGCCTGCTGATTGAATTCGGTGCCATGGGCCTGTTGGCCGGTGTCATGGGCGCTCTGGGCGCGGAAACCAGCCTCTATTTCCTGCAAACCCGGATTTTCGACATGGATTTCAATCCCCACTGGGAATTGTGGCTGGCCGGACCACTATTGGGCATTTTACTGGTGGGTGGCGTGGGATTGTTTTCAAGTGCCTCGGTGGTGCGTGTGGCCCCTCTGACGGTACTGCGGAAGATTTGACGCATGGGCTTGGCCATGCTGGCGACGGTCACAACAGCCAATACCGAATTCATATCTTCGGGGCAGCAGTGGTGAACTATAATTAAGGAACTCCTGATCAAGATGTTTTAGATAGCGCTGGGAGGTGGATATGTCCCCACTAGGCCGCAGTCGTATTCTCACCGCCGTTCTTTTCGGCCTTGTCGGACTTCCGGCAACGGCGGAAGATGCCGGTTTTCCAATGACACCAACAATTGTCCCCACGATTACCCCCCCGAATCCATCCAGCATGGTAGGCCATGTCGCCATAGCTGACGTGGATGTGTTGGCGTTGAGTGATGAGTTCAAGTTCGCTCTCGACAGGCAGATCAACACCATCAGGCAGCCTTCACGCCGCGTATTGGCCCTGCACCAACTGCTTTTTGGCGAGGATGGCTACGATATCCGCTATCGTGGTCAATACACCCGCACGGCAATGGAAACCCTGACGCTGGGCGGCGGCAACTGTGTTTCACTGGCGAATCTTTATGTGGCGGCGGCCCGCCATGTGGGGCTGGATGCACGTTTTCAGGAGGCCCATGTACCGGAGGATTGGGAGGAAAGTACAAGCGGCTATTACGTGGTCCCCGGCCATATCAATGTACTGGTCAGATTGCGCGGCCACCGGGATTTTACCGTCGAGTTCCTGAGTGCCTATGAAGGCCGCGCCGCCAAAACTCGAATACTGTCCGATGACGAA
Source organism: uncultured Cellvibrionaceae bacterium (assembly GCA_964515945.1). GTDB lineage: Bacteria > Pseudomonadota > Gammaproteobacteria > Pseudomonadales > Cellvibrionaceae > CAYQQJ01. The sequence goes on from CAZEWY010000018.1 coordinate 24,987, forward strand.
GCCGTTGCGCAATATTTCAATAATCACGGGATGAAGCACTTGCGTGAGGGCGCGCCTCAGGTTGCCCGACAATATCTGAAAAAAGCGCTGGATCTCTATGACCACAGTCCCCTGCTCTGGTCCAATATGGGTGTGATCGAAAAGTATCTCGATCGGTACGAGGCTGCGGAAAAGGCCTATTTAACGGCTTTGGAATATGACGATGAGTTCCTCAGCGCGATCAAGAATCTCTATGTACTCTACATGCACACGGCGGAAACGGAAAAAGCCGCGCGCTATGCGGAAATTGTTGAAGAGTACAGCCGCCGCAATCCCTATTATCTCGAAAAGCTGGCAAAGCAAGCATTGGATAAAGGCGAACATGAAGCCGCCATTGATCTGCTGAAAAAGGCCATTGATATCAAGGAAGACGAGGACCGGTTCCACTTCGCTCTGGCCACGGCCTATTATTTTTCCGGCGACCTCAGGCGCGCGACCCAGGCCATGGAAGACGCGCGCGAAGTCGCGGCCAGCCCCCGGGAAAAGGCCCGCTACCGCCATAAGCTGGAGGCGCTGGCATCCATTGCCCGTCGCTAACAGGCGACATCAGCTGTCGGAGCGGACCTGCACCAACACCCAGGGCGCCACCACCACGGCCCAGACGGTTTCATCACGCTGGTGCCAGTGTTCAGCCTGGGCATCACTGACCGGGCCAACCAGTTTACGCTGATACCAGCCTTCGAACTGAATCTTGTTATCCCTGGACATTTCCGTCGCCACCTCAACCAGGTCCAAGCTCGGATCCACGGCGATGGCCGTGCCCGCCGCAAAGAATCGCTGAAGGTCGCGCCAGGCTATCCGGGCGGTTTCCAGGGTGATCTTTGCCTGAAGAATATCGTCCTGCGTGGGTGTCTCCTGTTTTTTACTCGGTGTACGCTGTTTTTTGATGCTCATGACAACTCGTCAGTTTCAGAATGCATTTTTTTAGAAAGTGTGCAGTCAGCTTTGCAGCCAGACATCCCTCACCCAATACCAGATGGTTTCCCATTCATCATCGGACAATTCCCCATCCCGCCAATCGAAAATAGCCCCATTTTGATCGATACAGTAGTAGCCATGGTCGTGGCCGCAAATTGGTATCAGATCCCGTGGCAGCCCCTGGTCCCACGCAGTCGCGGCCAGTTCGGGGAGATAGGTATGGGATTGCGGGTCAGTGGCCGTTGCCGGTTCGAGGCGGCCGTAGACAACATCGCTCACGGTCAGTAGAAACTCCCGATATTCACCCGGCAGGGAAATCAGCAACTGCTCCTCGATTTCCACCAGTTGATCGCTATCGGGAAGCTCCAGGGGGGTAGGTATGGGTTCGTTTTTTTCTCTCAGCAGATCAATAAGTTCATCCATTGCCAAGCCTCGTCGATTGAAGGCGTCCTTGTACTCTGTTCGCGAGGCTTTTTCAACAGGCTGCGTTTCTTACGGGAGCAGCGGCGGGCTTTTAAACCTTGAATCGGGCAATCTGCGCTTCCAGCGCTTCCGACAGTGTCCGCAGCGAACTGGCCGATTCCTGATTGCTATCCGAAAGCAATTGAGTGTCCTGTGATGTAGCGGCGATACGACTGATCCGTTCGGTGATGTCGGTACTCGCCGATGTCTGCTGCTCGGCTGCGGATGCAATCTGGTGATTCATTTCACTGATGGTGGACAAGGCGCTGACAATTTCGACCAGGGCAACGGCCCCATCCCGCGCTTCACTGACGGATGCTTCACCAGACACGCGACTTTCCTCCATGGATTGAATAGCATTGCGTGAGCCCTCTTCCAACCGCTCAATCATGCTCTGGATTTGCGATGTGCTCTCCTGGGTACGCCGCGCGAGATTGCGCACTTCATCTGCCACCACCGCGAAACCCCGGCCCTGCTCTCCCGCGCGGGCCGCTTCAATGGCGGCATTCAGTGCCAGTAGATTGGTCTGTTCGGCGATGCTGCGGATAACATCCAGTACCAGAACGATATTGCCAACGTCATCGGCAAGTGTGCCTATCACACCGGAAGCACCGCTGATCTGTTCCGCCAGTTGCTCGATGGAAATCACTGCCGAACGCATGGTTTCCCGGGCGCGGCGGCCGTCGGTGTCGGCCTGCAAGGTTGCAGCGGCCGTGTTGTTGGCGCTTTCGGAAACCATCTCCGCTGAGGATGACATCTGCTTCATCGCGGTCGCCACCATTTCAGTTTCCCGTCGCTGCACGGCAAGTACGCTTCCAACATTGAGGGTACGGGTTTCCGCGACCTCAACCTCATGGTGCAATTGCTCCACCGATTGGCGCATCTGGGCCAGCATATCGTGCAGAGATTCCCGCATTTTTACCGCAGCACCCAGAATACTCTCGGCATCAATGTCGCTCTCAACATCCGTCGATGCCAGATCACCACCGGCAATCCGCTGCACCAGTTGACGCACTGCATCGGGTTCACCACCGAGGGTTTGATACAGACTTCTGAAGATCCAGTACAGGAAGGCGCCCACCCCCGCTGTCAGCAGAAGGGCAATAGTCAACTGCCATTGCGCGGTCGACCAGAAACGGGCATTGACTTCATTGAAGCCGATACCGGTGCCCAATATCCAGTGCCAGCGGTCGCTGATGCGGGCGATGGACAATTTCGATTCGACGCTGCCGTCCTCTTGCCGTTGGGTCCATTCATATTCGGCTACATCGCCGCCACTGCGGGCCACCGCGTCCATCAGGATATTGCCGACGCTGTTGCCGGACCCGTCCCTGAAATCGTGAAAGCTGGTGCCGTGCAACTGTGGATCCAGCGGCGCGGCTATAAAATTCAGATTTTCATCGGCAACGTAGACGTATTCGGTTTCGCTGTAGATGTTGTTGCGTAAAATATGGGTGGCGATCTGCTTGGCTTGCTTATCCGACAGCAACCCATCGGCCGCCGCCTGTTCGAGGCCGGTGACGGTGGTATAGGCGGATTGCAGCAGTTGATAAACGCGAGCCCTGTTGTCCTTCATACCGGACACGCGCATGGCGGTGAGTCCCACGGCCATCAGGCTGACCAATGCCAGGAGTACAAAGATTGTGGCGGCAATTGCACGTAATTTGAGGGTCATGATTGTTTTTCTGGCTCCGTGAGTCATTGCCGACGCTCACTTCTCGTGTCTGTTCTTCAGACCCTGCTCGCGATGGAGAAGAATTACGGATACTTTGTCTGTCCGAGCCCGACCCGAGCTGCCATCGCTTAACCTGAAACTTTATAAAACCTTAACTAAAGCCTTAACTAAAGCATAGATCAGCGGCTATTTTTAGCCAGTTCGCAGAGTTCTCACTCATCACGAGCCCCAAAGGATTGTTACCGAGATAGACCACTTTTGAAAATGTTGCCCAAAAAGGCAACTTATAATAAAGTTGCCTAAATTGGCAACATATTGCTAAAGTGCCCTTATTAAGCTTCATTGCGGGAACCATGATAATGACAAAAATTGCGGTCCTCACGGGAGATCTGATCAATTCAACCCGGGTCGCCAGCCCCAGGGCTTTCAGACTGCGGTTGCAGTCCCTGCTCAAGGATGTGGAGGCCATGTATGGCGGCAAAGCCGTGACTTTCCGCGGCGACGGCTTTCAGGTGTCTTTCGGGAATCCACGCCGGTCCATTGAATCCGCCCTCTATATACGCGCGGGGCTGATTGCCGCCAGTCCGGCAAAATCCGATCGCTGGGATGCCCGCATCTCGGTTGCCATTGGCGCGGCTGCCGGCAATGAGGATTCCTACGGCGACGCCTATATCCAGTCCGGCCGCAACCTGGACCAGATGCACAAGGACAAGCTACTGGTTTACGCGGAACCTTCCGCATTCAGAATAGGCGTTGCACTGGCCACCGCTTTCGCGGACGATGTGATTGGTGCCTGGACGCCCAGCGAGGCCGAAGCCTATTTCACCCACCTGCAATACCCCCAGGGTCATGAAGCCGTAGCAAAACATCTGAAGAAAAGCCGCTCCACGGTGACCAAGGCCCTGATCCGAGCCAAGTACTCACTCATCAATCGCTATCTGGAAGATACACTCGCACTCATGGAGGTTACCCATGCCATCTGACGGCGCAGCCCTGCTTATCGCCCTGTTCCTGGCTCATGTGGTACTGGACTTTTCATTGCAGCCCTACCGCTGGGTCGTTGACCGCTACCGCAGGCATGCCGCATCTCCGGGGCTCTACCTGCATGCCGGCGCTCACGGGGTGGCGACTTCCGCCTGTTTTCTGGCTTTTGGCAGCGCTTTTGGCATTGCCGTACTGTTGGGTGGCCTTATTCTGGTTACGCATTTCCTGACGGACCTGGGCAAATCCTTTCTGCCGCGTCACAGTCTGATGGCCTTTGCGGCCGATCAACTGATCCACGGTTCGCTTCTATTGTGCGCCTGGGCCTACTACATCGGTTTTGGCATCCTGGCTTCACTGTTTTCTCCCCTGCTTTCCGCCCAGACTTTATTGCTGGTTCTGGCTTACCTGGTCATTCTGCTGCCCACGTCCATTGTCATCAGCCTATGCCTGAAACCGTGGATCGAGGAAATCCGGAACATCGAGGGGGAAGGAGAGTCACTGGCCAAAGCCGGCGCCATGATCGGCTACCTGGAACGTCTGCTCATTCTGACCTTTGTACTGCTGGGGGAATATACCGCCATCGGCTTTGTTCTGGCCCTGAAGACGGCTTTCCGCTTCAAGGATACCGAGGACAGACGCAAGGCCGAGTATATGATGATGGGCACCTTTCTCAGCTTCGCGCTCACCATAGGCGTCGGTCTGAGTGTCCGCCATATAATAATTATTCTTCAGTAGGTCTGAGTCAACGCGTTCGGCCCGAAAGCCGTTTGTGGAATCTGGTGCTATTATTAATAAGTAGATCTTCTACACAATAATTTGAAAAAAGCGCCTATGACGCCACTAGAACGCCAGATTGGTTCCGAGCGCCGCAAATATTTAAGAGTCACACCCGACCATCGACACCCGGTGAGGGTTGATATCAATGGCGTCAACTTTATAGATATTCTCTATGCCG
>CAZEWY010000019.1:0-28685 GCA_964515945.1 uncultured Cellvibrionaceae bacterium
TTGTATTGGCCGATGAAGGTCGCAAAATCAGAAGCCACATAAGGCATACCGAAACTGAACCTGACGTCATTCTGGCCGGCGCCAAAGTCGTAACTGAACGACCTGTGTTCCACGACCCCGGCTCCCATCCAGTTCCAGGTATTTCCCCTGTCCAGGCTGATGGCGGGGCCTCTGACACCAATAACGTTTAGACGCTTTCGCGCTTCCCCCCAAGGGTGCGTAAACTCGAACGTCAGCTTTCTGCCAGCCGCTCCCTTTACTCTGAAATTCCAGTAGAACCAGTTGCCGGGACCAAAGTCATTGAGATCCTGATGCAGGAACACTCGATCGTTGGCAATAGAATCTATAACAATATTCCCTCCGGCAAAGTCATCATCAACAGTGAATTGCAGCGATGCATCTTCTGCCCCAGCCGACGGCATGGCGACTAACAGTAGTAGGAATAAAAGACATTTCATTGGTATCTACCCTTTTGGCTATTTTTATGACACGAGAACCCGTCGCAGCTTTTGTGGCGCACCCGATTATGTCTACTATAGATACAATGTAAGCAGGGTGCCAGTTTTTTCTGCCACGCCTCAACCGACAGTGCAGCTTGCAACACAGAGACGATGACAGAGTGGATTGGCATTTGATCTGCATCACCAGGAGCCCTTGAAAGAACGAACCAGCAGGAGGTATGTTTATGGGCACCCCACTAAAGCAAAAGAAAGTCGCTGTTCTTGTCGCCGATGGCTTTGAGCAGGTTGAATTCACATCCCCCATTGACGCTCTGGAAAAGGCCGGAGCACAGGTTGATATCATTTCATTGCAGCCAGGCAAGGTGCGCGGTTGGAAAAAGACGGACTGGGGCGACGAATTTGAGGTCACCAAGACTGTGGCCGAGGCAAACCCGGAAGATTACGATGCACTGACACTGCCCGGTGGGGTTCAGAACCCCGACACACTGCGCAAGGATGCCGATGCCGTATCCTTTGTCGCTCATTTTATGAAAAGCGGCAAACCCATAGCGTCCCTGTGTCACGGTCCGCAGGTTCTTATCGAAACTCAGGCGCTGCAGGGCCGCAAGGTCACGTCCTACCCATCACTGAAAACCGATTTGAAAAACGCCGGTGCCGATTGGATCGACCGGGAAGTGGTTGTCGACCAGGGCCTGGTAACATCCCGCAGTCCAGATGATCTGCCGGCGTTCAATCGGAAAATGGTGGAGGAATTCTGCGAAGGCAGGCACCCGAGGACGTAAATTTTGTGGAAATATTTGCGTGCAGGTCGGTTAGGCCTGAGCTCTGCGCAGATCGTAACCCGACAGCCTGGGCCTCAAAAATGTTGGGTTACGCCACTTCGTGGCTAACCCAGCCTATACATCTAACGCATTCTCGACAACATTACCGCTTGCCGCTCTCCAGGCGCTTCTCCTCCTCCGGCATCGGCAGGAAGGCGGGCAGCCCGTGAGTGGTGGCGAGCAGTCCCTGTTGATAGAGCTCGGTACTTTTCTCGTGCTCTCCCATATAGGCCAACAATCGCGCCAGTTCCGCATAGGTCTCGCTACGAGGTCTGAGCTTCAGGCTGCTTTCAAAGTATTCACGGGCCTTGCCCCAGAGTTGGTTGCGAACGCTGATACGCCCCAGCGCCAGAAGGAGATCCGCATCGCCCGGGTGTTCGCGCAGCCACTGCTCCGCCACTATCAGTTGCTCCTTGGGATCGGAACTCGCGATGCGGCCGTAAGTTGCTACCACGTCACTTTTCCAGTGTTGCGATAGCCGCTGTTGCAGCAGTCTCTCGGCCTGGTTTGACAGGCCAAGGTCAATCAGCAGCTTGCCATAGAGATCGATCACGGAATCCTCGGCACGCATTTTTTTCGGCAGGCTCTGCCAGGCCTGGGACAGTATCTGTTCAGCGGAAGTCTCGGCTTTTGTACTGTTACCTTTTGTACTTTCGCCTCTTGTGCTTTCACCTTTTGTACTTTCACCTTTTATACCAGGAGGGCCACCACGGCCCGAGGTGAGGCGTGACTGCAGCTTCTTGGCCCGCGTACCCGCCGCCGACAGCGAGGCCATGTAAACATTCTGTTCCAGGAAGGCCTGTTCGTCTTCCTGATACAACTTCTGCTTGCGCAGCTCCGGCAGAAGCGCCTGTAGTGACGGCCAGTCGCGCAATTGCCAGTAGACCTGGCGCAGCAAATCCAGGATCGTGGGGTGGTGCGGCGCAATCAGGCGGGCGCGCTTCAGGGTTGCCAGGCACTGCTCGTATTTTTCGTCCAGCAACTGGATACGCGCCTGACTGAGCGCCACCGCCAACTCGTTGCGCGGCGCGATTTTCTCCGCCTGATGCAGTAACTGATGAGTTTCGTCGCGCTCTCCCAGTTCATAACTGCATCGCGCGGCGGTCAGATAATGGACCAGCGGGCTCCGCGCATGCTTTGCCGCTTTCAACAGATCCTTTCGGGCCGCTCGCCAGTTGCCCTCAATAAAATGGATGAGCCCAGCGGTGGTGCGCTCTTCCACCTTGCGGTCGCGCTTGGAAGCCAGACCCAGCCCGCCAGTCAGCAACCGGATCAGACGTTTCAACAGGAAGACCAGGAGCCAAAGAACCAGGGCCGAGGTCAGCAAGAGGGTGACGGCGACCCAAAAACTCATTTCCACGGTTTTGGATCCCATGGAAATCAAAACATAGCCGGTATCGGTGCGGATGAGTTCCAGCATTACCGCGCCCGCGGTAATGACCAATACACTCAATAGCACCAAGCGCTTCATGGCTGCGGCTCCGTTTGCTCACCACCCTCGGTATCTGCGCCGGCATCCTGGCCCTCTACTTGGCCCCCTACCTGGCTCTCCACCTCCACACCGTCGAGTTTATGCAGGCGATCAATGTAATTCTTCAACATTTGCAAGGATTCGGAAATATCGGGAAGTTCCTGATCCACGTCCAGGCCAGCCAGCTCTTCCACCTCGGCAATAAAGTTATCCCGCTGTTGCGACGAGGGATAAAATCGTCGGGCCCAATCCACAACATTCTCGAGGCTGCGACGATAGACCTGTGCTTCCTCGCGCATTGCCGCCAGTTGCGAGCGCTCCAGCATCATGCGCAGGTTCTGCTGCAAATATTGAGCAGCGTCGGGGGGCAGCAGCGCGGCGGGTGTCTGCGCATGGTCGCGTATGCGCACGTAATCATCCAGGTCATTAAGCATCGAACGCAGGCCGACCAGAGGTTTTTGCCACCATTGGGACTCGGTTGACGCGGATTCCGCAGCGGCCCGGTCCTCTTTCACCTTGTCCTCTTCCGGTTTCCGGGTCGGCACCACGGGGAGTTGCGGTACCGATTCCGCCAGAGATGCCAGGCGCAGATAGAGCCCTTCCAGGTCAATCCGGGTTGCCAGTTTCAACTCTGTCAGATCTCTGGCAATGGCCCGGCGTATTGCAGTCAATTGGGGATCCGCCATGTCCCGCAGGATCTTGTCCGCCTGTTCCAGCAAACCTTCCGCTGCGTCGGTGCTGCGTTCGATCAACAGTCGCTGATTGGCGAGCTTGAGCAGATACTCGGCTTCGGCCAACAGCCAGTCTTCACGGCTGGTGGTGGAGAGCGCCCGCAGGCGGCTGCCGTGATGGGACAGACGCTGCTCTATGTCATCGACGCGGGTGACCAGTTGCCGCTCCAGTTCGAGCTGACGCTGATGCAACTGCTGCTGCCCCTGCACGAGACTCGACAGTTGCTCCTGGCTCGCCGCCAGTTGATCCCGCAGGGCATTGATACGCGCGGCGGCCTCCTGCTCCCGCTGTTCCTGTTGCTGAAGCTGGTCCTGATACAGAAAATAGGCGGCAGCCCCAAGCCCGGCAACAATCAACAGCACCAGCAGCCAGGACAGCAACCGACGCCAGCGGCGTCGGGAGGCTTTATCGCGGGTTTTATCGATGGTTTTAGCAGCACCGCCTTTGCCAGCCGGTGCGTCTGACGCAGGCTTCTGCTCAACCGGCAACGATTTTTGCGATTCCGGCGACGCAGGGGAGTTCGCGGGCGAGCTTGCCTTTGCGCCTTCGACGCCGTCAATCTTATCTTTATCGCTCATGGTTCTTACCCTGGGTATCCGGATCTCTGGTGTTGTTCATCGAGGGGGCCACTTCGGGTGGCACGGTTACACTGCCCAACCAGCTCTCCAATGCCTCCAGCATCGCACTTTCAGTCGCGTTGATGGCAGTGATGACCTGGCTGAAGCCGAAAGTCCGCGCTTGCTGGGCAACGCGTTCACCCGGCACCAGCACCGGCGTCTCCCGCCAGTGGTCCGGCGCGGCTTCCAGCACCTCGACGAGATTGCTCAAGCTTTCACCGCTGAAAACCGAGATGATTTCGCGGTAGCGCCCTTTCAGGAAATCCGACCGCCCCATGGCTTCAATCGCATCGGAAGGCAGGCAGCGCTCGTAAAACTCCCCGAAGACAACGCGGGCGCCGCGCGCCTCCAGCACCTCCGCCAGGTGTGGTCTACCACCGCGCCCGCGGCAGATCAGAATCTTCCGTCCGCCGACGTCCTGCAACTCCGGCAGGGACAACAGCTCTTCGGAATCCATGGCCCGCCGACAACTGACCGCGTCAATGCCATAGGCGGTCAGGGCCTCGGCCGTTTTCTGGCCCACCGCCAGATACTGTATGCCGTCGGGTAGCTGTGGCCAGTATTGGTCCAGCCACGTCAGGGTTTCCCTTACGGCATTCTGGCTGACAAAAATCACCTGGTCGAACCGGTCGAATTCCAGTATCAGGTTTTTGAGAGCCTGTTTCTGCCGAGGTTCCTGGACAGCTTCTATATCCAATACGGGTATGGGCAGGCAGGTGAACCCGCTCTGCCGTAAAAGCTGGCACCAACCATCATTCTGCGCCCGGGGCCTCGTCGCGAGAACGCGTAGCACATCCCCAGGAACAGTGGAATCAGCCTTGGTCATTCTGTGCGACCGCCGCCAGGATCTGGTCCGCGCCCGCCGCAAGCAGTCGCTCTGCCAGTGCGATACCCATGGACTCGGCTTGATCCACAGGTCCACGGATTTCATCCGCCAGGACTCGGCGCCCGTCCGGCTCGGCGACCAATCCGCGCAACCACAGACCTTCCGGCACGTGCGTGGCGTAACAGGCTATCGGCACTTCGCAACCGCCCTGGAGGCGGCGATTCATGGCTCGTTCAGCCGTGACCGCTTCAGCGGTTGCCAGATGATGCAGGGGTTTAAGCAGTTCCAGCGTCTCGACGTCGGCCATTCGGCATTCTATGCCCACGGCGCCCTGGCCGCCGGCGGGCAGGCTCTGTTCCGGCGGCAGGAATGCACGAATCCGGTCGCGCATTTCCAGGCGCAACAGGCCTGCGGCGGCCAGGATAATAGCGTCGTATTCGCCCTGATCCATCTTCGCCAGACGCGTGTTCACATTGCCTCGCAGGAAGCGCACCACCAGATCCGGCCGCACCGCCAGCAATTGACTCTGGCGTCGCAGGCTGGAAGTCCCCACCACACTGCCGGGTGGCATGTCGTCAAGGCTATCGTAGGTATTGGAGACCCAGGCATCGCGGGGGTCTTCCCGCTCGCAGATCACGGCCAGACCCAGGCCCTCGGGAAATTCCATGGGTACGTCTTTCATGGAGTGGACGGCGATATCCGCGGTGCCGTCGAGCAACGCGTTTTCCAGCTCCTTCACAAACAACCCCTTGCCACCCACCTTGGCCAGCGGCACATCCAGCACCTTGTCGCCCCGGCTGGTCAGGGGAACCAGCTCAATCCGCAGGTCGGGGTGGCACTGTAGCAGGCGCGTTTTGACATATTCGGCCTGCCACATGGCCAGGGCGCTTTTGCGTGTGGTGATGCGGAGGGTCTGCATGGCAATCATCTGCTTCAAAAATGAAGCGACATCATAACAAATGCGATGGAAAGATGAGGAATGGACGGCTCATTTTCTGCTCTGTAAGCGCCGGGGCCTACAGGCTGGACAATAGTTCCTTGACCGCCGCGACATGGCGGCGACTGACCTGGGGCCGGTAGTCTGTATCCGACAGGCGCAACTGATAATGAGCGCCGGAACGTTCCAGGGCTTCTATACGGGACACGGCAACCAGCGAATTCCGGTGCACGCGCACGAATCGGTGGCGGAATTCACCTTCAAGATCCTTGAGCGTGTCATCAATCAGGGTCTCGCCGCCATCGTGCAGAACCGTGACATATTTGTGATCCGCCAGAAAACACTGCACTGTTTCTATAGGCACCAGTTCCACGCCTCGCCGGGTCTTGGCACTGATATGGGAGCGCTGCTGGTGAGTAGGTGTTGCCGGGTGGTCCATCTGGCGGGCGAGCACCGCCAGTTGCGCCTTGTTGAGGCTCTTGGCTTTGTCGAGGGCGGCCTGCAATTGCGCCTTTTCCACCGGCTTCAGCAGGTATCCGAGAGCCAGAGTATCGAAAGCTTCCAGGGCGTACTGATCAAAGGCCGTACAGAAGATCACCGCCGGCGGATCTGTCAGCTCGGCGATTCGGCGCGCCGCCTGCAAGCCGTCTTCCCCGGGCATGCGCACATCCAGAAGGACCACATCCGGGTCCAGTTGACAGATGGCCTCTATCGCCTGGGCACCGTTGGCCGCTTCGCCGGCGAGTTCGTAGCCATCCAGGCTCTCGATCATGCGGCACAGGCGCTGGCGCGCCAGGGTTTCATCGTCAACGACAAGTACATGCATGAAATTCAGTATCCTTCTTTATCCTTTATAGATGGTACTTAGTTGGATAGTACTTAATCTGAGTTGTATTTAGTATTGCATCCCTGACCTGAAAGTCCAGATTCTCCAGAATCGGTGGAATCAGCCATGGGCGGGAAAACGCAGGGTCACGGTAAAGGTCTCCGCTTCCGGCAGTATCCGCAATTGCCCCCGCTCCCCATAGTGCGCGGCCAGGCGCTGACGAATATTCTCGAGTGCCAGGCCATTGCCCAGTGACGCGCTGTTCCCCGCTATGGGATTGGCGACACTGATGCTGCAATAGTCCTCGTCGAGGAGCAGGGTGACCAGAACCTCGCCGCCGTCGGGCAGAGGCTGGACGCCGTGATAGACCGCATTTTCGATCAATGGCTGCAACAGCAGGCCGGGGATGGTCAGGTCATCGGGCAGCTCTTCCGGCAACTGCCAGCGAACGCGCAGTCGGTCCCCCAGACGCAGCTGTTCGATGCGCACGAAGCGGTGGCACAGATCCAGCTCCTCTCGCAAGGGTATCAGGGCCAGGTCACTGAGGCTGGCGCGAAACAGCCCGGAGAGATCTTCCACCATGCGCTCCGCCACGACCGGCTGAGTGGCAATGAGGCTGGCGATGCTGTTCATGCTGTTAAACAGAAAATGCGGGTGAATGCGCGACTGCAATGCCTGTATTCGTGCGCGCAGTTCCGCCTGCTGCTGGTTTTGCAGTTGCTGTTGCAGGAAAAAGTAGCGCAGGGCGACGCCGGCAAAGACAGCGGCTATCAGAAAATTGGAGGCCAGATGCCAGACATCCACGGAGGCATCGGGGTTCTGTACTCGCTCGCCCACGGCGGTGAATATCAAGGTGACCGCGAGTACGATGCAGTAACTGACACAGCCCGCCAGCACCGGCGACTGCCCCTTGAACCAGGGCCGCAGCCGACAGAGGCAGGCGGCGCTGGAAAGCACGATCCACTCCACCAGCAGGGACACCACGCCCAACTTATACCATTCAAAGCCCCGCAAGCCGCCATCGGCCAGGACCAAGGCCAGGGAGAGCAGCTCCCCCACCAGTACCAGACCAAAAACGCCCGGCACTCCGCACAGGTTGGGCAGAAAATCCCCGCCCGACTCGAACCGTCGAGTTGCTGATTTCGGTTTGTGTGGGCTAATGGCTTCTCTCCTTCCGCTCTGCTGTTCTGTATAATGGCGCATTTTTAAGCATAGAGCGACTGTCATGAGCCAAGACGAGCAGACTGCAAAACCCTGGGGCGGCCGCTTCAGCGAAGCCACCGACGCTTTTGTTGAGCGTTTCACCGCATCGGTGGATTTCGATCAGCGCCTGTACCGCCAGGATATTCAGGGCTCAATTGCCCACGCCACCATGCTCGCGAGCGCGGGCGTGCTTACCGACGCTGAAAAAACCGCCATTATCGAAGGTCTCGAAGCCATTCGCGCGGACATCGAAGCGGGCAAGTTTACCTGGTCCATCGGCCTTGAAGATGTGCACATGAATATCGAGGCCGCGCTCACCCAACGCATTGGCGGCGTCGGCAAAAAACTGCACACCGGCCGTTCGCGCAACGATCAGGTCGCGACGGATATCCGCCTCTACCTGCGCGATGAAGTGGACGCGATTGGCCAGGAAATCACCCGTTTGCAGCAGGGCCTGCTGTTTCTGGCGGAAAAGGAAGCCGACACCATCATGCCCGGCTTCACCCATTTGCAAACCGCCCAGCCGGTCAGTTTCGGCCACCACCTGATGGCCTGGTACGAAATGCTCGACCGCGACTACAGCCGTCTGATGGACTGCCGTAAGCGACTCAACCAAAGCCCCCTGGGCGCGGCCGCCCTGGCCGGCACCACCTACCCCATCGACCGCGAGCAGACGGCGCAACTCATGGGTTTTGACGCTCCGACCCGCAACTCTCTCGACTCGGTCAGCGACCGCGACTTCGCGATTGAATTTGCCAGTTGCGCCGCACTGCTGATGACGCACCTGAGCCGCGCCAGCGAGGAACTGGTGCTCTGGGCCTCCGCCCAGTTCAACTTTATCGACCTGCCGGACCGCTTCTGCACCGGCTCATCCATCATGCCGCAGAAGAAAAACCCCGACGTCCCCGAATTGGTGCGCGGCAAGACCGGCCGCGTCAATGGCCATCTGGTCAGCCTGCTGACGCTGATGAAATCCCAGCCCCTGGCCTATAACAAGGACAATCAGGAAGACAAGGAGCCGCTGTTCGACACCGCCGATACCCTCAAGGACTGCCTGCGCGCCTTCGCCGATATGGTGCCCGCCATCGAAGCCCGCCGCGATGTCATGTATGAGGCCGCCAGACGCGGCTTCTCCACCGCGACCGATCTGGCCGATTACCTGGTGCGCAAGGGCATCGCCTTCCGGGACTCCCACGAGATCGTCGGCAAAGCGGTAGGCTACGGCGTGCGACACCGGAAAGACCTGTCGGAAATGAGCCTGGAGGAACTGCAACAGTTTTCCGGCGATATTGCCCAGGATGTCTTCGACGTGCTGACGCTGGAAGGTTCGGTCAAGGCGCGCAACCATATCGGCGGCACGGCGCCGGAACAGGTGCGCAAGGCCGTGGCAGTCGCGAAGGCGGATCTGGCTCGACGCAGGGAGCCTTGATTAAATAAAAGACAAAAGCCACGGATGGCTGTTCTGCATCCAGGGACCTCTGAATTAAGTCCCTGCACCATTCCCTATCCTTGGCTATGCTTTAGTGATAATGCGCCACGTGCGTCGACACAACCATAACCAGGCTTTTCAAATGATCACAGTTTGCCGCTCCGGGACCAGCATCAAAGGCGCGGAATTTATTCTGCTTTTGCTGTTTGGGATCTGGGGGCTTTTGCTGTCTGCGGCATCTGACGCCCGTTCACCGCTGGCACCGGATCTTAGGTTCGACAACCCCTTCGACCGCGCCGACACCACCAGTCATCAGATGGGCGCCATCAATAGCATTATTCAGGACGAATTCGGGTTTATCTGGTTGGCAGCCGAAAACGGTCTCGGGCGCTACGACGGGCGCACGCTCAAACTCTATCAATCCGACCCGCAGTCGCAACACTCACTGCCGGCGAATTTCATTTGGCGGCTGGCGGTGGATCGGGACGGCGTCTTGTGGCAAGCCGGCGAAGGCGGGCTCAGCCGCTATAACGCAGGCACCGACAATTTCACCCACGTTACCGCTGTCGGCGGCACCGAATTCACCTCCAGTGCCATATCGGCACTCGCCGTGGCCGCGGATAACACGCTCTATGTCGGTGGCGCGGGCGGGCTTCATGCTATCAGTCCCGACCGTGCATCCATGACGGTACATCTCCTCAAACCACCGATTGCCCATGGGCCCAATGTGGAGCAGATCCGCAGTTTGGCGATCGACAAGGCAGGCAAGGTCTGGATAGGAACAGCGGGCATGGGGGTCGCCATATTCGACCCCGATACCGAAGCCTTCGAATATCTGGTGCACGACCCGGAAAATCCGCAGTCGCTGGCTTACGACAATGTCAGGAGTATTGTGCACGACCGACAGGGGCGAGTGTGGCTCGGCACCTACGGCCGTGGAATCAGTCGTTTCAATCCGGCCACCGGCGAATTCGTACATTTTGCCCATTCGGTGCAGGATAAAAATTCGTTGGGATCCGATATAGTCCTGGATATTACCGAGGACAGCCAAGGCGTCATCTGGGTCGCCCTGGATCAGGGCGGACTCGCCCGTTTCGACGAGACCAGCCAGTCCTTTCATCACTACCACCACACGCCCTATGATCCGCAAAGCCTGATTTCCAATCAACTGCGCGTGGTTTTTGAGGATCGAAGTCACGACCTCTGGATCGGCGCCTTCCCATCAGGCGTCAGCTTCTATAACCGCAGCACTCAGATCTTCCGCCACTACACGACCAGACCCAATGACCCTGAAAGTATCAGCCATAACGCCGTAGTGCAGTTTCTCGAAACCGATGACGGCACCATCTGGGTCGGCACCGAAGGCGGGCTCAACGCGCTGGACCCCCAGACCGGCAAGTTCCGCCGCTACCTGAGCGATCCGATGGACCCCCAGGCTCTCAAGGCCAATCCGGTACTGGCGATCGAGGAAGGACTGGACGGTTACCTGTGGATTGGCACCTGGGCCGGAGGCCTGCACCGTTTCGACCCCGACACCGGATTGTTCGAACGCTTCCCGGCGAATGAAGGCCCCGGCAGTATCAACAGCGTTTTCATCTGGGACCTGCTGTTTGACAGCAAAAACCGGCTCTGGATAGGCACGGAAGACGGAGGACTGAATCGCTATCACCGGGATAGCAACCATTTCAGCCACTTTGTCCACGACCCTAACCGAAGTGATTCCATCTCAGGAAATTTCGTTCCCGCAATCCTGGAAGACAGTCGCGGGCAGCTCTGGATTGGCACTTTTACCGGACTGGATCGCTTCAACCCCCAGACTAACAGTTTCTTTCATGTTCCACATGATACCGGCGCGGCCAATGCGACGCGGGGCAAAAATATCCGCTCACTGTATGAAGACAGCCGCGGGCTTATCTGGGTAGGCACAGAGCACCGCGGTGTCAATATCTACAATCCGCTGACCGGCACCTTTTCCTGGCTGGGTGTCGCCGACGGTCTGCCCTCCTCCAACATTTCCAGCATTATTGAGGACAATTCCGGAGACATGTGGCTGGCAACCACCAACGGTCTGGCCCGGGTTGACCGGGAAACCTTCACTATCAGCAACTTCCAGCATCAGGATGGCGTAGCCGGCGACAACTTCAACCGCAACGCCAGCCTGAAGGACCGCCACGGCAATCTCTATTTTGGCAGCACGGAAGGCATCACGGTTTTTCATCCGCGGGATCTCAAGAAGGCAGTCATTGATTTTCCGGTACTCATTACCCAGTTCCGTCTGTTCAACCGGGAAGTTCCCATAGGCGGCGACAATTCACCACTGGAAACATCGATTCTCCTGGCCGATCATCTATTTCTGAGCCACGCGGACACCATGTTTTCCTTCGAGCTGGTTGCACTCAACTACCGCCGCAGTGAAGCCATGCACTACAGTTACAGGCTCGAAGGGTTCGACCGCGACTGGAACGATATCGGACAAAATACCATTGCCACTTATACCAACATCAGTCCCGGAAACTATGTGTTCCATACCCGTGCCTCCGTTGACGGTGAAAACTGGATAAACGGGCAGAGCCTGGCGATCACCATATCACCGCCGCCCTGGCGAACCTGGTGGGCCTATTTATTGTACCTGCTGTTCGCTGGCGCTCTGCTGGTGTTTGCGCAGAAGTACATCACGCTGCGCGTGCGCGCCGAAACCTATCGCAGTAAATCCATTACGGATCCTCTGACCAATCTCTATAACCGCGCCGGCACTGCTCAGATTGCCGAGGGCATCTTCGCGAATCCGGAAACCCGAAAAGGCCTGTGCCTGATGTTACTGGACGTTGACCATTTCAAACGTATCAATGACCAGCGAGGTCATGATGCCGGTGATCGCATTTTATGCGGAATCGCCAAAGCCCTGCGCGAAGGTCTGCGCACCAGCGATCACATCGGCCGTTGGGGCGGCGAAGAATTCGTACTCCTGTGTGCGACCCAAAAGGGCGACAACAGTCGTCTGCTTGCGGAAAAGGTCCGCACAACCATCGAAGATCAGGTTCATGAAGGGCAGGACACATCCCCGCTGTGCGTAACCGTCAGCATCGGCGTCACCGATCTGCGTCCCGACGACACCTTTGAACGCGCCCTGAAACGCGCCGACACCGCCCTCTATACCGCCAAGGCGAAAGGCCGCAATTGCGTGGTTCTGGAGTAGGTTGCGGCGGGAGCCGAGTCAGCTTTGCGTTTCAACAAAAAGCGTATAGGAGGTTATGCCTCCTGTGAATGCGGTGTTGGGTATGACCGACACAAGCCGCCAACCTTCCTCATTGAGCTGGAAAATTTTCCGGTTCAACGCCGCCAAGTCCAGTTGCCCGATCCAAGTCCTTTTTCTGAATTCGATTATTTTTTGTTGGTTTGGCAATCCATAGGCCATTGCTACATCTGTATCCGGCACATTTTTCTCCCTTATTATCATTTTTGATGATTCTGCAATAAAAAAGACAGAATGTCTCCCATCAGGTCGTTCATTGCGCGATAGTGCCCAACATCTCTCGACAGGATTTCTGCCTCTGATTGCACGTATCTGGATGGCGTCAATTCCGCACGGCAGTTTTCGACAATCGTCCGCACCGAAGCCGGCGTCATCTCCAGGTGGCACTGCAAACCAATCACCGAATTGCCGAGTTGAAAAGCCTGGTTTTCACAGGCTTCGCTTTTCGCCAGGGGCACTGCTCCGGCCGGCAAATCAAAGGTTTCGCCATGCCAGTGGAAGGCGTTCACTGTCGAGGGAAATTGAAACACGGATTCGCGCTGTTCAGCACTTTCTCTAACTGGGAACCCTGGGGCTGAAACGCCTGTAACCGGAAACCAGCCAATCTCCTTGACGGAATTGGGGTAGACCCTGACGCCCAGAGCGCTGGCTATCAGTTGCGCGCCGAGGCATATGCCGAGAACCGGCTTTCCCGCATCGATAACCGTGCGAATAAAATCCTTCTCCCGGGTCAGCCAGGGAAACTCGTCTTCATCATTGACACTCATGGGACCGCCCATGACGATCAGAAAATCCACTTTTTCAGGATTCGGCAATACGCCGGATTCAAAAAATCGCGTTGCCGTTATTTCGTAACCCGCGTTCCTGAGCCAGGGCTCGATACTGCCGAGACCTTCAAAAGCTACATGCTGTAAATAGTGGGCGCGCATAAGTACTCCTAAAAGAACCACCACCAGTATTCAATATTGTGACTCCAGCAGGCAAGCCGTTATACTGGACACAGTCCTGGCCTCGCTCAGGTTCCATGTATCAACAGGATGACTATGACCACTTTGGCCCCCGTATTTCGACCTGCCTCGCAGCGGCTGTTAATGCTGTTCGGCGCCGCATTGCTGTGTGCCTGCGGTCAGACGGGTGCGCTTTACCTCCCGAACGAGCCGGCCGATTCATCCGTGACCCAGTCACCTGCAACCGAGGGTGCCGCGGAGCACCAGAATAAACGGACGGTTGATACCCACGACTAAGCCGCGAGCCCTGCTTGCTTTCACAGAAATACCAAAACAAGATCACTCCCATGCAAGACTTTGACTATCGCGATGGCCAGCTCTGCGCAGAAGCCGTCAGCCTGCACGACATTGCCAACCGTTTTGGCACCCCCACCTATGTTTACAGTCGGGCGGCCTTTACCCGTGCCTACCGCGCCTATGCGGACGCGCTGGGGGGCCACCCCGGCCGTATCTGCTATGCCATCAAGGCCAATTCCAATCTCGGCGTCCTCAATTTGCTGGCCCGCCTGGGTGCGGGCTTCGACATAGTCTCCGGCGGGGAGCTCGAGCGTGTACTGCGGGCGGGCGGCAAGCCGGAACAGATCGTTTTTTCAGGCGTGGGCAAGCGCGCCGAAGAAATGCGGCGCGCCCTGGAAGTGGGCGTTGCCTGTTTCAATGTGGAGTCGGAGGCCGAACTGGAGTTGCTGTCCGAGGTGGCTGAAGCCATGGGCAAAACCGCGCCTGTGTCCCTGCGCGTAAATCCCGACGTGGACGCCCAGACTCATCCCTACATTTCCACGGGTCTCAAGGAAAACAAGTTCGGCATCGACATCACCCGGGCGCCGGCCGTTTACGCCCGCGCCGCGCAGCTTCCCGGCATTGACATCCAGGGTGTCGACTGCCATATCGGCTCGCAACTGACACAGCTCACGCCCTTCCTGGACGCACTGGACCGCCTGCTGAAGCTGGTGGACGAACTGGCGGATCAGGGCATTGCCATCCAGCACCTGGACCTGGGCGGCGGTCTGGGTGTGACCTATAAGAATGAAGTGCCGCCCTCCCCGGCGGACTACATCAATGCTGTAAAGCAGCGTCTGGGCAATCGCAAGCTGGCCCTGATGTTCGAACCCGGCCGCTCAATCGCGGCCAATGCCGGCGTGTTGCTGACCGAGGTGATTTACCTCAAGCCGACAGAGCACCGGAATTTCGCTATTATTGATGCCGCCATGAACGACAATATCCGCCCAGCGCTCTATCAGGCCTGGCAGGATATCAGGCCGGTGCAACCGCACAGCGGCGACACCCGCACCTGGGACTTGGTCGGCCCCGTGTGTGAAACGGGGGATTTCCTGGGCAAGGACCGGGCCCTGTCCCTGGCCGAGGGCGACCTGCTGGCGGTAATGTCCGCCGGCGCCTATGGCTTTGTGATGAGCTCCAACTACAATACCCGGCCCCGCGCCGCGGAAGTGATGGTCGACGGCGATCAGGTTCACCTGGTGCGCGAGCGTGAAACCCTGAATTCACTGCTGGCGGGGGAGAGCCTTCTGCCGGAATAGGGAGAGAGCCTTCTGCCAGACTAGGGGAAGAGCTTTCTGCCGGAATAGAAGCCATATGACCAATCCATTGGTCGCGGCCTGAAACACGAGATAACCGAGTAGCAACATGCGATTGCGCTTTACCAAAATGCACGGCCTGGGCAATGACTTTGTGGTGATTGATGCCATCAGCCAGCAGGTCCGTCTTACGCCTGAGCGAATCCGCGCCATTGCTGATCGCCATTTCGGCGTGGGTTGCGATCAGGTGCTGGTTGTCCAGTCACCGGAAACGCCGGTCGCCGATTTCCGCTACCGCATCTTCAACAGCGATGGCGGCGAGGTGGAAAACTGCGGCAACGGCGCGCGCTGCTTTGCGCTTTTCGTGCGGCAACGACAACTGACCGGCAAGAAGGTCATTTGCGTGGAGACCGCTGGCGGCCCCATGACTTTGCGGGTGCGGGACGACGATCAGGTGAGTGTGGACATGGGTATACCCAGGCTCGACCCAGACCAGATTCCCTTCAGCGCCACGGCCGCGGCCGCCACCTATCCTCTGGAAGTCGGCAGTGAAACCCTGGAGATTTCGGCGGTTTCCATGGGCAATCCCCACGCTGTCTGCGTGGTTGGGAACCTGGATCACTACCCCGTTGAAATCCTTGGTCCGCAAATCGAAAACCACGTCCGCTTCCCCAACCGGGTAAACGCTGGCTTCATGGAAATCCTGTCGCGGGATGCGGTGAAACTGCGGGTTTACGAGCGCGGCGCGGGCGAAACCCTGGCCTGCGGGACAGGCGCCTGTGCCGCCGTGGTGGCTGGCCGCCTGCGCGGGCTGTTAGACTCACGGGTTGCAGTGACGCTGCCAGGCGGTACACTGACGGTCGAATGGGAAGGCGACGGGCACCCTGTTGTGATGACGGGGCCCGCGACCAGCGTTTTTCACGGGCAAATAAAAATATGAGCGATCACCCTGTCAGCGACACGCAGAAGTCCATCAGCGAGGAGCAGGTAGCCACTTACCTGCGCGAACACCTGGATTTTTTCTCCCGTCAGCCGGACCTGTTGATGAGCCTGCGCCTGCCCCACGACAGCGGTAAGGCGATTTCCCTGATGGAAAAGCAGGTCTCCGTCCTGCGTGAGCGCAACATGGACATGCGCCGCCGCCTCAGCGACCTGCTCGACAATGCCCGCGCCAATGACCGTCTGTTCGACAAGACCAAACGCCTGGTCCTGGCGTTGCTGGAATGCAACGAGCTGGGCGATCTGGTGGATGCGCTCTACTACAGCTTCGACAAGGAATTCGATATCCACTACACGCGCCTGATTCTGTTCAGCAACCGCGAGCTGTCCGCCGGACCGGCCCGCATTGAAACCATTCAGTCGGCGCGCAAGCACATCGGCAAGCGTATCAAGAGCAGCCGCACCGTCAGCGGTGGAATTGATATGGACGAAACCCGCTTCCTGTTTGATCAGGACGCCGGCAATGTCGGCTCCTCGGCCATTGCCATGCTTGCCCATGGCAATCCCTTGGGCGTATTGGCCATCGGCAACCAGGATCCCGACTATTACCGTTCCAGCATGGGCACCCTGTTTTTGAGCTATATCGCGGAAGTCCTCAACCGACTGCTGCCGAGGCACTTGTAGACCTGCCTGCCCCTCTCAATTCGCACTGAAACTTCTGGCGTGCTTCTGGCGTCTGTAAGGAATCATTTGCGCCTGTAGGGTGGGCTCCGCCCACCATTTATCCGACGAGGGACCTGACTTATGAACCGTAACGCAATAGGCACTATCATCTTCCTGGCCGCCCTGGTGTTCAGCCTGATGCCTCACGCGCAGGAAACACCGCTGACCGACCAGCTGATCGACAAATACATTCAATCCCTGAAAAACATGCAGCCCCTGTCGGACAGAATCAATGCGGAAGATACTCAGGGTGCCGCAACCATGGCAAAGCTCTGGCTGGAAGGCGATACTGCGGCCATCAACCAATACCTTGAAACCAGGCCCTACTACGGGGAACTGGCGACGGTTGTCGAAAAGTCAGGGTTTAAAAGTACCGCCAACTGGGTTGAAACAGCCCAGCGGATAACACAGGCCTATATGGCGCTGGAGCTGGGCGGGCAGGAAGAGCAAGTGGCTGCGCAGATGGAAGCCAGCCTGCAACAGGTCCGAAACAATGAATACCTGGATGATGTGCAAAAGGAAAACCTGATTCAGCAACTGCAAGCCAGCCAGGTGCACCTGTCAAACCTGAAAAACGTCAGTGCCGCCGATCAGGCCGCGGTAAAACCTCACCGGGAAAAACTGCGCAGCTATTTCGAAACGACAAAGTAAGAAACAGTAAGGTAAGACGGAAAGCCCCAGATACTGGTTCCGGGGCTTGGTATTATTGTTTTCTACAGCTGACCGCCGTAGTTGCAGGGTGGCTTTCTGGGCGGATCCGCCAGAATATTGCTTTCGATATAATTGATCTGGCCACCATTGGCGAGGAAAGCCGCAACTTCATTGGCCAACTGTTCGCGCAGTCGTTCCCGAGCTGTCACCGGCTCTGAAACATAATCGTCATTCGCCGACTCCTCGGGCTCAAAACCGTCGTCGTCCAGTTCCAGAACTTCTTCATTTTCGCTATCAGTCATAACATCACCCCCTCAGTGATATATCACAACTATTTTGCGTAATTTATAGCTCAGGGATTTCAGAGCGTCATCCAAAACCGGTGTTATTTTTAGTATTTTTTGTTCTATATTTTCAAAAAAATAACAGCGAGTAGTTATTTTATGTGGGAATGTAATGAGGAGTGCAATAAGGGCTGTCGCGGACTAACCGCTGAGGGGGGTATGGAGGGCGGAAAAGCAGCGCGACGCGCATGGGTGCGCTAATGCCGCGAGGGCATGCCCAAGAGCGGCCTTCCGCCCCACTGTCTGACCGATGGGCAAAGCCCACCAGTGTCAGGAGGAACGCTACTAGACGGCGTCGGGGCCTGTCTCGCCGGTGCGAATGCGAATGACTTCTTCCACGGACTGGATAAAGATCTTGCCGTCACCGATCTTACCGGTTTGCGCCGCCCGAGAAATGGCTTCCACGGCCTGTTCGACCATGCCGTCATCCAGCGCCAGTTCCAACTTCACTTTTGGCAGAAAATCCACCACATACTCCGCTCCGCGATAGAGCTCGGTATGGCCTTTCTGGCGACCGAAGCCTTTGACCTCTGTCACCGTCATGCCCTGCACGCCAACTTCAGACAGCGCATTGCGCACATCGTCTAGTTTAAAGGGTTTGATTACCGCCGTTATCAATTTCATCAGGTAGTCCTTGTGTCTGTATGTATTCTGGGTTTTGGTTCCGGCCGAGGGGATTCATGGCTAATTTACACCACCTGCGACAAGGAATACAGCGCGGGGGGCCAAAACAAAAAATCCCCCGAGACAGGTTTTCCTGCCTCGGGGGAACTCACATATCAACTATGCCTGAGCGGGTGGGAAGGAGCAGCATTACTGATCCTTCCACCGCGGGTTATTTACCGGCCGAGAACTCGGGGTAGGCTTCCATTCCACACTCGGAGATATCCACTCCAATGAACTCTTCTTCGTCCGAGACACGAACCCCCATGACCGCCTTGATGATCAGCCAGACAACCAGACTGGTGACGAATACCCAGGCGACGATGGTCAATGCCCCAACGATCTGGCCAATAAAACTGGAAGCGTCATTGGTCAGAGGCACCAGCATCAAGCCGAGCAGACCCGCAGAACCGTGAACGCTGATGGCCCCCACGGGGTCGTCTATTTTCAGTTTATCCAGGCCAATAACGCTCAGCAATACCAGCATGCCACCCATGGCGCCAAACACGGTCGCCAGCAGCGGTGTTGGGGTCAAGGGGCTCGCGGTGATGGCCACCAGGCCGCCGAGGGCGCCGTTGAGCACCATGGTCAAATCCGTCTTTCCGTAGATGATACGGGCCAGTATCATGGCGCCGACCAAGCCACCCGCCGCTGCCGCGTTAGTGTTCATGAACACGATGGCCACGGAGTTGGCGCTTTCAACACTGGCAGTCGCCAGCACCGATCCACCGTTAAACCCGAACCAGCCAAACCAGAGAATAAACGTGCCCAGGGTCGCCAGAGGCAGGTTGGCACCGGGAATGGCGTTGATTTCACCATTCGGACCGTACTTGCCTTTGCGCGCGCCCAGTATGATCACACCCGTCAATGCCGCCGTGGCACCTGCCAGGTGAACAATGCCGGACCCGGCAAAATCCGAAAAGCCCAGGTCGCCCAAGGAGTAGATACCCAGCACCGGCGCGCCACCCCAGGTCCATGAACCTTCCATCGGATAGATAAAGCCTGTCATTACCACGGCAAATGCCAGGAAAGCCCAGAGCCTCATGCGCTCGGCAACCGCACCGGAAACAATTGACATGCAGGTAGCGACGAAGACGACCTGAAAGAAAAAATCCGCCGAAGGAGCATAGGTGGCGGCTTCTTCAGCGCCGGTGACACCGTTGGCCATTATACCGCTCAGGAACCAGCCGCCGTCGTACATGATGGCGTAGCCACAAGCAAGATACATAATCGAGGCAATGGCATATAGCACCACATTCTTGGCGAGAATTTCAGTGGTATTTTTTGCGCGAACGAGGCCGGATTCCAGCATGCTGAAGCCGGCCGCCATCCACATAACCAATGCGCCGCAGACAAGGAAGTAAAAAGTATCCAGGGCGTACTGCAGTTCGAAAATTTGAGTTTCCATAACCGTTCTCCGGGTTTACAAAGCGTCTTCGCCGGTTTCACCGGTGCGAATACGTATCACTTGTTCGAGTGACGACACAAAAATTTTACCGTCGCCGATTTTTCCACTGTGCGCCGCCTTGGTGACCGCCTCCACCACGGAGTCCACCTGGCTATCGGCGACCGCGACTTCCAATTTGGTTTTCGGCAGAAAATCCACCACATATTCCGCGCCGCGATAAAGCTCCGTGTGGCCCTTCTGTCGGCCAAAGCCCTTGACTTCCGTCACGGTAATACCCTGAACGCCAATTTCGGAAAGGGCCTCGCGCACGGCGTCCAGTTTGAAAGGTTTGATAATGGCAGTGATCAGTTTCATGTAACTGCTCCTATGGATGCATTGCGTTATTGATTGGCAAGCTGGTTATTCGATTGGCAAGCTGTATGAAACAACGAACTTCGGTTCGTCATCGACAGTGCCTTCCACATCATCGGCAACCAGGCCCAAAGTGAAGCTCAGATTGTCGTTGTATGCGTAACCCAGATCGACGTGGGCGTAGTCGTTTTCATGCAGGCCATAGGTGACGGAAAAGGCACCGAAAGTGGCGCCGGCGGAGGTATACCAGTAGCCGGTAGCGCCAGCGACGTTGTCAACATAGTTCAGACTGAAGGGACCGTAACCCAGGCCGAGAATCACTTCCGTCAAATCGCCCACTTTGCTATCGGCAGGATCGCTAGGGTAAACATAGGACCAGGCGCTGATATCAACTGAGAAATCGCCGAAGGCGTGACCGTAACCGGCATAAAGATCATACTCGGTGCCCAGAACGGCATCACCGGAAGTTCCCCATATTCCGCCGTAGGCGCCGCCAGCGGATACACTCAGATCACCGGACACGGCCGCATCGCCATTGCCCAAGTCGTATCCGCGGAAGTAGTACATATTGGCCACGGCAACCGAGGCGGATACATCAGCCTCCGCGTGTACCTGCGGTGCTATGGCTGCAAGCGTCAGGCCGGCGAGCGCGAACCCATGGGTGATTAATTTAGCTGCTTTTTTCATTATGTTTCCTCTATGTATTTTGGTACGCATGGGCAACGAATGAACCTCTTTATGCCCATCTCAACCGGGTTATTGCACTTAGCTTGCCAACTCGTAAATCTCTTTTTTAATCAATAGGTTACACTTAATATTGGCGTGGCCATCAACGTTTTTAAAAGGATTCGGGCACCATCGCAGTGCAGCCTCCCCGGCCATTGCACCGCAGTCGTGCACCAGTGTTGGGCACTCTTTGGTGAAGCCGTTATCTCCGTTACAATGACTGTCTTGCAAAACCTTCTCGCAAAGCCACTCTTGTAAACAATGGGTAAAAATCATGATCGGTGATCTGACGCAACAGCTCTTTAACGACCTCAACCGGTTTATGGAAAGCGGCAGGCAATCCGCCGAGGCGGCCTTTTCCGGTGACCAACTGAAGGCTCTCATTGCCAATGCGCTGAAAAAAATGGATCTGGTGACCCGGGAAGAATTTGATGCCCAACAGGCAGTGCTCATGCGCACGCGGGAAATGCTCGAAAACCTGCAGAACCAGGTTGAGTCGCTGGAGGCCAAGGTGACTGAACTGGAAAAGCGCGACTAGCGGTCTGCGGCGCTCTATCCCCTCAAAATTTCAAACCATTGTAAATACCGCTATTCTCCAAAGGTCACCCGGGTCCCGGGCGACCTCCACTCCGGATCCAGCAATTCCCATATAGGTTCTCTGTAAGTCAGAGACTTCGAGGATTTCATCAGGAGTCCCTTCGCCCGATTTCACGTGACAAGGCTGTCATCTTTACCTGGAACGGATTTCGCAAGTCGTTGCGCCAGCGTTCACTTCAGTCATGCATAAATTCATAAATGAACTCCAAGGTACAACGACATCCACTCTTGCTGACGCCCCTTTGTCAGGCCGCATATAGGTGTGCATACGCAATCCCCGGAAGGACCTGTTCATGAACCCGACTTTTTGTTCTTGCCGAATCGCGACTGGATGGAGATATGCATCTTGGATTGAGGCGCGATGGAAAAATCTCGCGTCGGTTCGCCAAACAGGTGACTCCTGTTATTGAATGTTCCTGCAACTGCAATGTAGGAGGTACTTATGAAGGTAACACCCACGTGGATTCTGATCTCAGATGGCGCGGAAGCGCGGGTATACAACTATCATGGCCCCAAACACAAACTCAGCATTGTGGAGGGCGCTGATTTCAGTCATATCAATGAACCCAGTCGCGAATTGACTGCCAGCGAGAGGGGCCGGGTTTCCCAGGCGAGCAGCGGCCCCCGATCCAGCACTACCTGGACCCTCGATCCACATGAGCAGGAAAAGCAGAAATTCGCGCGGGAACTCGCCGCGTTTCTGGAAAGCAAAACTCATAAGTTCGAGCGCCTTATTCTGGCTGCGCCGCCCAAGATGCTCGGCTACTTGCGTGAGCATCTCTCCAAGAAACAGCTGGAGAAAACCATTGCCGCGATAGACAAGGACCTCACCAACGCCTCGGAAGATGGACTGGAAAGACATCTTCAGGGGGTTATTCATATTGATGCGGACCGCAGTATGCGAGTTTGAGCATCGAACCGTCGCGCCAGCCAATGGCCGTTCGGAAACAACCCAAGAGGAAATAAGAAATGTCGAGCATGACAATTGGAGCAACACTGCTGTCGGATTTGCATCAGCGCGTGGAAGAAAAAATCGCCGAATACAAAGGCTGGTATCTTCTTCAATCCCTGACCTTTGTCTGTGCCGGAATTCTGGCCATGGTTCTGCCTTCGGCAACCGGTCTGGCATTCGGCAGTGTCATGGGTAGCCTGTTGATTATCACGGGTCTGCTCAAGGCCTTCGTCAGTTTCAAGTCGCACATCCACTGGTGGTCCATGCTGTCGGCTGCTGTGTGTATTGCCGTGGGCAGCCTGCTGGTGTGGCCGCCAGCATCCAGCCTTATCACCATTTCTTTTCTGGTGGCGGTTTTTCTGCTCGCCGAGGGTCTGATTGAAATATGCCTCGCATTTGAGTACGAGTCAGCGCCGAAATGGGGATGGCTGCTGCTGTCAGGGGTGATCAGCATCTTGCTCAGCCTCGTGCTCTTCATTGGGGGGGCCGGCATGGCGCTGGCCGTCCTGGGTGTAATGATCGGCGTCAGCATGCTGCTCTACGGCGCGTCACTGCTGGCCCTGTCCGCATCGACACGCGCGCTGGAAATCCTTTGATTTAACGGTTGAAGACATAGCAGGAGAAGACATAGTTGGAGATCTGCTTTCTGCAGGCACCGGCGAAGCAAGTGCCTCGGACGGCGCAAATTGAAGGACGTGAGCCTTTCACCGACGGGCCGTCAGAAATGACGGAAGTGCCATCCGTGAAAAGCTCCAACCAATCGTCATGGATGACACATCGACTATCAAGGCACCTCTTCCGCCGCCCGCCAGGATGGCGGCCGTGCGGGACCATACGTCTGCAGAGATTGCAGCCGGCAGAAGAGAGCCTGGACAGTCGAAAGGGAATTGCTCCGCTGGCGGATGGCCACGGGAGGCAGATCACCCGCTATGTCTTTCCTGTTCACTGATAAGCCAGCCACTCCGCCAAGCGGCGCCTCGAATAATGTTCAGAGGCGCCGTTTGGCATTGGGATTGGCTTTCAAAAACTGATCAACCAGAACCTGATGCATTGCCAGAGCTGTCTCTCGATCCGCCCGTTGCTCCAAGCGGCATAGCGTCGGTGCACTACCGAGTATTCTGTCGCTCTCGACCGCTGTCTGAAAGGCAGTATCAGTGCATAACGACGCATGGTCATTCAAATCTTCGTAGCCTGCCGCCATGGCATAGATCCGCTGACGCAAAAGGCTCCTTTGGCTGTGCTCACACCGGCCCTGTACTCGAGGGTCCTGAATAGCTCTATCGAGAGCCTTGGTCAACCCGATCTTGCGATCCACGCTTTGTAGCAGTAGTACACCGCCATTCGAAGTGACTTCGCCACCCTCAAAGTTGACCTCAACTTTGCGGCGTTTAACACGTGGAAATTCCGGGCTGTTCTGGTAATATTCTGTCACGGTGGAACCGTCCTTATTTTTTGGCTTTGACACCTTGATTATAAGGGTTAAACGGTTCCACCTCCTACTTTTGGTGAAATATTCGGGCTAGGTGCCCCACGCTTGATGGCGTGTGCGCTGCTCGATTCGATTACCTGGTCACTGGTGACGCCGCTTGGATGGCCAACCGCTTTACGTTCAAGCACGCGGTAGACCGCCTTCGAGCGTAGGCGTGTGACGAAGCTAACTCCTTGTTTCGTAAGGTTTCCGAACCACCGGTAGTCGACATAGCCTTTATCGAAAGCCACGATGCTGCCTTTGGGAAAGCAAAACTTCCGACCCTCCACCATGTCATTTTCGCCACCATCTCTGAGCGCCACGAACTCTGGTATATCAGCGGCATGGTTCAGACCCATATTGAGTTTCACATTGGCTGTATCATCTCGGTGGCCGCCCATGGGAAGAGGCTCAGTGACAAGTCCAGCGCGCTGGCATCCAATAAATAGTGCGGGTTTTTGTAACGGAAGTCATGTTTGCCAAGCTGGTTTTTACAGCGTACCAGCAGCTTGTAGAACAGTGCTACATAAAGCTCGGCCGGCTGTTTTTCGTTCAGACGAGCCAGGTAGTACGAGCAACAGGCTTGGCGCCGAGGTCATAAAGCTTGTTCTGTTGCGCTTGAAGATTCGCCTGGATGTCCCACAAGCTCTGCCGTCCTGAAAGCTGAGATATCGCTATGCCTAAAAGCTGGTCCCAACCGCTGGCTGAGAGGAGTTTTTGCCCAACGTGGTGCTGTCTGGCCAAGCCTTCAAATTCATGTCTCGACGGCCGTTTTAGCAGTTGCTGAAAATCGGTGTTAAAATGTGACAAAGCCTGATCCCCCCATTGTTGCTGTGGTTGGTCGCACAAGCATTGTAACAACGGAGGTTCAGGCTTTCTTCATTTATCCCAAACTTTGGGACAGCCGTGCTGTAGAGCCCCTTTTCTCAATTCACCACCAGATTGATGATCTTGTTCGGAATAAAAATCATTTTGCGCAGTGTCTTTTCCTCGATCCATTTCTGGATCGTTTGATTTTCGAGGACGATCGCTTTCGCGGATTCCTGGTCAATGTCCTTAGGCATGGCAACTTTGGCGCGCAGCTTTCCATTTACCGACACGGAATAGGTAAATTCCTGCTCAGCAATGTAGGCTTCCACCCACTCGGGGTACCCCTGATCCAGAATTGAGCTGTTATTGCCCAGCGCCACATTCCAAAGCTCCTCGCTAATAAAAGGTGCATAAGGGTGCAGAAGTTGCAGCAGGGTTGAGAGAGATTCCCGATCGTGGACATCCAGTTTCGTGTAGTGGTTCACACAGGTCATCAGCGCTGCGATGGCCGTATTGAAAGACATGCTTTCCGTCAACTCACTGACTTTCTTGATCGTCTGATGAGTCACCTTGACCACTTCGTCCGTAGGTTTGTCATCCGACACAATGCACTTGTCATCGCCGTTGTAGAACAAACGCCGTACCCGTGTCAGGAACTTGTATGATCCTTCAATGGTCTGAATCGACCAGGGTGCAGACTGGACGATGGGCCCGAGGAACATCTCGTGGATACGTAAACAGTCCGCACCGTATTGTTCAATAATGTCATCCGGCACAACCACGTTGTATTTAGATTTTGACATCTTCTCGACCACACGATCACACAACAACTTCTGTTGATCATTCAGCACGAGTTCTACGTTGCTGTAATCGCTACGCCAGGTTCTGAGTTGTTCCGTATCCACGTGATTATCGCGATCAACAAAGTTGATATCGACATGAAGAGGTTGAACTTCATAACCCTGAGTCTTATCGGCAGAAATGATGGTATTTGAATTTCTGTCCCGATAAATGATGGCAGACTGCCCCAGTATCATACCCTGACAGACAACTTTCTTGAACGGCTCCTGGAAATTGATATGCCCCATGTCGTAGAGAAACAGGTTCCAAAAACGGGAATACACAAGGTGTCCGGTGGCATGTTCGGATCCGCCGATATAGCAATCAACGCTGTTCCAATACGCGGTGCTACCGGCATCTGCGAAGTTCCTGTCGTTCCTGGCATCCGTATAGCGCAGAAAATACCAACTCGATCCAGCCCAGCCGGGCATGGTGGTGGTCTCCAGCGGGTGGCCGTGATAGCTCCAGTCTTCCGCACGAGTCAAGGGAGGCTCGCCTTCATCGGTGGGGCGGTAATCACTGATTTTAGGAAGTTCCAGCGGAAGATCCTGTAAATCCACCGGCGTGGGTATACCTTCTTCATCATAATAGATCGGAATGGGTTCGCCCCAATAACGCTGGCGTCCAAAGATCGCGTCGCGGATCCGATATTTAATGCAACGCAAACCCTTACCCTGAGCTTCAATAATATCGCAGATTTTATCTTTCGCTTCGCTGACGCCGAGCCCGTTCAACTCTTTGGAGTTGATTATGATTCCTTGAGTCTTCTCATAGGGACGCTCAAGCTCTTCCGTGTTTTCGAATACAAAGATTAATGGCAGATCAAATTTCTTCGCAAAGCGGAAGTCCCGATCATCGGAAGCCGGTACTGCCATGATAGCGCCGGTGCCGTATTCGGGTAACACATAGTCGGCAATCCAGACTGGAATATTCTCTCCGGTCAGCGGATGTGTGGCGTAGGCGCCGGTAAAAGCTCCCGTCACCCGATCAACATCCGCCATGCGTTCACGGTCACTGCGGGACTTCGCCAATGCAACATAGTCGTCAATGGCCTGGCGCTGGTCGTCTGTGGTGATCGTTCCCGCTAGAGGGTGTTCCGGAGCGAGTACCAAAAAGGTACAGCCATGTAGGGTGTCAGGGCGGGTGGTAAAGACTCGGATATTTTCGTTGTTGCCACCGACATTGATAGAAAAGTCGATCTCACAGCCAATGGATTTGCCAATCCAGTTGCGCTGCATTTCCTTGAGACTTTCCGGCCAGTCGAGATCGTTCAGGTTATCCTGCAGACGATCAGCAAAGGCGGTGATCCGAAGCATCCACTGCTTCATTTTCCGCTTGGTAACCGGGTAACCACCCCGCTCGGACAGTCCATCTTTTATCTCATCGTTGGCCAGAACCGTTCCCAACGCCGGACACCAGTTGACGCTAGATTCCGCACGGTACGCCAGGCGGTAGTTCATCAGAAACTCAGATTGTTCCATCCGAGAGAACTGCTGCCATTGTTCCGCTGTGATGGTTGGCGTGTCGTCGGCCTGCGCTGCATCCAGCCCCTTATTGCCATCCTTTTCAAGGATGGCGGTCAGTTCGTTGATCGGGCGCGATTTGTTGAGAAGATTGTCGTACCAGCCATTAAACAGCTGAATAAAGATCCATTGAGTCCAGCGATAATACTCCGGATCGCAAGTACGGAACTCCCTGCTTGGATCAAAACAGAAACCAATCTTGGCCAGCTGCTCCTGAAAGCGAGTGATGTTGTTTTCAGTGGTAATTGCGGGGTGCTGACCGGTCTCAATGGCATATTGCTCTGCCGGAAGACCGAAAGCGTCATACCCCATCGGGTGCAGGACATTAAACCCCTGCATACGCTTGAACCGACTCAGCACATCGCTGGCGATATACCCTCGTGGGTGACCGACGTGCAACCCGGCACCTGACGGATAAGGGAACATGTCCAGGCAATAGAACTTATCTTTGGTCACATCCATACGAGTACGATAGGTCTTTTGTTCATCCCAGTAGAGACGCCACTTTTTTTCCATTAACTTAAAGTTTTTCATCACTCAATTACTTCAATAGTCTCTTCTATTTTGTCCCAAACCAATTGATCTCACTTTATCGGCAGATCTTTCGGCGTCCATTGTGTAGATTCTTCACCCACATCCATCGCGGGACAGCACAAGGCTAACCCAACAAGAAACCGGCGTGCGGCACCTGAAAGCCGGCTGGGAGAATGCCGGAACAGGGTTTGCAATTCTGTGTAGAGTCGTTAATGCGCTGGTTTTCGCAGTATTTGGTATCCCTGGTAAACCGTCTTCCAGCTCAAATTATGGGCTGGCTGTCCTCACCATTGGATCTAGCCTTACGGCAGGCGCATCGCGGAATGCCATACACTCGATAATCGAGTGACTGCCGGAGCAACGGCCGATGAACTCATCTGCTGGAGACCGTCTAGTTCTGACTGCACGGCTGAGTGTTTCCAATTCTACGATATCTTTAGCACAATTGGAGGCCTTCGCTAACCCTTGTTGCGAAATATTCAACAATTCGGACAATACTTCTACAAATAGCCGCCCGTCACAGGTCCTGGCATCCATTCCTTTGGCAAAGGCCTGATGATAAAGAGATTCAGTCTCATTCCTGTCAGCGGGCCTCAATATCGCCAGAGCCTCTTCCAGTGCGGCTTCGTTATACAACAGCCCCTTCCAGAAGGCGGCCAATGCCACGGCAAACCCCGGACTACAGGTGTCTGCCGAGCGAACTTCAATCACGCTCTTTAGACGGGCCTCAGGAAAAAGGGTGCCTAAATGAACCACCCAGTCACATAGTTGAGGCTCATAACCGCGATATCCGTTCTTCAAATACTCAGCAAAGGTGATGCCTTCCACCGAAATCAGCTCCTCGTTGCGACTAATAAACAACAATTGCCGGTTGATGGCCCACTCGGTGTAATAGTTGAACGTGTTCTCTGCAAAATCCTCAGCAAACAGGAACGCAGGGATACCACAGCGATCGGGTGCAAACCTCGACCAAGTGAACATCCGGTAGCTTTTCATGGTAGTAACGAATCCGTTATTCACGGGAGAATTGGCATACAATGC
>CAZEWY010000020.1:0-28313 GCA_964515945.1 uncultured Cellvibrionaceae bacterium
AAAGGAAAGCTGAGATGCTCGATTTTGTGCTCGCGGGTTCCAATACGCCTTTTACAATTGCGATTGCACTCATGCTGATAATTGGCGTGTTCGAGGGCGCGGGCGTCGTACTTGGAATCGGCATTGGTAACCTCCTTGATTCTCTGATTCCAGAGTTCAATGTCAGTGCCGATGTTGAAGTCGCTGACGTCGGATCGAACAATGCACTATCGCGCCTATTGGGCTGGTTGAAAGTAGGCAAGGTTCCAATCCTGATGCTGTTGGTGATACTGCTGACGTCCTTCGGGTGTATCGGCTATTTCCTGAATTTTACGGCATCGAGCATTTTTGGTTTGATGCTGCCCGTCTTGCTGTCCCTACCCGCGGCCTTTCTGGCAGCACTGCCCGTCACACGCATGGGTGCATCTGCACTCGAAACCATTATGCCGAAAGACGAAACCTCATCAGTGTCATTGGAAACGCTCATCGGTCGAGAGGCCTGGATTACCCTCGGACAATCTACCAGCAGTGTTCCGGCTGAAGCCCGCGTTCGCGATCAGCACGGCAAAACCCACTACGTCATGGTAAAGGCCGAGGAAGGTTGTGGACCCTTCGGCCCGGGAATACCATTGCTTATGGTGCGGCGACAGGGTAATCAATTTATCGTCATAGAAGCTGGCTTATCAGCCTCGAATCAATAATAAGATCTAAGGAACACCATCATGGAGAATGCAAGCAACCTTTCTTTTATCCTCGGCGTGGCCGGCATCAGTTTTGTCGGCTTACTAATTATTGGCCTTATTCTCGCTCGTCTTTATACCCGCGCAAACAAAGAGCGTGCGTTTGTGCGCACGGGCTTTGGCGGCGAGAAAATCATCAAGGATGGCGGTGCAATAGTTTTACCCGTACTGCATGAAATTATTTACGTCAATATGAACACCTTACGCCTGGAGGTACGCCGGTCCAATGACCAGGCCCTTATCACCAAGGACCGCCTGCGCGTGGATGTTACGGCAGAGTTCTACGTGCGAGTTAAACCCGATAATGAATCTATCGCAACCGCTGCACAAACGCTCGGCGGACGCACTCAGCGTCCGGAGGAACTCAAAGCACTTATCGAAGGCAAATTCGTCGATGTTCTTCGCTCTGTAGCCGCGGGCATGACTATGGAGCAGCTTCACGAGGAACGCGTTTCGTTTGTACAGGAAGTGCAGACAAGCTGTGCCGAAGACTTGTTCAAAAATGGCCTTGAGCTGGAATCGGTTTCATTGACCGGCCTGGACCAGACCGCCAAGGAGTATTTCAATGCTGAGAATGCATTCGATGCGGAAGGTCTGACGCGTTTGACCGAGCAACTCGAGTCACGTCGAAAAATCCGCAATGACATTGAGCAGGAAACCATGGTCGAGATTCAAATGAAATCGACTGAAGCAGCCAAACGCCAGTTGGCGATCCAACAGGATGAAGAGTTTGCACGCCTGCATCAATCTCAGGAAATCGAAAACCGCCGCGCCAGCCAACAATCTGATATAGCGCGGGTTGCAGCGGAGCGGCGTCGCGAGGCCGAGGAAGCCGACATCACGGCGAATCGTGCCGTGGAGTTGGCCCGCATAGCCATGGAAGAAGAAACTCAGAACCGCGATATCGAAAAGAGCAAACGGCTGGAGCTGTCTCGGCAAGACGAAAAAATTGCTATTTCGGAAAAGTCCAAGGAACAATCGCGCGCTGCAGCCGAAGCGGATGAGACCCGAGCGACTGCGGTCGCCAAAGAAGAAGAGGTTATCACTGTGCGGGAGACCGCACGGGCTGAGCGGGAAAAGCGAATCGTGGTGATCAAAGCTCAGGAAAGCGCCGAGCGCGAAGCCATTGGCGTCACAGTCGAAGCTGGAGCACGGAAAGCCGCCGCCAATGATGACGCCGAAGCTATACGTGTGACCGCTGAAGCCGAAGCCGGTGCTATCAAAGTGAAGGCAGAGGCTGAAGCCGAGGGCGCGCGCCAGCTCAACGAAGCCAAGAACTTGCTGAGCGGCGAACAGATTTCATTCGCTGAAAAAATGGAAATGATCGGCCAGTTGCCGAAGATTATGGAACAGGCAATGAAGCCTGCGGAAAAAATCGACAGCATTAAAATATTTGATATCAGTGGCGCTCCGGGATTCAGTAGCGCTGGTACCGGAAATGATCACACGGCCAGCGGCGGAACCAACCTATCCGATCAGTTGGTGAATGCCATGCTCAAGCATCGGGCGAACGTGCCTTTGCTGGATGCCATTCTTAAAGAAGTGGACCTGGAAAACCTGGACCCACGTTCGATTATGGATGGCAAAGTATTTTCCCAAGATACAAACAAAGCAAATGGCCTTGGCGTCGAGAATACTGCCGGAGTATCTATAGCGACAGAAGAAGATCAAATGGAAGACGTGGTTCAGGATTGACTCCACAGTTGATGTCCGTTAACCATGGCTAGCAGATCTCTGGATTATTCCGGAGATCTGCTAAGTCCTGTTAACACTAATTGCACCGCTCAAGACATCACCACTCCCTTCATTCATGATTAGAGGCTGCTCAAATAACGAATCAACTCCGCCATGTTATTGATATACATCCCCGTGGAAATGCCCATTACCGGCGAATCCGTTGGGTAGGGCGAAGTATCCCATTTATCGCCGACATTGCGGCTGCCATAGTCACCGGGTGTAACTTTGGTGGGCGCCGGCCCGATATAGGGGTTGGTGGTGTACCTGAGTGGTGTCGGCCAGTAACCTTGTGCATTCAATCCGTCCAGTAGCGTTTCCACCAACTCCGCATTGTCTGCGGATGGTTTTTGGATATTGGCTCGCGTGTTGAGATCGGAAACCTGAATGTCATCAAGTGTGAAATAACGGGGCAAATCCACCTTGCTCTTCGATTTTAGCGGCGACCCCGCCGTCACCTTTTCTACCGGTGTTTTCACCAAAGTCCGATATTCCGCGCGCAGCTCGTCGACATCAATACGTCTGGTTGAGCTGTAGTGACTGATAAGCTGTTCAGGATCACTACTGGTGTAATAGTGGCCGTTGGTCGAATTGGAACCCTGCCTGTGCAGATAGAGCGGATCGCCACTGCCGATCTCGATAAATGTCGGATGTGTGCGGCCATCGCGAGCCTCTTCTGACAGGCGAACGGAATCCAGCCAGTCGAGAGCCTCGGGAATACGCGCAAGAAATTTCGACTCGCCCGTGAGACGGTAGAACAGCATCAACTGCCGAATGTTGCTGACCGTAGTGCTGCTGCTGAGAGCCTTGGGTTCATAGGTGCGCGCCCCGGCCGGATCCAGGCTGGTGGTGTATTGCAGCGCCCAGCCCGGCTGGGGCTGCCCCAGTTGCGTTACCAGAAATACGTTCATTGCCCGCACTATGGGATCCAGTACGCGGGTATCGCCCAGGGCCTGGTAACACATTATCAGGAATTCAATATTTTCCAGGGCAACGTCGTCGTTAAACGTAATATAGGAGGTGTAATCGGGGTTGCCGTCACGGGAATATTCATAACTCAGCGGGAATCGCTGAGGCCAGCCACCAATGGGATACTGTGCGTCGAGCATAAAGCCGATTGCCCGCTCCAGCGCCGGTTTG
Organism: uncultured Cellvibrionaceae bacterium; assembly: GCA_964515945.1. GTDB lineage: Bacteria > Pseudomonadota > Gammaproteobacteria > Pseudomonadales > Cellvibrionaceae > CAYQQJ01. The sequence goes on from CAZEWY010000020.1 coordinate 3,594, forward strand.
TAAGTGACATCGAGCTTTTCCATATACAGACGCAACAGGAACTTTGCTGTTTCCGCCGTTCCGCCGTCATCGAAGGTGGCGTTGCCGTAATAGTGATGGAACTCCTCGAGCCGCCACCCGTTGCGGCCAATAGTGTTGTACCAGTCTCTGAGCGAAGCCTCACCGGCAAAATCAATCAGGTAGTTCCAGCCACCACTGGGGTGCTGCCCCCAGATCAGCGCGCGAGCAGTTTTTTCCGCCGCCTCGTAATAATATTCATCACCGGTCGCATGGTAGGCATCGAGGAACAGGTGGCCCATGGTGGCTGTGCCGGGCGGCTGCACCCAAATCATGGTTTCCCGCGCTTCCAGTTCACCCCAGCGGCGCGAAAAATCCGGCAGATAGGACCAGACGTAACCGCCCTTGTAGCTGACCTCCTCCACCATGAATCGCGTGGTGCGCTTCATGGCCTTCTCCACCTCGGCCCGCTCGGGTTGAGCCTGACAGCATGCGGCAAAGGCCAGAGTCATGCCCGCAATAATTGCCACAATAAGCCCATTTGGGCCTTTGAAAAGCGTTTTTATACTCATGGTTAAACCTGAATTATATTGTTGACCCGGATTGGCCTGAACAGCGGCTCGCTCACAGCGGGAATACCGACTGATTCCACAATCTCATGGTAAAAATGACATTTTCCCTCTCGATTTAAAAATAACCGGTCTGACCAGAATACGCAAGACTGGCTGCCATATATTTTGTCGGCACACATGTGGTAAGGCCAAAACAACGAAATCCAACCGAATTGACAGCGCTGTCTTTCCCGCGTAATGTAGTTTTATCGGCCATTTCAACAATAACGAGCAGCCTTCCCCAAGGCTATTTGATCTATTTATTTCTCTAAAGAAGGAAATCTCCAGTGGAAGTCACCATTGATACCCCCCGGTTCGAACAAAAAAGCAGCGTCATTCCCATGGCAATTGTTGCGGGGCTGTTCTTTATCCTCGGCTTCGCCACCTGGCTGAACGGCTCCCTGATGCCCTATCTGGAACTGGTGCTGACCCTGTCGCCTTTGCAGGCGTCACTGATCCTTTTCTCTTTTTATATTGCAGTCACGGTGTTTGCCATTCCTTCAGCCTGGATCATTCGCCGTGTGGGTTATAAAAACGGTATGGCTCTGGGCATGTCCTGCATGGCCCTTGCGGCTTTCATGTTCATACCCGCCGCCAAAAGTCAGTGGTTCGGCCTTTTTCTGTTGGCGCAGTTCACCATGGGTGCGGGCCAGACATTGTTACAGACGGCAGTGAACCCCTATGTGGTCAAGATAGGGCCTGAAGAATCCGCCGCGGCGCGCATCAGCATTATGGGCATACTCAACAAGACGGCCGGCGTTTTTGCGCCCATGGTCTTTGCGGCCCTGATTCTCGGCGGCATCGCCAGCCATTCCACGGAAGCGCCGACGCCGGCTGAGATCGATGCCCTGGCCAATAACCTGATTTTTCCCTATATCGGCATGGGATTGTTTATTGGCATTCTCGCCCTGGCCGTGAAGTTCTCGCCACTGCCTGAACTGAAACTCGAAGAAGAACATACCCAGGCTGCGGGCAAAAGCTCGGTTTTCCGTTTTCCCCACCTTATTCTCGGCGTTATTGCCTTGTTCCTGTACGTTGGCGTCGAGGTGATAGCGGGCGATACCATTGGTTCCTTCGGTCGCGCGATCGGCTACGAAGGCTATGCCACCCTGACCTCCTTCACCATGTCGTTCATGGTCATAGGCTATGCACTGGGCGTAGTATTGATCCCCCGCGCCATTTCACAGCAGAACGCCCTGCTGGCTTCCGCTGTTCTGGGTGTCATCCTGAGTCTCAGCATTGTCTTCGGCAACAGCGAATCCACGACTTTTGCCAAGCTGCTCCTGGTACCTTTCGGCCTCCCGGAACTGCCCAATACCATCTTTTTCCTGGCCATGCTGGGATTGGCCAATGCCATTGTGTGGCCCGCCATCTGGCCCATGGCATTGACGGGGCTGGGCAGCTTCACCAGTACCGGATCCGCATTGCTGATCATGGCCATTTCCGGCGGTGCTCTCCTGCCGGTACTGCTCGGCAGCATCACCATGATCGATGGCCTCAGCCGACAAACCGCCTACATTGTCATGACGCCCTGCTATCTCTATATCCTGTTCTACGCCTATAAAGGACACAAACTGAGAAGCTGGAGATAACCTTCATTGATGTAACAGCATCAGATATGCGGCGCCCGATGGCGCCGCTTCTCTTGAAGGCGGACAAAAAAGTTTTGGGGAATGCTTAATCAAATGGGGGCTATACGGAGACTTGTGCAGTAGACTTCAGGTGCTCACTGTCAATCAATTTAACTACAGAAATTACGGCTCAATTTCCTATCACTTCCGCTTTTTCACGAAGGACGGCAACAAACTCTTGTGTACGATCTTCGGGGATATCACCAGAAAGCGCGAGAGCGCTGTGAACGGGATCACCGACATTTACGGCCAGGGTTACCGCGCCTTCGGGCAAGTGCGTTTTATAACTGGTTCTGATTCGCGTGAAACCCTGGTCACGGGATTCCTGTAACTTTTCCAGGAGAGCATCCATGCCGTCGGGGAACCCGGGAATATCCTTGTCGTGATACAAGTGCACAACATCTTCAACATCCAATTGGGAAAGAAGTGAAATTCCCACACCGGAAGCCGTCGCGGGAAAATATCCCAAACGGCCCAGAGCCTCCATGGAACCCAGCTCCGGCAGTGCGTGGTAGAGATACGTCACCTTATCCTTCCACAGGACTCCCATGGCGACCACCATCCCATAGAGACGGAGAGATTCAAGAGGCTTGACGGCGTGAGAGATAACCTGGGAGGCAAAGAGACTCTGCGCGGCAAGTACATGCATTGCCGGGCCAGTGGTATATTTTCGATCAGAGGTTTTACGGACGAAGCCGGCAAACGCGAGAGTGCGCAATAGGCGGTTGACACGGGTAGTATCCAGTTCCAGGTATCTGGCCAGCTCCCTGCAGCCCACGGGCCGATCAAACGATGTCACCGCCTGCAACGTCTCAATGCCATCGATAACGCTCATATTGAGCTGCGTTCCATGTGCTTTAAGCTTACGCTCCAGGTAATTCGGATCAATCATTTTATATCCAGAAATATTCGAGCAGTTTTACCGGGAGGCCTGCACCTGCACATCCGTAAATTATTAGTATCCATGCCTTGAATGCAAAGGAAACCAGTACAAACCATTCTCTTTGTTTCTCCGACCAGTGTCAAGAAGTGCCCCTATCACTGCCTTTTCATTACAGTGGACGCTCCCATTCAGATTCACCCATCCGCCAGAACCACTCAATTTTCACGGGCCCGAGAAGACCCGATTCCACCAGTGGAGAATCCGCGCTGTAATGTTTCCAGATACTGAAACTGTGGCGGCCTTGGGCGGGTCGCGTCGATGGATCCCAGAGCCAGTCAGGGAATGTCTCTATACGACCTTTGGTAAACCTGGAACCGCCTTCCTGATAGGTAAAATCGATCGCAATGGCTTCATCACCGATCAAACGGTTAATCCAGCGGTTTGCCACATGAACTTCCAGGACATTGGTGCCATTCTTCAGAAAAGGTGTAATATCCGCACGGAAAGGTGGCGTCCATAAAACTCTCACCTCCTGGTTATTGACAAACACGCGAGCGATGTCCGCGACTTCTCCAAGATCCAGAACAGCAACCTGGCTCTGGGCAGGCCCGCGAGCATCAAAGGTGGTTGTATAAATTGCAGTGCCTGAATAAAAGCGAATACCTGGATCGCTGCTTTCGGTCCATGAATTCAAATTCTCAAACTCGGCTTGTTCTGGCGCCCCTCGACCATTGATGAATTTCAGCTGCCAAGGCCCCCGCACTAATTGCGTCGCAGGAAGCGCCGGCAACTGCAATTGCTTCTGTGGTCCATCTGAATAGTCCATGTGAACTGTTTTTGCGCGGGTGAGGAATGCGCCATTGCTCCATTCGAGATCTATCGGCGCAGCGTCGGTAAGCCAACGATCTGGTAGAGGTTTGCGAAAAATGACAAAAGCGGAGCCCCAAGGTCCGAACTCCATTGGCAATGAAATACCGTCTGGTGTTCGGGTGAAAATTGGTGCTTCCGCTCTTGTCGCCGTCAATGCATTCCATATTTCGGGGCGGCGGTTTTTCTGCCTGAACTGCAAATCCGCTCGCAGGAAATCAGCCGAGTCGTTAAAGACAAAGTATATCTCCGCCTCCGGCGTGCTTCTGTGAATGTACTTGAATTGTGTGTTGGCCGGCCATAAAAGATCCGGTGCAATATTTTTCTTCTGGAGAATTTCCAGCGCGGAGAGACCCGCGTATACCCGCCCCGCTCCGACACGCTTAGAGTCGACCGAGCCTTTTTTAAGACCGCCCCAGATTTCGTCAACCAATCGACGAAATTCATCCCGGTGCCCGAGATCATTCAGTCCGGCTGGCGCCGCGGGCGGGTCGCCCGCCAATGTCGCGCCGGCACGCACCAAATCCCGAATATGTTTCAAGGTTGAGAGTTCGGCAACCCAGGTTTCAGCCATCCAGCTTTCGGGCGTCACCAAAAGCTGAAATTCGGCTCCGCTTGGATGGACCAGAACGCCATCTTCTACGGTTAATTCACGCAGGGTCGGCGGGTAGCACAGTTCGAAATTGTAACCGGGAAGCACGGCGGTAATTTCCGCGGGAAGACCATAGCCCAGATCTTCATCAATCAGAAAACACACGTCCGCGACGATGCGTCCCTGCTGGAGGAGAAACTGCGACCGCGACACATAATCAATCCAACCATCCGCGTAGGGCCACCAGGTATTCAAGCGGCCAAAGTGCGTGCCATAGCGCCCCAAAGCGAAACCCGGCGCAGCTTCGGTAACCGGCTGGTGGGTATAACTGTGAAAAATGAAACGGTTGATCCCCAGAGTAAACGCCTGGTCACCGGGGCGTTTTAATCGGGCCGGGTTGTTTTGATACTTTCCATTTTCCGGCGTAGCCGTGAAGGCTTCAGCCGCGACCATGCGTTTTCCGGCAAGGCTGGCGGATGAAACGCTCTGCTTGATCCGCGCCGCTCGGGCGCTGGCTTCCGGCATCCAGAATTCATTCATCGGAACATCGACATAGCGGTTGGCGGACATGGGGTTCAGCATTCCACCCTGGGATTCCGAATACAGTTTTATGCCGTGCTTTGCCGCGAGGCGATGCATGGTGCCGAAATAATTTTCCGCTACCAGCTCCTCGATAACGTGACGGAAATCCCATAGCACAGCTTCCGAAATCTTCCGGGACTCAATGATGCGGCCGGTCATAAGCGGTAACCAAGGAATGATGTCATAACCTTTAAGGGCGAAGAATTCGGATGGAAGCCTCGCCGTCCACGTCTGAAAGCCGGCTTCAAAGCTGTCGAACAAGAGTCCGTTGAAGGTTGTTCCGGCGAGTGGCCCCGCCTCGCGAATAATACGTCCGATTGCCTGTTCAAATTGAAAGGCCACCGCATCTGCATCCAACTTGTCAATCTCCAACCCCGTGCCTTCGGGAACGGCCGGATGGTTTCCCCGCCCGGTACTGGTGAAACCGAAACGCAGAATGACCCAGTTTCCCGGTGGCAGAGTTGTTTCCAGAATTCCGTCATCCGTTATTTCCGCACTTAGATTCAGTACCTGCTCCAGAGGAATGCCCGCCATCGCACCGCGCACCTTTTTTTGACGGGTTGACCGACTGACCGGCTTCGCTGCGGCACCGATTTTTTTGTCCAGTTCAGTGAGACGCTCTGTTGTCTGCGGAACGGCAAGCACCGCAATGTCCTGATAAAAATCGAGATCCACGGGATGTCGCGGCTTGGAAGCTGGCCCGGTGTCGGACTTAGGCACCTTGAGTGAAATTTCTCCTCCCGCAGTCTTGGTTTCACTCCACACAAGTTGCTTCATGGACAGTTCCGCCGTTACCCAAGGCCCGCCGCTTGCCGACCACCCAGGAGTATTCATGAGGTGAAACTCCAGACCGAGATCAGCAGCCGTCCTGATAGCGTATTGAACGTGTTCATGCCAGAGGTCCGAACCGTAGCGCACGGGACCTGGCGGCATGTAAATTTCCACATCGAACATCTGCACGCCACCCATTCCGGCTGCCTTCGCGGCTTCAAGATCGGCCCTGATGCCTTCCTTGGTCACGCTGCCATTGACCCAGTGCCACCACCCCAGCGGGCGCGCTTCAAGCGGTGGATTCTCGAATCCCGCTTCAAGACTCCGCTCCGCATCGGCTGACACCGCTACCGGCAACATAGCCGCTACAGGAACAAGAGTCAGTACAAGGGCGCCCAGAATGGATGACGAAAATTTGTTCCAAAAATACATGGTCGACCCTCTATTCAGTGACCTGGTGGTTAGTGTGCTCATCAGCGGCGTCGGGAATGAATCGGATAATGTAGCCATCGGCTGGCGCCAGGGTAATGGTGAATTTTTTGCTGGCGGTTACTGCTCTCACTACTTCCTTTTTTAAGGTTGTAGCCGTGGGGCTGAAAACGGCAATGCTGGTGAATCGATCATTTCCCAGAAAAGACAGGTCCAGATCAGGCAAAACTACCGGTTTGTTCCGCCCATTCAGAATTGCCAAAAACCATTCCTGGCCGGAGCGGCGTGCAAGAATAGCCATTTCACCGATACGGCTGGGTTCCAGTACGCGGGTTTCGTCCCAGATGGTCGGAATAGCCTTCAGCATCTCCAGTCCCGCGACCACGGCGGGATCATGCAGCAGCATTTCAGGATTTTCGGCGATCACCTGTAGCGGCGAGGTGAACAGGGCAACCGTGGCCAACTGATGCGCATAGGTGGTGGCCCCGGGACTGCTGTAACCCACTGGCGTATAGTCAGCGTGTCCGACGAGGAAACGGGTAAAAGGCAGTGCCGCATTATGACTGGCGGGGAGTGGCTCGTTCATCCGGTTCAGTTCCAAACCTCTGATGCCTTCCCGGGAAACTTCGTTGGGAAAGGTTCGGGACTCGCCAGTGGATTTGTGAATGCCGTGAAACACCACCATCAGTTGCCGCTCGGCGGCCAGACGCAAGGTCGCGATTTCAAAATCGATGCGATCCTTGGACTCGGCATTCATGAAATCTATTTTCACGCCCACAGCGCCCGCACTTTTTACCTTATCCAGGAACTGCCTTGCCTGCTTCCAGTTATGGGTGGGGTCGCTGATCTGGTTCCAGTCCTTCCATACAAATAGGCCAACCTGGCGCCGACCGGCGTATGCGCAAAGCTCCCGAAGATGTTGCCAGGCATCCGGCCACTGCTCCCAGCCGTCATCAATCAGGTTGTATTCGAATTCCAGTTGCCGGGCGTAGTCGATGAATTGCCTTTCCTCCTCAGGGCCACCTGTACCCTCGCTCCACCAGCGCCAGGTCGCCCGACCAGGTTGGATATAGCTGAGATCCGCAAACAGTTTGGGATCGGGCGCCGGATTGAGATTGGCAATAAGATCCGAGTTCACCAGGCTGTTCAGGTCCTTGCCCAGGAGTGTTACCCGCCAGGGCGTGGTAATAGCGCCTTTTATCTGAAAGCCCTCAGCACCTTCCGTGAAATCAACCTGAACCCTGTTGTGATCCATGGCTTTCAGGCGCATGCCACTGTAGTTATACAAGGCGGCCTCCGTAAGAACGGCGAAGCCATGTTTGTCGGGCAACTCCACCACCAGCGGCGGCCCTTGTACCGGCCCCTGCTTCGACACGACAGGCAGTAAACCGACGTTGGTTTTACGCCACTCGCCGGCGTAGGTTTTCAACTTCCAGGCGGAATCGCGTTCAAAAAACCAGACCTGGCTTTGGGCTGGCAAAGTCCAACTGGATGCCTCGGCGGTGACGACTTGCGTTCCCTCACCCGGCACAAGATAGCGGAAGGCGATACCGTCGTCATAAGCCCTTACCTGCAATAGATACCGCCTTTGGCTGGGCGCGTGGGTGACTTCAATATTCTGTTCGCGGTAATGATTCCTTGCGACGGAATGGACACCACGGGTAGCATAAGTTTCGTCAACCCTGAGACCGCTGGTGGCTTCAAGCAGCACCTTCTGCCCTAAATCTGTCTGGTTTATGGTAATGCCCAGCGGGGATGCCGCAATGACTTCAGATCCATCAAACTCCACCCGGTAGTGCAGCCTTTTATCAGCCACGAAAAAAAATCCCGATACCAATCCCGATGGACTTTTTACAACGATGCCGCTGTCATGCGCGGTGATATCTTCCAGACTGCCCGCGTCCACCCACAACGGAAAAAAAATTATCAGAGGCAATATCCAGTTTTTTAAGCCGTGCCTTATCATTTTATATAACATGAATTTCTATCACACGAAGGCCGTAGGCCGGAATGTCGAGCGTCCAGTTTGTTTTATCGCTGGTCATTGGTGTTCGCTTTCCATCGACCCCAATGCTTGTTACTTTTCCGATTTCAATATTTTTATCGCTGAAAATCTGCGCAAGATCCAGGCTTACACGAGCACGCAATGCATCGTCATCATTGTTCAGCAACATCAGGAACAGCTTGTCGCCGGCGGTGCTGAGAGCCGTCGCATAATCCAGGTATGGGCTTGAGGCTGTGACAAGACCCTGTTTCAGCACCAAAGAGGCTTCCGCTCCGTATACCTCCCCTGGGGCAAAACCGTAGGTCTGGTGCGGACCGACCTTGGGCGCGACAAAACCGCGAGGAAAATGGACATCTCCATTGGAGCGCAACTCTATCTCGGACATCAGGTAATCGGTAATCCAGCCGATTTGCCACCAGGCGTGGTGCGGGAAGGAACCGGGACCATTATCCATGGAGCTCCAATAGTAGGACGCCACATTGGTCTCGGGATCAACAAAGGCATCCCGGCCAAGAGCGGCGGCTCGGGCCATATTGAGGTATAGTTGCTCACCGGTCAGTTGCGCCATGCGCACAAACAGACCTGCGTGGCTAGCCAACAAAATCGGGCCGCGGTTGTTAGCGGAGCCGATACTTCCGCCGTGCTCGTTACTCAAGCCGACCTGGCTGATTTCCCAGTCCTGATGTATTTCGCCGTTAACCGTTTTCTCCCGCGTCGACGGGATGGGGTGGGTATAGACAGACAGCGTGTAGAGCTTTGTGGTCTCCTCTGCCGCCTGTAAATAGCGCTCTTCTCCGGTGATTTCGTATAAATCGAGCAGAGCCTGGGCACTCTGTCCTGTCGCAAAATCCGGCGCAAAGCGAACATCACCACAAACGCCGAGAAAATGTCCCTTGTCCACCGCATGGGTGACAAGCCAGTCGGCACCTTTGCGGGCAGCATCCAGATATTTCTGGTCACCCAGCACGCGATAGGCGATCAGCAAGCCGTAAAAGGTTGGCCGCACATCTTCCATATCGGTGAAAAGAGGATCGTGAGTCGCGTGATCATAGGCAATCTCCCAATTACCGGCCGGCTTCTGCCAGGCCAGCAGCCGTTCCGCACCGTCGTGCAATCTGGCTTTCAGTTCCAGGTCATTGGGTTCAAACAACAGGATATTGCCGATATCCACCATGGTGTAATAAGTCGTGGCAATGGCCTCAACATAAGCGCCCCACTCTTCGGTAAATCGTTTGCTCTTGTACAGATAATACTGCCCCTTGGCCGAGCCGTGGTAAAAGCCCGGATCCTGCTCCTGCTGCATCAATTTAAAATTACGGGCCAAAGGGAGACGTGAACTCTGCAGAACCGGATCATCCATGATCCTCGCAAGCATCCACATGGCACCGTAATCGGAATTTTTCATGGCATCCTTTTCGGAACCCAGTACACCGCCCAAATAGGCCTGCGCTCCAATAGTCACGCCTTGATATTCTTCCTTGCGCCACAAGGAGGTCTCGTCATCTATCACGTATTTGTGCATGGCGAGCACGCGCTCTATCAACGATTGCTCTGTTTGCTTCAGTCCGAGGAAATCCTCGAATTTGTAGACGTCGTTGACGGCATGCTTGTATACGGTAAACCAGTCGGTGCCCTGAAGGGTGTAGCGGAAAGTGAATGTCCTGGTATCACCGACGCGCATCATGGAACCTTTTTCACCAAGTACCGGGTGATAGGCGGTGGGCGTCAGCTGCGATTTGCGGTTCATCAACGACAATCCCAACTGCCAGTCACGCTGTGTTTTCTCGTCTTTTTTCCATGGGTCGCGGCCTGTGCCCGGTGCGGGAATGACTGCCAGGGTCACGCCCTGACTGGAGCTCAATAGCGGCGCTAGTGTGGTTGCGGTGCGTTCGCGCACCAGTATCGGTTTATCGGGAATGCCCTGACCGTATGCCACCGAATGAACAAAGCTTTCGGCAATTTCCGCTCCCTGAAAATGGCCAGGTATGGAACCCCATGTCAGTTCCTGTTCAGTCATGGTCGCCAAGGTCGGCGTAGCCAGGGAGAAGTAGCCGTCCCTCTTGGCGGTGAGGGTCAGATGCACCACCACATCAGATGGATAAGCTTCATCGAACTGCCAGCTTGCCTCTACAAGGCCGACCTCGGTATCCCGCGTAAATAACAATTGGTCGCCGGCCTGCTTGTCAGCAGTGACTTGTCGAAGAGTATCAGGAAAAAAATGCAAGGCCTCGCCGGCGACATTCATTTCCACCGGTCGTCGAATACTAGCCCATTTTTTCTCGATGTAGCGGTATTGCGGCTCCGGAAACAGAACTTTCTGCCCGTTCTTGTACAACGGTATCGGAGTTTGATCTGGTTCAGACGGAGAAAAAAGTAGAGTATACTCTCCGCTAGGCGCCGACATGCTGACCCACTGGTCATCCTTCATCACCTGCAATCTTGTCAGGTGCCATCCGCCGACTTCCTCCGTCCACTGCAATTTCAACGAATGCCCTTCCAGCGACACCTCGACCTTTTCTTCGGTGTCCGATCCAGGCATGCACGCTGACAATAATCCCAGGGCCAATACAAAGCTGCAACCAAAAATGATTCGAATGTTTCTTCTAGAATTACACATGCCAGCCTCTGTCATTAGAGTTCATGGATGAATGGAGCTGCGGGATAATCCTTGTTGTTATACAGGTTGACCTCGGGCGCATTGGCCCACCCGTACCGCACGCCGGTAATCTTGCTGACTGCCGGATGTCGCACAACCACTCTGTGGCCGCTTGCTTCGGCGCTTGCTGGATACCAGATTCCTTTCAGGCTTTTTATGGAAAACCCCTTGATCACCTCACCCTTTACAACCAGGTTCTCACCACCAATATGAAAAGAAACAATGGCCTCACTCCCGTTGTATTCAACTTTTTCCATGGTGGGTCCAGCATAGGCAAGATTCTTTCCATAGACCTGTGCCATCGCCAGGCTGGCGAATCGGTCTCCCACGATTTTCTTTTTCCTGGGATGGATGTTGTGTTTATCCCCGGTGTCAATCAGAACGACCATTCCTGTCCCAGGCACAGTCTTGTCAACTTCGGTTTGCGCCTGTCTGAAACGCGCCCATGATGTTCCTGTTTCATCATCGGGCGGTTCATAGGCTGGAAGCTGTGCAAAGAGAAAAGGAAGTTTCTGATCCCATAACTGCCTCCAGCTTTCGATCAAGGCCGGCAGTAGAATCCGGTATGATTCCGCATCACCGCCATTGGATTCCCCCTGGTACCACAACACGCCCTTGAGGGTATAGGGAACGACTTTGGACAGCATGGATTGATGAAGCACGGAGGGGTTTCTGTAATGCCGCCGGATGTCGTCATAGGTTTTTGCGGGAACATATCCAGAAGTCTTGGCCCTATCCAAGGCCTCTGGGCTCATCCAGGCTTCGATGGTGGAGGAGCCCTGGCTGCTATTGATGATGCCGATGGCAACGCCTTCTTCAATCTGAAGGGCCTGAGCGAAATACAGGGCGACCGCCGACCAGTCCGCCACATCCTCGCGGTTTGCTCGCATCCAGGGTATGTCATTGTCCTTCAGTAGTTTGCCACCGGAAACAATTGCCGCAACCTTGTACATTCGAACGTCAGTATCATTCAGTGCTGCAAGTGCTTTTGCTTTATCCTCTTCATCCGAGAAACCGAACCTGAAGGCCATATTGGATTGCCCAGCCGCCAGCCATACCTCTCCCAAAGCAATATCATTTATGGTTCTGGTTGTATGGCCACTCGTGATGGTCATCTGGTAAGGTCCTCCGGCCTCCATGGCTGGCAGCAGCATATCCCAGTGCCCTTGTGAATCCGCCGTTGTTTCAAACCGGTCTCCCCGAAATAACACCTTCACGGCCTTACCCGGGTCCGCCATCCCCCATATATTCGTCGGCTGACCTCTCTGCAAAACCATATGGTCACTGAACAGCGGTGGGAGAGAGAGGCTATCATTTTCATTTCCCGCGTCGGCGGAAAAAGTGACTTGGGGAAGGGCTAACAGACATGCCGATAGGATTGTGAGGAGCTTCACAATGCTAGTCAGACCCTTGCCAGCAGTAGTCCTTATTTTTGTATTCATTGCTATAAAACCTCTTCAGCAGGTAAAAAATAGAACCCGGCTTTTACCTGCTAAACAATATGCATACCCCGACCCGCATTACACAGGTATACGGAAGGTATCAGGCTGAATTGGCGAACGTATTGGGTTCGTATCGCCGCGACAACCCGTTCAACGGCGTCGGGCATTACAAAGGCTACTATGGCTCCACCGAACCCGCCGCCCGTCATACGGGCAGCACCGGATTCACCGGCCTCTTCACGAATAATGTCGACAAGGAAATTCGTCTGATCCACGGTTATCTCGAAGTCGTGTCGCATGGATTCATGGGAGGCGAACATAAGTCGACGCAACATGGAAAAATCTTGTCGTGATAGAGCATCCGAAGCGTCAAGAGTGCGCTGATTTTCGGTGACAACATGCATGGCTCGCTTGAAGGCATTTTTGCTCAAACGTGACTGGCTTGCGGTTACCTGTTCAAGGCTCGCATGCCGCAGACTTGAAATATCCAATACAGAGGCCGCCTCCTCGCACTCCTTTCGCCGCTGGTTGTATTCACTGCCCACGAGAGTCCGTTTGAAGTTGGAGTCAACAACCAGGAGTTGAAAATCCCGTGGCACAGGGATATGCCTCATCGACAGGTCTTCACAATCGAGAAGCAGGGCATGTCCGGCCTTTGCGTTTGCGGAAACCATCTGATCCATGATTCCTGTTTGGCAGTCTAGAAAACTGTTTTCCGTGAACTGGCCTATCAGGGCGACATCAGCAGGAGTAATGTGCAAATTTTCCTGCGTGTTTATGGCGCCGGCCACGGCCACTTCCAGAGCCGCGGAAGATGACAAACCAGCCCCCTGTGGCACATCCCCCCATATGAGTAAATCCGCACCCTTGACGCTGTACCCCATTTTGATAAACGAGTAGTAAACGCCAATAATATAATTGGCCCAGTGGCAATCCACCGGAACCAGAGGTTGATCGAGCGAAAACTCGATATCCTGGCTGTTGTAGTTAAGGGATCTTACCCGAACGGTACGGTCCTGACGTGGCTTGTAAACAACCTTGGTTGAAAATTCCAGAGCACATGGCAGAACGAAACCACCATTGTAATCGGTATGCTCGCCAATCAAATTGACGCGCCCGGGCGCAACCGCAACGCCACCAGGTTCGGAGCTATAGACGCGTCTGAATTCCTGCTTAAGCGCGGTAGTTTCCATAGCTCTTTCCTGTCGCAATTTATATTTCGGTAATTTACTGAACGTCGATCCCGAACAGGGATACCGGTATGTGGGAGTGCTGCTTGCCCAGCTTGACCGTCAGCTTCTCAGCTTGTACCGGCTTCTCGAGCCGTATGTGATTCACTGTCAGATAGTTGTCCTTAACGCTATGAATCAATTTTCCATCCGCGAATATCTCGTAATTTTCAATACAAAATGGAATCCGTCTTTCCGGATGGCCCATAAGTGTCGATTCCAGCGCATGGTCAAAATCAGAATCGAAATGCAGACTGATTTGGTGCAGTGACTGGCGGTCGGCCCAGACGAGTTCAATTGCTGGATTCTCGTCATCCATGGCTGCCACCCATGCATTGGATGCAAGATAGGGTCGGGTATAACCGCTAACCAGATTGCCACATGAAAAATCTTCTATAGCCGGCGATATGCTCAGCGCTATGTTGCGGCCACCGGGACGACGTTCGGGAATCCAGAACTCGAATTCATCAATGCCAATGTCTCCGTCGACCATCTGCTTGCCCGTATTGGAGACGGCTTTACTTTCTCCGTTGAAGACGGATACCAGACCCGTTACACGCTCGTCAGAGCAGGCAATTTCAATGTCCTTAGTGCCCAGAAAGCAGACAAAGGCATACTGGTCAGTCGCGAGTGTTTGCGAGAAGGCAATGGTGACTTCCTGCTCTCCGGGCCCAAGGCGAAAGGATTTCTCCTCCAGTATTGTGTCGGGGGTATAGTTCTGCGGTCTGTCACTGATGCGCAACTGCACCCTCAGGGTTTGATTCCCCGATGAACGCACATAAGCCTTGAATGAATATTGGATATTGGATTTCAGCGGCAATAATTGCGCTGTAGAAACCGCCAGGGATTTCCAGCCATCGCCTCTTTTCAAGTTGTTCAGGGTGAGTGTGCTGGATGAAGAAATTGTGGCACGAGTAGCAAGGTTACCGGATTGATCCATCGGCACGCCGGGAATGAAGTGGCCATTATGGTTCAGACTGCTCTGCAACTTGGCGATGTTTTCCTCTTCCAAAAGAGCGACGGGATTGACCTTGTCATCAAGGCACTGCACCACCGCCTGACCCACGGCTTGACCTCCGTGGGCGCAGGTGCACATGACACGTGTTGACCCGAATGCGATATGGGACACGCTGATTATGCGGCCAGCGAGAAACAGGTTATCCATATCGCGGCTGATCATGCTGCGCAACGGTATCTGGAAAACCCCCTTTGAGTGAAACTGGCGACAGGGAGGCTTGTCACTGTAAACGCCGTCACCCGGGTGGTGGTCGATGGACCACCCGCCATAGGAGACGGCATCGTAAAATGTCCTTTGTTCCACCACATCCTGCTGTGTCATCATGTAATGCCCTTCGAAGCGTCGACTTTCTCGCTTGCCTGGTATGGTACCTACCCATTCCAGCGTCAGGTTCTCGACCCCGTCGAAGTTACCGCTGTTTTTGATATAGTCCCAGACACCGTAGACAACTTTCCACAGCTCCCATTTGATCTCTTCGGTGTCATCAATCGTGTTTGAGTTTCCGCCGTATTCCAACCACCACAAACGGGACCCAACATCGTCCCGGCGAATTCGCTTGACGCGATCCAAAGTGATTTTGTCTATCGACGCATAGGATGGCGGCTCAAATACAACCGGCGTTCCCGCGTCCTTGCTGTAAAAATAAAGGGAGTGCCCCAATAGCTCTTTATCGGCCTTCTGCGGCGCCAATTTTTCCCCGAACTCGCTCTGCGCTTCGGAACCCACCCGGAATGCGGCGCCCGCCTGGAAGGCGACTATGCCGTCGCCGGACGCGTCGCAGAAAAACCGCCCACTCACATGGTAGCACGTTGAATTCTGGGAGCAGAATGCCTCAACCGCCGCAATGTCACGCGGACCTTTTTTCAAGGTGGTATGAACAACCGTATTGAGTAGCAAAGTGATATTGGCTTCAGACCTGACCTTATCCAGGAGAATAGTGTCAAATATCACCGCATTACCCTCCCGATTCCTGTAGAGGTTCTCGAGCAATATTTCGTCGATAATTCCGCCTTCCCGGGACCAGCGGTTGTTGTTGCCCATATGCGAAGTTGCACCCAGGCACCAGAGACGAACTTCACTGGAAGAGTTTCCGCCCAACACCGGTCGATCCTGAATCAAGCACACTTTTTTACCGGCCCTGGCGGCTGTTATGGCGGCACACACGCCCGCCAAACCACCGCCAACAACCACCAGATCCGCAGCTATCTGCTTGACGGGGTTCTGGCGCCCGAGGGGAGACGTATTACATAAAAGCATGGATATAGTTCCTTATCTATCAAGCTCGAGCTACTGCAGTCTGCTCGCGAGCCATTTAATAGGGTTCAGTAGTAATAGCGCCGGAATGCAGATCACCAGGCCAACAATTATGGTTTCAATATTCGCGGACTTGGTTGTGCAACCCAGCGTCGCAATCAGCAAGCCGACCGCCAGGACCCCGATGGCGATGACCTTTATTGCGTGACGGTTGGCGTCGTCCGACAGTGTCGACTCGTCGGTCTGTGACCGAGACTCGTCAGCTATGCGCTTTTGCTGATAAGCAACATAACGGTCATATTCAACGTTGGTGGAGTTCTTCAGGTAATAGTAGATTTCGAACACAGTTAACAAGATGACCGGAGTTACAGCGCCAACCAGCATCTCTGTTGCGCGATCGAGACCGAAGCCAAGCAAGGAAGGCGAAACGAACTTGAAGAACAGGTTGATGGCAAGACTTATAAATGTTGTAGCCATTATGCTGACACTGGTCTGGCGCTTGGAGAAAATCGCCCAGATGGGCGGCAGGTAAATGGGAGCACCGGTTAGGGCACCGACGCTCAGCACCACCTCCACGATCCCGCCCATATGCTGAACCATGAGTGCAATCACTATCGCAAGACAACCAAACACCAAGGTTGAAATGCGCGCGACAAACATCGACTCAGTAGCCGTAACTGTCTTCTTGAAGTATCCGTAGATATCATTGGTCCAGACACCGGCAGCAATGTTGATAGTCGTATTGACCGAACTGGCGGTAGCAAAAATCATTGCACCGAGAATCAGCCCGAGCAAACCATTGGGAACAACCTCCATGCACATGAGCAGGTAGGCATCTTCCGCTTCCTTACCACTCAAGCTTGGATCGATGACGCGGAACACCATTGGGGGAATCATCCAGATAACAGGCGCTATCAAATAAAGGCCGGCAAATAGCCACCCGACTTTCCTCGCGTTTTTGGGACTGGATACGCTGGTATAGCGCTGCACGTAGGCCCAGTTGCCGCCGATAAAAACCGTGTTGTAGACCAAAAACGCGAAGAGAAAGACCCAGGTGTACTCGTCATTCTGGATCGCCGTAAATCCCTCGGGAAGCTTGTCCAGAAATCCAGCGGCGCCGCCAACCATATCGAGGGACAGCGGAATCACAATAACGACAGCCGCACTAAGCACGACAAACTGCAATACATCGGTGACCAGCACCGCCCATAAACCGCCGACGGCGGTGTAGGCAATAATGAAAATACCGAGCAGAATAATGGCGATTTCCAGCGGCATTCCCGTTGTAACTTCAATAATCTTTCCCACTGGGTAAAGAAAGGCACCAGTGGTAAAGAGGTTTATGAACAGAAATATCGAGGAGTAGTTTCTCTGGACACCATCGCCAAGTCTTTTGGAGATAAATTCCGCAGCGGTGATGGCTTTCGTCTTGTTCCACGCAGGCGCAATAACCACAGCGATGATCACGCCCGAGATCGCCATGGTCGTCTGGATCGCAACGGATACAAATCCGTCTGTATAGGCGATCGAACCCCAGACGACGAATGTGCCCACTGAAAAGAAGCTCATGAACAGGGACAGTCCGCTGACCCACCAGGGCACGGCACCGCCAGCGGCAAAGAAAGACTTCATGCTTTTGCCGCTACCCGAAAACATCATGCCCAATGACAACACCAGCAGCGAAAACAGGAGAGCAACGCCGTAATCAAAATTATTCACAATTATTCTCTCTCGTAGGTCTCGATTATGTGTATCTATTATAGATAATAGCGAATGAAAGCGATTTAATCCATCCATTTTTCGTCCGGCTTCGCCATTTCGAGGAGGAGTTCACGCGGACAAGGCGATTGGATTATTAAGAATGGTGCTAAAAAGCGAGGGGGAACTCCCCCCTCGAACAGCACCACTCAAAATCATTGACCCAAGGCTAGATTCCCGGTTTTCACCACATGGCCGTCAAGATCCAGCACTTCCAATTCGAAGCGCAAACCTGAGGTTCCCGGTGGCAGGTTAATGGTGAACTCATAGGGAAATTCACTATCGGTCGCGACCTGCTCAACGCCCTTGCCATTGAAGTAACGCAATGTGGCCTCCGCGACCTTGCTGTCATCGTCCCGCAGATAGACGTACACCCTCTCATCGTACTCACCCAGCTTGATCAGCATCGCACGCGCGTTGCCCGCGTCAATTTCCAGATAGTCGTTAATGACTTCCGGGGACTCGCCGGTGAACTTCTCGCTGAAGGTTGGGCGCGGCGTGGCACCACTGATCTTGACGACGGTTATACCATCGGCCGCAACTTTGACCGGAATGGCGGAACCCGTTGCGGACTCACTACCGGACTTTTTATTTTCCGTCCACCGTGTGACGAGATACTCGTCCGCCAGATCAACCAGGGCGCTATTCAGGGTAAAATCGGTAACAATTTTTTTATCGGATTGGTTGGTAAACGCGATATAGATATCATCCCCCCTGTAGCCACTAACGTAATTCAGCTCCAGGTTGTTCACCTCGACAAGGTCCTTCGGCATCCACAAATTCACACCCTCTTCACCATAAAATGAACCGGGTTCATGACCGTAGAATTTATTCTTCAGGTACGCATAGCCTTCGATGTACTCCGACGGGAAGCTGATAGCACCCTCGGACCGAACAAAAACATCAGTGACCAGATAGTCAAGCAACATGGACGCCATGGGCAGAATGTGATTGTAGTGAAAGGAGTTAACGCTCAATTCCTTGTGTGGACGAAGCGGATAAGATTCCTTTTTGTAAATCGTTGTACGCGCAGTATTAATGTGATAACCGGGGAAGTTGCGGTACCGGCCAATAATGGCAGCCTTGGCCACATCCTTAAGAAATTCGTCTTCTGCGTAATAGCCAATGCGCAGCATCCAGGGTGCGTAGTTGGCCATGAAGATGGCGCGATGGCCGGACGACGTGCTCGACGACTCGGGGGTAAGGCCTATTTCCGATAACTGCCATGCATCTATGGCTTCCTCGTCCACGTACATTTGTTTGTGGCCCTTGGACTTCAGGTACCAGTACATAGGCGCCTTACCGTCCTCATTCACGATCACTTTTTGCTCAGGGATTTTTGGCGACATCCAGGTAAACATGGTGTAGCGGCGCGCAGCTTCCTGCGCGGCATCGAGGTATTTCTTGTCTCGGGTTACCTCGTAGAGCTCGGATAGTTCGATAAACCTTGGCGTGAATGCCGTCCAGAAAAACCCAGCCGGTTCAGTTGCCGGCTGATATACCCGGCGCTCCAGATACTTGTCGGCGCCGGCGATGGCTTTATCCAAGTAGCTCTGGTCGTTTGTCGCCTTGTAGAGCCACAGGGAGTTCCACCAGCTATCACCCCGTTGCGCAACATCGAGGTTGCGGATACGTGACGAGCTGTATTCATCCTTGGCAAGGTCAACGAAGAATCCGTTGGCACCACCCAATATAGTGTAAAGCGCACTCAGCTCCGAGACCGGTGCTATAGGGCCAAACATGTTACGAGAAGGGTTCTGGATTTTCTGTTCGGGGTCCAAACTGAACAGGAATTTTTCCCGCGACAGCATAAATTCCAGCGTGGGATAAGCTCTCTCTTCGAACATTTCCTTGTTGTCAGTGACAAGTGCGAGCTCCAGTGCATTCAGGCTGGTCACGTTTTTCACAGCACCGGGAACATCGGTTGAGTATGCGGAACCCTTTAGCTCTTTTTCAAACCATGCGTATTCAGTGAGCGAATAGTCAACAATATTTTCGAACGTTGTATTCAGTGATGCAATAGCATTGCGACGATAATCCCTGAAGCCATAGACGTTACGCGCCAGGGTTTCATAGGTATCGGTAATGGCGTCACCCGGTTCGGCGATCAGATAGACTGAAAAACTGTACAGATCTCCTGCGTGCATCTCGGATTCAATGCCACCAAGGACGGGTGAGAACAACATGGGCTGCGCTTCTCCATCCGGATTTCTCAGAACGACGCCAAAGCGACTGTTGTCTGACACCGGCAGGGGATCGAAAGGAAATTCCTTCGGGTGCGCCAGTAGCCCAAAGTTAAAACCATTGGCGCGCACCATGGTGGTGGGTAGGGGCGCGCGGTAGGCCAGCGTCAGATAGGATTTGTCAGGGAATGAATTTTCCTGCCAGATCAGTGGCTGCCAGATTTCGTCGGCTTGCTCAACAGTGAACGACGGCGACCCAACAAAACCGACGGAGAAAAAGCCTTCGGTCTTTGGTGTGAGGGTGTAGTTCAGTTGCGGGTAATCCGCGGCCAGGTCAATGGTCGCATCCAGACCAAAATACTTGTGGTCATCGAACGCCATATGGATGCGGTCGCCAATACGCGTCACAGAATCGGGGGTCACTTGGAATACACGACCGCTTGCAAAGTAGTTAGCTGTTCTGGAGTCCGCCGAACCCTCCAGTATTGAGGCGTCAAAGCCGTCGCCGGCGGTGGCGGCGTCACGTACATTTTCTTCAAGATCCGCCAGGGATTCTTCGATGGCGATCCAGGTGGGAACATTGTAGTTAACCTTGTCCAGGCCGGCTGGACGCAGTTTTAGTTTTGGATCATCCTGGCGATACAGAACATAGAATTCAAGGTCGTATGTGTGGGCCACGCCTTTGTCGGAGTATAGAACGATGGCATCTTCGCTTATGGAAACCTGTTCTGTGCTCCTGGAATCTGTTGTGCTGACGTCCGCTTCAGTCTGGCAGCCGGCAATGACCAGGGCGCCCATGAGACCGAAAAGCAATTTGTGACATGAAAGCATGTTTGTCTCTCTTGTAGTTTCGTTTGGGAATCTGCGAACCTGATGTATCTTATCTACCCGCAGTGAGATCAGGCGTCGCTTTTTCTCAGCCTGTACTTTGATGGGATAGAGAGATATTAAATGAGCTTTTACCGCAAGTTCCGGAAGAGCATAATCATTCCGGGGAAAAATCCCCGGAATGATTTAAGATCGCCAATCTAGAACTTCACACTCATACCGAGAGAGTATCGTGTTCCCGTCTCGGCGTAAGTTGCCACATACTCGTCCCATCCCGCATATTCCTGCTTTGCCGTATCCAGCAGGTTAACAGTCTGGAATTCCACTGAGATGGAATCGGAAATGCGGTATTTAATGGAGGCATCCAATGAAGGTTCGCCCTTGTTGAGAATGGCCGTAGCGCCCGCGTAGCCCAGACGATCAAAATAGTCGTCACGCCAGTTGAACAAGAGTCGGCCGCTCAGTTTGTCATCCTCATAGTAAACCTGAACGTTGACACTGTTTTTTGACACGCCTTGCAGGCCAATGGGGTCCCCCGTACGCGGATCGATTTCATCCGTCGTATTGTCCAGATAGGTGTAATTAATGGACGTGCCCATGTTGGACAGAATGGAGGGTAGACCGTGGAAATCGTGGCTATAGGCAAGCTCCAGACCTTTGATTTTTCCGCCGCCGCCATTTATCTGGGTACCGATATTAAAGACCTGATCGCCATAGCCAGGAATGGTTCCGGGCAGGGTAATGTTCAGAATCTGTCGGTCCAGTGTTTTATAGAAGACGGCGGCCGCGAGTGCGGAGCTGTCGGCAAAATACCACTCCAGCGCCGCGTCATACTGGGTTCCACGTTGCGGCTTCAGATCCGGGTTCGGCAGTGATGCCGATGATCCTTCCGATTCATCTTCCGGCGTGGCGGGATCGTCATCAACCACATTGATTTTACCGGTCGCCCCCAGAGTCGACGTAGGTGGACGATTGATGATTTTGCTTGCACCAATTCGCAAAACCAGATCATCGGTCAGGTCTTTCTTCACGATCAAGCTGGGCAGAATGTCCTGATAGCCCCCTTCTTTTTCAAAAGGCTCATACACACCGTCAACAAGCGCATAATTGTTTACGGTTGTCGAGGTGTCCGCATAGCGCAAGCCGACATTACCTGTCCAGTCAGCGATATTGAAATCCGCCCGGACATAAACCGCGGCAATGTTGTCTTTGACATGTGACGTATATTCGGGGAATTGCGCTATTGGCGCGTCATAGAAGGCGTCGGAGAAACCGAAGCCGCCGTTGCCGATCAAGGCAGTATCGACCACCACAATCTCATCGGGCACATTGGCACCTGAGCCTGATAATACATCCGACATATCAATCGTCACCAAGGCATTTTCCAGCCAAGGCACATCCAGAACAGGCGTGTTGCCGATACCGGCCCGCGTCAAACTGGTCACGCGCGCATCGGACCAGGGTTCAACACCGTGCTTGGCGTATTTGGTACGGTCCGCAGTAATCGCGGAGTAGCGCAGACCCGTTTTCACTGAGGTGATAATGCCTTCCATGGGAATATCGAGGTCGATGCGGAACGAATCTTCCTGTGCCTTCCTGATGTTCAGATCATCGTAAAAGACCGCAGCCGTGAGATCTGCGGGATCCGACAGATTCGGAATTGTCACCGACGGAATGTCAGCCGTCCGCAAATCAAAGTCCACCGGTACACCCGCATTACCCGGACCTTTGGTGTATAGGTTCATGAAGGCCTGGTTGCTCTTCGACTTGGATTCACTAAACCCATACTCAACAAATACGCTCATGCCGTTGTCGGCATACCAGGTAGCGTTCACACCGCCGGTAATGAAGCTGTCTTCGCCATCCGAACGTTCATGGTTGTTTTCGACCTTGCTAAGGAGTGTACCGGCAACGCGGGCGTCGCGATCATCCACGACGAAAGAATCATATTTCTCCAGCGTCTTCTCAAGGATAATGCCAGCCCAAGCACGTGATCGGCTGTGATCGTATTTGGCATAGAGAATATCTGCGTTCACATCCAGGCTGGCGGACGGGCGCCACTGGAAAGCGGTGGTGACAGCCGATTTTTTACGCTCACTCAGCTTACGGTGATAGCGAAGGTCATATTGATAGTAGTAGGGATCGGCAACACCCGTCAGGTTGTCGGCTGGGTCTTTGTAAGGAGAACCTTGCCGCCAGTCGCCATTGCTGTAGAAGCGATCTTCGGTAACGGGACGATCCTCATACACGGCACCGAAAGAGACCCCCATGGTGTCGTCATTAAAGGTATTACTGACCAATGCCGATCCCTTGAAGCCCTGGTCGCTATTCATTTCCGCATAGCTGCCTTCGAGCGAGGCACCACCCCAAAAGCCTTTTTTGTCGAGGGGCTTGCGCGTTTTGACATTGATAGTGCCGCCCAGGGCGCCATCGCTCATATCTGCCGTCAGCACCTTGCTGGTTCTGACCGAACCCACGATTTCCGAGGGAAGATAGTTCATGATGCCGGCACTGGAACCGCGCCCGTTGGGGCTAAGCAGCGTGCGGCCATTCACTTCCAGGCGGTTTTTGCGGATGCCGCGAATGGTAACGTTGACACCCTCGCCGTCTTCACGCTCAACCTGAATACCGGGAATGCGCTGCAGTGTTTCCGCCAGGTTGTCATCCGGCAGCTTGCCGATGTCTTCAGCAACGATGACGTCAATGAAAGTGTCGGCATTGCGCTTCTGATCCAGAGCCTGAGTCAAACTGCCACGAATGCCGTGTACCACGACCTCTTCCACAGACTTGTTTTCGCTCTGCGCATCCACTGGCGCTTCACTGGATTCCTGGCCGTAGGCCATGGTTGTTGCGCCAGCCAAAAGGGTCGTACTGATCAATTGTGCCAGGGCGGTCTTACGAAAATGAGTTGTCATGAACTGAGTCTCCTGCTCGACTTTAATCTTTTGTTATATCGGTAAACGAGCTCCAGATGCCTATTGCAAATCATGATTTTTATACCCGCATACATCAGGTCTGGAGGACTGCCCGCTGCTAACTAACAGCCGGTTCACACTGAGTATGTAGCTACAATAGATACATTGCAAGTAAATAAGGCGAGATTTACGTAAAAAATATCTTTAATAGATACAAATAAGGATTTTGCTTAACATATATTTCAATATGTTATAAGCGAGTATAGTCTTTATTTTGACTCAAATTGTGCAAATAGCGACCATTCCAGCCTTGGCTGAAGAGGTGATTTTGTCTCCATACCTCCGGCGGCTAGAACGGGTTCTATCGACCTTACTGCTTAGTTTGTTGATACTGGTGGGCCTGGTCCTGTTACTGATCGAGATTCTTCAGATAGTGAACAAGTGCTGTCGCAAGATCGCCACCGAAAGTTCGCGCACTGGCCTGTGTAACCGCGCGACCTGACGCGTTGGCGTAGGGTATCTCAAGGGTGGTCGCCAGTTTTACACCGTCAATTTTTGCAATCCAGTCTCTAAAGCTGTCGCCGACGGCAGTGTTGCTACTGGTGTTCCAGTCGCTGCCAAAGGGAATATCATTGGCAGAAAAATACATGAGCGTGGAATCCGCGGTTGCCTTTTCAAGCAGTACAGAAAGTTTCTTCTGTTCCTTCCACTTTGAATCATCATCCATTCCCGCCTGATGAATCACTTCATGCTTTCCACCTCGTATCCATGGGCAGTGCAGGTCGATGCCGGCCACCAGTTTCCCTTTAGACCACAGGGGAACATAAGTCCGTAGGGCTTCGGTGGCGGCATAAATACTGGTGCCCGAGTAATCTCTATTGTGGTCTCTCCCTCGGCGGCCCTTGCCCTGCTCTCCCTCCTGCACACCATCTTTGTCAACGAATGGAACTATGAGAGCCTCAACATTTTCGCGGAACCATTTGCCTTGCTCCTCATTCTCCAGAAAAAAACTGATGATCCCTTCCAGGACATAATTTGCCATCATTTCAGAAGCGTGATGTCGAGCCGT
>CAZEWY010000021.1:0-9909 GCA_964515945.1 uncultured Cellvibrionaceae bacterium
TACCGATCTCCATAAGCATCAGGTGGAACAGGCGGGTTTTGCCGTGCTCAAGTCGCCGGATGTGCCTTCGATCCTGGTTGAGACAGGCTTTATTTCCAATCCTGAAGAGGCCCGTAAGCTCAACAGCCCCGCTCATCGCAGCCGGCTGGCCAAGGCCATATTCAGAGGCATCAAGAGCTATTTCTATGAAACGCCGCCGGCGGGCAGCTATATCGCCTGGATAAAGCAGGGCGGTGGCGATATAGAGTATGTCATTGCCAGGGGTGATACCCTGTCCGATATAGCCGAGCGACACAATGTCAGTGTCGGCGATTTGATTCGGAAAAACGGCCTGAGCAGTTCAACTATTCGCGTCGGCCAGAAACTGATTATTCCCACCAGTTCCTGATACCTCCATTTTTGCTTCACAGCGCAGGATTTATGTCTCAGATCAAATTACTCAGCCCACGCCTCGCCAACCAGATTGCTGCGGGGGAAGTGGTGGAGCGGCCGGCATCGGTGGTGAAGGAGCTGCTTGAAAACAGTCTGGATGCCCATGCCGATCAGCTGGATGTGGAAATTGAAGGCGGCGGTGTCAAACTGATGCGTGTGCGCGACAATGGTTGCGGCATCGACAAGGACGATTTGACCTTGGCCTTGTCCCGTCACGCCACCAGCAAAATCCACGATCTGGATGATCTTGAGGCCGTGACCACTTTGGGGTTCCGCGGCGAAGCCTTGGCCAGTATCAGTTCCGTGGCGCGTCTTTGCCTCACCAGCAATGCCAGTAGCACCAGCACCGCCGGCAGCAGCGGCTGGGCGGCCAGGGCCGAAGGCCGCGATATGGAGACCCAGGTGGCGCCCGCACCTCACCCCCGGGGCACCACCGTCGAGGTACGGGATCTTTTCTTCAATACGCCAGCGCGACGCAAGTTCCTGCGCACGGAAAAAACCGAATACGGCCGCATTGAGGATGTGCTCAGGCGCCTGGCACTGTCGCGCTTCGCCGTGGGCTTTTCCCTGAAAAACAACGGTCGTGTGATTCACAGCTGGCGGCCGGCCCACACCCAGGTCGAACGGGAGCGCCGTGTGGCGCAGATTTGCGGCCCCAGTTTCATGGAAAATGCCATCCATATCGATGTGGAGCTGACCGGCCTGCACTTGTGGGGGTGGGTGGCTTTGCCGACTTTCTCCCGCAGTCAGGCCGATTTACAGCATTTTTTCGTCAACGGGCGCTCCATCAAGGACAAGCTGGTGACCCACGCGGTGCGCCAGGCTTATCAGGATGTGCTCTATCATGGCCGTCACCCGGCCTATGTGCTCTATCTGGAGCTGGACGCCGCCAATGTAGATGTCAATGTTCATCCCACCAAGCATGAGGTGCGTTTTCGTGACGGGCGTCTGGTGCACGACTTCCTGTTCCGCAGCCTGCACCGCGCCCTTGCCGATGTGCGTCCACAAGCCGAAGTCGCGCCCAGTCGGCATCTCGCCACCGCAGACTTGTCTGAAACTCCCCGGCCAGCGCAGTCGCTGCTGGGCCTCGGCCGCGCTGGTGGAGGTGACTACCCATACAGAGATAGTGCATACAGAGACAGATCATCAGTCAGTGTTTCCGAACAAATTTCTGGCTACGCCGCCTTAACGGCGGCACCGCCTCAAGCCGCCGTCGACTTCCAGCAGCTGGACACAAAGGCCCGCGAGGAGGATATGCCCCCTCTGGGCTATGCCATCGCCCAGCTCAAGGGCATCTACATACTGGCGGAAAACGCCGAGGGTCTGGTGGTTGTGGATATGCACGCGGCCCACGAGCGGATTACCTACGAGCGCATGAAGCAGCAGTACGCAGCCACTGGCATACAGTCGCAACCCCTGCTGGTGCCCCGAAGTATTGCTGTCAGCGAAAAGGAGGCCGACTGCGCCGACCAGAATCGTGCGGATTTTGCCGCTCTCGGTTTCAATATCGAAAGGGCTGGCCCGGAATCCCTGCTGATCCGCGAAGTGCCGGTGCTGCTGCATAAGGCCGATGTCGAGTTGCTGGCGCGGGACCTGCTGGCCGACATGATTGAGCATGGCGCCAGTCAGCGCATTGAACACCGCCTCAACGAAATCCTGAGTACCATGGCCTGCCACGGCTCGGTGCGCGCCAACCGCAAGCTGACCATCCACGAAATGAACGGATTGCTGCGGGATATGGAGGCTACCGAGCGCAGCGGCCAGTGCAACCATGGGCGTCCAACCTGGAGCTTGCAGACCCTGGCGCAGTTGGACAAGCTGTTTATGCGGGGGCAGTAAGCCGGTGCCCGGAAAGCACGCCTCCGAGTTGGAGAAACCGGAAAAGCCGCTCGCCATCTGCCTGATGGGCCCGACGGCGTCCGGCAAGACAGAATTGGCCATGGCGCTCCACGAAGCCGTGGGCGCGGAGATTATCAGCGTCGATTCCACCCTGGTCTACCGGGGCATGGATATAGGCACGGCCAAGCCCTCTTTAGAGGAACAAAAACGCGCCCCCCACCGTTTGATTGATATCCGCGACCCCGCCGAGCCGTATTCCGCCGCCGATTTCTGTCGCGACGCCCGTCGGGAAATGGCGGACATCAGCGCCCAGGGCAAAACGCCGCTGCTGGTCGGCGGTACCATGCTCTATTTCAAGGCGTTGCTCGACGGGCTGTCACCCATGCCGGCGTCGGACCCGGCAGTCCGCGCGGCCATTGAAGCCGAAGCCGAGGATCGTGGCTGGCCCGCCATGCACCAACTTCTGAAGGAAGTGGATCCCGAGACAGCAGCCAGCCTCCACCCCAACCACTCCCAGCGCATCGCGCGGGCCCTGGAAGTCTACCGGCTGTCCGGCAGGCCCATCAGCGAATGGCGCACTGGCGCCGGCGAGGGGTTACGCAACGACTACCGCTGGGTGCAGCTGGCACTGGCGCCGACCGATCGCCAGGTGTTGCACGAGCGTATCGCCACCCGTTTCGAGCGTATGCTGACTGAGGGTTTTATCGACGAAGTGAGAGAACTTTACGCGCGAGGGAACCTAAACCCCGATCTGCCCTCTATAAGGGCGGTAGGTTATCGCCAGGTGTGGGGCTATCTGGCCGGTGACTTCAGCTATGATGAGATGCGGCAAAAAGGCGTGGCGGCCACACGGCAGCTTGCCAAGCGGCAGCTGACCTGGTTGCGCGGCTGGCCGGATCTGATTTGGTTGACCGTTCAGGATAAAGAGCTGGATAAAGACAAAAGATTCGAGGAAATTCTGAAGAAGGCCTTGAATTCCATAGCCCCGGCAACCATATAATGGCAACAGTCTGTGCCTGACAGACAGAACACGGTATTTATTCGAATATTCATACACTCGTGCCGCCGGTAAATTGCCCCACCCGCTTTTTGGGGGAAAGCCGCCCGGCTCTTACTTCACTGCTCTATAAGGAGAACAGCCATGTCAAAAGGGCATAGTTTACAAGACCCTTACCTAAACGTATTGCGCAAAGAGCGCATCCCCGTATCCATTTATCTGGTTAACGGTATCAAACTGCAGGGCCAGGTCGAATCTTTCGACCAGTTCGTGGTGCTGCTGAAGAATACCGTCAGTCAAATGGTGTACAAGCACGCCATTTCCACCGTTGTTCCATCCCGTCCGGTACGCGTACCCCTATTGAACCCGGAAGGCGGAATGGATGACGACCTGGAACACGGAGTGTAGTTTGGCGCTTTACTCTGTGATCCAGGCTCTGTGATTCAGGGTAAGCCGCTTACTTGCTGAGGTAACACTTGTTTTTCGAAAGACCTGAATCAGGTGAACTGGCAGTATTGGTTCATTTTGACATCAATCGTTCAGTTGACGCTGACGATCCGCGCGAGTTCGAGGAGCTCGTTCTTTCCGCCGGGGGAGATCCGGTGGCAATGTTAACGGGCCAGCGCGCGGCCCCCGATTCCCGCTACTTTATTGGTACCGGCAAGCTCGAAGAGTTGCGGGAACTGATCAACGAACATCAGGCGGAACTGGTGATCTTCAATCACGTGCTGATGGCGACCCAGGAACGCAACCTCGAAAAGGCGTTGCAATGCCGGGTGCTCGATCGCACAGGCCTGATTCTGGACATCTTTGCCCAGCGCGCCCGCACGCATGAAGGTAAGCTCCAGGTCGAGCTTGCGCAATTGCATCATGCATCCACCCGGCTGATTCGCGGCTGGACGCACCTTGAGCGGCAGAAGGGCGGTATCGGTCTGCGCGGTCCGGGTGAAACCCAGTTGGAAACCGACCGGCGCCTGTTGCGCGCCCGCATTAAATCCATCGACAAACGCCTGGAGAAGGTGCGCAAGCAGCGTGCCCAGGGCCGGCGGGCGCGAAACCGCGCCGATATACCCACGGTTTCACTGGTGGGCTACACCAACGCCGGCAAATCCACGCTGTTCAACAAGGTTACCGACGCCGGCGTCTTTGTTCAGGATCAGCTGTTCGCGACCCTGGATCCCACCATGCGGCGAATTGAACTGCCGGATGTGGGCGGCGCTATTCTGGCGGACACCGTGGGCTTTATCAGTCACCTGCCGCACCGTTTGGTGCAGGCCTTCCGCGCGACTCTGGAAGAGGCCGCCAGCGCCGATTTGCTTCTGCACGTTATCGACGCCGCGGCGGAGGAGCGTCAGCGCAATATGGCTCAGGTCCAGGAAGTGCTGCAAGAGATAGATGCCGGGGAAATCCGGCAGCTGTTGGTATACAACAAGATCGACCTGATGGATGATATGCCGCCGAGACTGGATCGAGACGATCAGGGGCGGCCAATGGCTGTGTGGCTCTCTGCCCAGACCGGTCAGGGATTGGATCTGTTGTTCCAGGCCATTGCCGAATTGCTGTCCAACGACATGTGCCACGGCACTCTGCATCTGGATACCCGCGAAGGCAGTCTGCGCGCGCGTTTTCACCGCTGTAACGCTGTACTGGATGAGCATTACCTGACAGATGGCTCCTGTGAAATGGAGGTGCGTTTGCCTGTTGCGGATTTAAACCGTATCCTCGCCGCCGAGGCGCTGAATGCAGATGATCTGGCGTGGGTCGGAAACCAGCCGCCAAAGCAAGCAGCCGTATAGGTGGTTTTCATCCGCGCCGCTGCGACAAATAACGCTGAAATGGCCGACAGAGCTTACTGATAACTGGAGAATTTTATGGCCTGGAATGAACCGGGTAACAACGATAAGGACCCTTGGGGGGGGAGGCGCGGCGGCAATAATGATGGCCCGCCCGATCTCGACGAGGTGATCAAAAATCTGCAGAACAAGCTGAATCGTCTGTTTGGCGGTAAAGGCGGTTCTGGCGGAGACGGTAAGCCTGGTTCGGGTTCCCCGGGGATGCTTGTCGGACTTATTGCCGTCATAACCCTGGTGCTATTAGGTATTGCCGGAATTTATCAGGTGAACCAGCAGGAGCGTGCCGTTATTTTGCGTTTTGGGGTGTATTCTGAAACCAAGGGTCCGGGGCTCCATTGGAATATCCCACTGGCCGACAGCGTACTGGTTGAAAATGTCACTCGTGTGCGGGAGTGGAGTACCAGTGAGCAGATGCTTACGAAGGACTTGAATATCGTTGATATTCAGCTGTCCGTGCAATACACCATTGCCGACCCCCGCAAATTCCTTCTTGAAGTCAAGGAACCCGAAAACAGTCTGCGCCAGGCGGCCAATTCCGCTCTGCGCCATGTGGTCGGCTCCACCGTCATGCACCAGGTGCTGACCGAAGGTCGCGAACAGGTGGCGTTCGACGTTCAGCAACGCCTGCAGTCTTATCTCGATGCCTACCAGACAGGCATCGACATAGGTACTGTCAACATTGAAGAGGCCAGTCCTCCCAAGGAAGTCCAGGCGGCATTCGATGACGTCATTCGCGCTCGGGAAGATGAGGAGCGCCTGAAGAGCGAGGCTGAAGCCTACGCCAACGGCATTATCCCCATCGCCCGCGGTAATGCTCAGCGTATGATCGAGGAGGCCGCGGGTTACAAGGCCCAGGTGGTCGCCAGCGCTGAGGGTGAGGCCCAGCGCTTTGAATATCTGCTGGCCGAATATCTGCAGGCGCCAGAAGTGACGCGGCAGCGCCTTTACCTGGACGCCCTGCAACAGGTTATGTCGCGCAGTACCAAGGTGATGGTCGATGTCGAAGGCGGCAACAACATGCTGTATTTGCCTCTGGACAAAATGATCGATTCCGGACGCGCCCAGCGCAGCCAGACCGAGGCACAGCTGACTCCCGCGGAGCTGGATGAGCTGAGCAATCGTCTCGCCGAACAGCTGCGTAATCAACAGGCCGAGAATCTGCGCCGAAGGGAGGTACGCTGATCATGAATATACGTTCGTTTTTTGTATTGGCACTGATCGCGACACTACTCACCACGCTCGCCAGTGCGCTTTTTATTGTCAATGAAACCCAGCGCGGCGTGCTGCTGCGTTTTGGCCGGGTCATCAATGCCGACATTCAGCCGGGCCTGCATGTTAAGTGGCCCATTGCCGATCAGGTGCGCAAGTTCGATGCGCGAGTCATGACGCTGGACGCGCCCGAAGAGCGCTTTCTCACGGTCGAGAAGAAATCCATGATTGTGGATTCCTATGCGAAGTGGCGCATTATCGACGTGGCCAAATACTACACGGCCACCAGCGGTGATGAAATTCGCGCGCGGCGCCTGTTGGAGCAGCGTATCAACGAGGGCCTGCGCAACCAGTTTGCCCAGCGCTCCCTGCAGGAGGTTATCAGCGGCGAACGCAATCAATTGATGGTCGACCTTACCAAGCAGCTCAACGGCTTTACCCAAACGTCGCTGGGTATCGAAATCGTGGATGTGCGTCTCAAGCGTATAGACCTGCCCGTCGAAGTCAGTGCCCCGGTATTCAGCCGCATGGCGGCCGAGCGCGAGCGTGAAGCGCGTGAACACCGGGCCAAGGGTAAGGAGCAGGCGGAAATCATCCGTGCAGAGGCCGACCGTCAGCAGACCGTCATATTGGCGCAAGCCTACCGCGACGCGGAAATGCTCCGCGGCCAGGGGGATGCCGAAGCGGCTGCCATCTATGCCGCCGCCTACAGCAAGAACCCCGAGTTCTATGCATTTATGCGCAGTCTGGAAGCCTACAAGCAGACCTTCAACAGCAAGGACGATGTCCTTTTGGTGGATCCGGACAGTGAGTTTTTTCGCTATCTCAAGGATGCCTCCGGCGGACAATAGCACTGTGTGATTTTCGTACTCGGGAAAGAATGTTAATATAAGCAAACCGGGCTCAGCGAGCCCGGTTTTTTTGTGCCGCCCCCATGGCTGGAGTTGCTTATGTGGGAAGATTTGGTCAGAGCCCTGTGCCTCATGCTCGTGATAGAAGGTATTCTGCCCTTTCTGTATCCCGCGCGCTGGCGCCAATTGGTCGCCGCACTCGCCGATGTGAGTGACCGGCAACTGCGAGTGGCGGGACTGATCAGTATGTTGGTGGGGGTCGCCCTGCTGTTTATCATCTAAATTATCAGGGCCTTGAAATCCGGACAGGCGGGACCTTATGAGCAAAGTTGAGCGTTGGCTGCTGCCCGACGGCATTGAGGAAATACTGCCGAGGGAAGCGCAGCACGTTGAACATCTGCGTCGGCAGCTGCTGGATCTTTTCCACGGCTGGGGCTATGACCTGGTGATTCCACCGATGGTGGAGTTCACGGATTCGCTGCTGATTGGCCAGGGGCAGGATGTGGATATGCTTACCTGCAAGGTCACGGATCAGATGTCGGGCCGCAGCATGGGTATCAGAGCGGATATCACGCCCCAGGCGGCGCGTATGGACGCCCACAGTCTCAAGCGGGATGGCGTCAACCGCCTCTGTTACGCTGGCCATGTCATGTACAACAAGCCCAAGCAGCCGCTGGGCACGCGCACCCCTATCCAGGTCGGTGTGGAGCTGTTCGGTGAGCCGGGCCTCGACGCCGATATTGAAGTGATTTCGCTGCTGCTGGAAACCTTGCGCAGCGCCCGTTTACCCGCCCTCTGTATTGATCTCGGCCATGTCGGTATCTACCGCGCCCTGGCCGAGGCCGCCGGTTTGACCGACGAGCAGGAGCATCAGTTATTTGGACTGCTGCAGGCCAAGGCAATGACCGACATCAAAAACTGGGTTGCCGAACATGTCCAGGATGACAAGGCGGCAGGGTGGTTTCTGGCCCTGCCACAATTATCCGGCAATGCCAGTACCATTGCCCGGGCGCAGGCCGCCTTTGAAGAAGCGCCGGCGGAAGTCGCCGCCGCGCTGGATGAATTGCAGCTGGTCGCGGAGATCATTGGCCAGCGCTATCCCGAAGCACAGCTGTATTTTGACCTGAGCGAGCTGCGCGGCTATCAGTATCTGACAGGGATGGTGTTTGCCGCCTTTGCGCCCGGTGTGGGCAACGCTATTGCCCGGGGTGGTCGCTACGATCATATCGGCGAAGTCTTCGGCCGTGCCCGCTCGGCAACCGGCTTCGCCGCCGAACTGGTGGCGCTGCAACGTCTGGGTCAGGCTGCAACCCCCGATTCGCCTGGGATCTTTGCCCCGGTGTCCGATAATCCCGAGCAGTGGCAGGCAATTCAGGCGTTGCGCCTAGCGGGGGAGCGGGTCATATCTGGTTTGGCTTCGCAGC
This sequence comes from uncultured Cellvibrionaceae bacterium, assembly GCA_964515945.1. Lineage (GTDB taxonomy): Bacteria > Pseudomonadota > Gammaproteobacteria > Pseudomonadales > Cellvibrionaceae > CAYQQJ01. The sequence goes on from CAZEWY010000021.1 coordinate 8,606, forward strand.
CGGCGCCCGCGGATTTTCAGGGCTGTGATCGGCAACTGGTTGAACAAGACGGCGTATTTACAACAATTCCATTAGCTTGAGACGCGCAGGCCGCGTCCAAACACTATTCACCGCAAGAGTTTTTATATCCATGGGCAAGAATGTAGTCGTATTGGGCACCCAATGGGGTGACGAGGGCAAGGGCAAGATCGTCGACCTGCTGACCGAAGAGGTTGCCTATGTGGCGCGCTTCCAGGGCGGGCACAACGCTGGTCACACCCTGGTGATCGACGGCAAAAAAACCGTCCTCCACCTGATTCCGTCGGGTGTTCTGCGCGAGGGTGTGACCTGCCTGATCGGCAATGGCGTGGTGCTGGCGCCGGATGCGCTCATGAAGGAAATTATTGAACTGGAAGCACAGGGTGTCTCGGTGCGCGATAACCTGCGTCTGTCCCCCGCCTGTCCGCTGATTCTCCCGTTTCACGTCGCGCTCGATCAGGCCCGCGAAAGTGCCCGGGGCAACGACAAGATAGGCACTACAGGCCGTGGCATTGGCCCCGCCTACGAAGACAAGGTCGCACGGCGCGGTCTGCGCCTGGGCGACATGTTGTGCCCGGAGCGTTTTGCCACCAAGCTCAGGGAAGTGCTGGACTATCACAACTTCACGCTGGAACACTACCATGGTGTCAGTCCTTTGGACTTTGACCAGGTGCTGGCGGAATCCCTGCGATTGGCGGAAGAACTCAAACCGATGATCGCGGACGTTACCGCCATACTGCACCAGGCCCGTGATGCCGGCCAGAGCATCATGTTCGAAGGCGCCCAGGGTTCTCTGCTGGATATTGACCACGGTACCTACCCCTTTGTCACCTCCTCCAACACCACGGCGGGGGGCACGGCCACGGGTTCCGGTTTCGGTCCCCTCTACCTGGACTATGTTCTCGGTATCACCAAGGCTTATACCACGCGCGTGGGTTCAGGCCCCTTTCCCACTGAACTCGGCTGCGAGGTGGGTCAGCATCTGGGTGAAAAGGGACACGAATTCGGTGCCACCACTGGCCGCCAGCGTCGCACGGGCTGGTTTGATGCCGTGGCGGTACGCCACGCCGTGCTGATCAACAGTATCAGCGGCCTCTGCCTGACCAAGCTCGACGTGCTCGACGGCCTGAGGGAAGTCAAGATCTGCGTGGGCTATGAGGACGCGGAAGGTAAGCGAATTGGCATTCCCTTCGATGTCGAAGGCTGGAACAACGTTCGTCCAATCTATGAAACCATGAACGGCTGGCAGGAATCGACCGTGGGTGCAAAAACCATGGAGGCCCTGC
>CAZEWY010000021.1:9919-28083 GCA_964515945.1 uncultured Cellvibrionaceae bacterium
GCCACCGGCTGCCCGTGCTTATATTCACCGCCTGGAAGAACTGGCCGGTGTGCCCGTGGACGTGATTTCCACCGGACCGGACCGCGTGGAAACTATTGTACTGCGGCACCCTTTTGCGTAACGTTGGTTGATGTCAGACCGTATCTGATCGGAGTTTTGTGCATGCGAGCCGTTTGGCACCAGGGTGGACCTTTCGAAACCGCATGCTATAAGTAACTCAAGTTTCGGAGTTCGTAAGAGTTCTTGACGCCGCCACGCAGGAGTTTTAGCGCCGGTCCGCTTCGGGGTAGGGCTTTCTGGAAACGCCGTGAACCCATCCATGGGGGCTCCGACGCGCATGGACGCGCTAATGCCGCGATGGCAGGGATGCCAGAGAGCGGCCACACGAGGTCCCTCTCGTGAGGGTTCCAGAAAGCCCTACCCCAAATCGAACCTCACTGTATGCCAAGCGTTAAGTATGGAATTATTGAACTCCGAAGCTTGAGATAATAAGAATGATATTGTTTTCCTTGCCATACCCACCGGGTGTTTAAAAAATAATAAAGGAGAATTTCATGGCCTTTACCAATAAAGATCACGCCAATCGCTACTGGCGGTCCAATATCCGACTGATGCTGATATTGCTGAGCATCTGGTTCCTCGTGTCCTATGGCTTCGGTATTTTGCTGGTCGACTGGCTCAACCAGTTTCGTTTTTTCGGTTTCAAGCTTGGCTTCTGGTTCTCTCAGCAGGGGTCCATTTATATCTTTCTGCTGCTGATCCTCGTTTATGTCCTATGCATGAATAAACTCGACCGCCAGTACGGCGTACACGAAAGCGATTGACGTCACTGAGGAGAGGACCGGACTATGGATTTACAGACAACAACACTACTCATCGTCGGCTTGAGCTTCCTGCTTTATATCGGCATCGCCATATGGGCGAAAGCCGGCTCCACCCGCGATTTTTATGTGGCGGGCGGCGGCGTTCACCCCGTTGCCAACGGCATGGCCACCGCCGCCGACTGGATGTCCGCGGCCTCGTTCATATCAATGGCTGGATTGATCTCCTTTCTGGGCTACGACGGCGGCGTTTATCTGATGGGCTGGACCGGCGGCTACGTATTGCTGGCCATGTGCCTGGCACCTTACCTGCGCAAGTTCGGCAAATTCACCGTGCCGGACTTTATTGGTGACCGCTACTATTCACAGACGGCGCGTATGGTGGCAGTCTTGTGCGCTATCTTCGTCTGCTTCACCTATGTCGCCGGGCAGATGCGCGGGGTCGGTGTGGTCTTCTCGCGCTTCCTGGAAGTGGATATCACCACTGGCGTGGTGATCGGCATGGCCGTGGTATTTTTCTATGCCGTGCTGGGTGGCATGAAAGGCATTACCTATACCCAGGTCGCACAATACTGCGTATTGATTTTCGCTTATCTGGTACCTGCGGTATTCATTTCCATCATGATGACCGGCCACGTAATTCCGCAATTCGGTTTCGGTGCGGAGCTGGCCGACGGGTCGGGTACTTTTCTCCTGGACAAGCTCGATGGCCTGAGCCAGGAACTCGGTTTCAATGCCTATACCGATGGTAAAAAATCGACCATCGATGTCTTCTTCATTACCGCGGCTCTGATGCTGGGAACGGCGGGCCTGCCTCACGTAATAGTGCGCTTCTTTACCGTGCCCAGAGTGCGCGATGCCCGCTCCTCAGCCGGCTGGGCGCTGCTGTTTATCGCCATCCTTTATACCACGGCACCGGCCGTTGCCTCTTTTGCCCGGGTTAACATGATCAACACCATTAACGGCCCCGAGGCCCAAGGCACGCTGTACGAGGAAGCGCCGGGCTGGATACGGAACTGGGAGCAGACGGGTCTTATCAGCTGGGAAGACGAGAACCGTGACCAGCACATGTTTTATTCCGGCGATGAACGCAACGAAATGGCGATTGATGCAGACATTATGGTACTGGCCAATCCCGAGATCGCCCGCCTGCCAATATGGGTGATTGCCCTCGTTGCCGCCGGCGGCATAGCCGCGGCCCTGTCGACTTCAGCCGGTTTGCTGCTGGTGATCTCCACTTCCATATCCCACGATCTGTTGAAACGCAACCTGATGCCAAACATTACCGACCGCCAGGAGTTGCACTTTGCGCGCATCGCCGCCGCCGTCGGCATTTGCATAGCGGGTTATCTCGGTATCAACCCGCCGGGCTTCGTCGCTCAGGTGGTGGCCTTCGCGTTCGGCCTTGCCGCCTCGTCATTTTTCCCCGCGATTATTCTGGGGATTTTCAGTAAACGCATGAACAAGGAAGGGGCCATTGCGGGTATGTTGAGCGGACTCGTATTTACCGCCGCTTATATCATTTATTTCAAGTTTGTTAACCCCGCCGCCAATCACGCGGACAATTGGTTTTTCGGAATTTCACCGGAGGGCATAGGGACGCTTGGCATGCTGCTGAATTTTGCCGTGGCTTTGACGGTGAGTCGCTTTACACCGGCGCCGCCAGTGAGGGTGCAGGAATTGGTGGAAACAATTCGCTTCCCGTCGGGGGCGGGCAGGGCCGCAGTGCACTGATGGACGCCAGTCTTGATTGTCGGGTTGCGATGCTCGCAGGACTCGCATCTAACCCGACCTACGGGTAACGATTCTTAATCGAATGCACGAAAATAGTTTGCAATTAGGAGAGATTTTCAAAACCGTCACGAGAGGCGTGCCTATAAAACAAGTCGTAAATACGGCTATAGGTTGTACACGAGGTTGATAAAGGTGGTGGTATCCATTTTCTCCTTGTCCGGCGCCACTTCGCTGTTGTGGAAAATGCTGTAGCCCACCTTCATTTGCAGGGTGTCGCTGATACTTGTCGTCAGTGAGGTCTCTGAAATCGTGCGGGTGTTATCAGAGCCGGATTCGACACTGATATCCTGCGCGAAGGTGGCCGATTCCGATATCATCCACAAAAACTTGAGAGCGCCGCGTACCATAAAGCCGCTCTCGATCTCTATGGTGTTGATCTCGGTTACTCGCTCGCCGCGAAAATAGCCAGGACCAATTTCCACGTCCAAATGCATATCGGGCTTGTCCAGCCAGCGATTGCCGTAACCCGCAGACGCCGTGGTGTATTTTTCAAACGCGCCAAATTCATCATGTGTATATGATGCCATAACAAAAAGTTTCGAATTCTCCTCCTCCAACTTGTACGCGCTTTGCGCGGACAGGAAATATTTTTCCGCCGTTTTTTCGGACGTTTCCGTGCCATCCGCCAGGGTTATTTGATCTTTTTTAAAAAGAACACTTGCTACATACTGGTTTTGCCAGCGTTCCCATTCATGGGTAACGTCCACCTTGCTTTGAACCGAAAGGGTTTCAGTGTTGCCGCTGGTGGAAATGGCACCGAGTTCGATGGCGGTGCGCCAGGGTTGCTCGACAATGACCTGGGCGGAAGCCGTCGTGCTGGCTGCACTGGCCACAGTAACCAATAAATATTGAAGGAAATGATTCCGATTGCCTCGGATTTGAAAACTTGTTGTCATAAGAGACCTGGAAAATTGTATGAGCTGGCGTGTGACGAGTACCGGATAAGCAAAAAGATGCCCTAGGCACCGGTTGTAATTTTTACAAAACGTTGTCAGCTTGCGTGATATCTCCGCCCCGTTTGGGGCGGAAGGAAATATAACTAAGGTAGGCTGTGAATGACGTCGTGGAAAGACCGTCGCAGGTGAATAAACAGACTCGGCTCTGATTTACCGGTACCAGCCCGTTTGACCTGCGGATATCGCGACACTGCCTGATCCATGATCATGCGCTCACCATCGTCAATATCGACAAAAAGTACATGCTGGCCATTTTCCAGCTGTTCCTGAAAACGTTTGACTTCGGGGTGTGGGTGATGGGCGCCTATAAGACCGCCTTCCCAAGTACAGAAACCGAGTATGACAACGGCCAGAAATAGAATGGGTACCGCCCACACAGTATCCATAAGGCCCGTGATGAGTGCTACCAAAAGTATCAGGAAAGCCAGCGCCAGGCCGACAAGAGCTCCCTTGATGCCGGCGCGAACCATGTCTTTCTTTGCCAGAGGTTCCACCTCATTCAAATGGTGGGTACTGACCTGGGCGTCCTGTTCGCTGAGCAGGTGAATGCGCTCGGTGTCGACACCGCCTGCGTGCAGGTCGTCGTGGAGCCGTTCCAGGGTGTCAAGGTCGTCGCCGATATAGTAGTAGCGATTCATACTGCACTCCCGATTTTGTTCTTTGGTTTCAGTATGGTGTAGCAAGAACTATTCCGCAACTCGAAGATTGTCGGCGCCTGGGGTATACTCCCTGAGTCCTCCGTCGTTGCGCATTCCGAGCGCGGAAAAGCGACCGTTTCCCAATATTAATTTTCGCTGCTTTAACAGACGGTGCTGGAATTACTGGTCTGGCTCCATGCAGACCAAGCTCTATCAGGAATTATTTGGAGCTCGCTTATGACTGATAATAATATGGCGGCCCTTGTAAAAGCGGGTCCGAGCAGTTGGAATGAATGGAAGTCATCCTCATCCAAGGAACTTCGTATACTCGACGGCATCCAGCTCACGGACCTGGAGCTGAAAGGCATCGATTTTTCCGGCCTGTCAATGCAGCGCTCGCGTATCAATGGCTGCAATCTGCGCAGTGCCAAATTCATTGCCTCCAACCTTAGTCATTCCGATCTGCGCAGAAATGATTTTTCCGGAACCCGTTTTATTGCCGCAACCCTGGATGGCGCCGACCTCTCGGACTCCAATCTGACCGGAGCCAGTTTTTTGACGGCTTCGGTGCGCGGCGCGAAGCTGGCGCGACTTGATTTTCGTGGACATGATCTGCGCAGTCTGGATCTGCGCGATACTTCCCTTGCCGGCAGCAACCTGACGAGCCAGATGTTCGCCAACATGGACCTTTCGGGTGTCGATCTAAGTGGCGCTGACTTGGGCGGTGCCGATCTCAGCAACGCCAATCTTTCGCGGGCCAACCTGAACAACGCCAACCTCTCTGGCGCCCGTCTGCAAGGGGCGAACTTTCGCGGCGCCAACCTCGAAGAAGTGGATCTGCGCGGACAGGATCTGAGCGGCGCGGATTTCGAAGATGCCAGCCTTAAAAACTGCGACCTTCGCGAAGCCAATCTCAAAGAGGCAAGTCTGGTCAACTGTGATATCAGTGGCAGCCGCCTGTGGAAAATTCAGGCGCGAAACTGGAATATCGCCGGTATCAAATGCCGCGATGCGTATTGGGAAAAATCCGGGACCATCAAGACCCAATATCGCAATCGGGAATTCGAGCGAATCTACGCCGAAAACCCCACCATAGAATTGCGCTATCCATACCGCTTGATGGGGACCGAACTGGTAACCCTGCCCATTTTCATCGAGCATCTTGAAGCAACTTTTTGGGGAATTGACCTGCGGCTCAAGGCGGTGGAGGAAGTTGCCGGCGGCACACGCGTGACGCTGGTGATCGATGAGCGGGGCAAGCACAGCCCATCCGAACTTCAGGAAGAATTGCAGAATGAAGCAACGAAAATACAAATGGCGCAACTATCCCTCAGGCGCAACACCCTTCTACAGGGGCAATTGAAAGAAGAACTGGCGAATATCAAAGAAAAATTCTGGCCACGTTTACTGGAGCTTTCCGCCGATTATGAACGCGAACATGTTCGCAACCTCACGGTGGTCTTCATGGACCTCAAGGGCTTTTCCCAATGGGCCGACGATGAGCTCTCTGACAAGCTCAGCCTGTTCCGGGGCCTGATAAAGCCCATTCTCAACAAATGGCAGGCGGGTTATCCCAATATGGAAGGCGACTCCCTGCGTGTCACCTTCCGCAATGCCGCCGCGGGCCTCGCCTGCGCCTGCACCATGCGCGGTGTTTTAAGTGCAGCGGGTTTTGAAGTGCGGATCGGCGTGGAACTGGGCGAGGTGACGGTGATCCACAATGAAATTACGGATATTTCGGATCTGGAAGGTAACTCCATCAGCATGGCGGCGCGACTGGAAAAAATTGCCGCTCCCGGGCAGGTACTCGCCACGGAAAAAATACGACATTATGCCGACCACAACGGACTATTCGAATTTACGCCCATAAAGGCGGCGCTGGGGAAAAACATCGGCAAAAAATCTGCCGGCGACATCATAGAGTGCTACGCGGTCACCATGAACCCGGCGGCCCATGACGGCATATAAACTGGAAAGATCAGAACCAGCAGGAGACCCCATGACGCTATCCTACGGAAAAAGACTCTCGATGATTTGCCTCGGCGTTCTGCTGCTGGCATGCGGCAGAACGACAAGCCAGGATGCAGCACCTGAAATTGCAGCTGTTGATGACAGCCTGGCCGTAGTCGCCTACTACACCGGCGACGCTACGGATCTGGAGCGCTACGACTTCAGCAAGCTTACCCATGTCATCTACAGCTTTGTGCATCTGGACGGAAATCGTCTGAGCTTTGATAACCCCGAATCCCGCGAGGCATACCAGCGGTTGGTGGCACTCAAGGGCGATTACCCGCAACTCAAGGTTATGTTTGCGCTCGGAGGGTGGGGCGGCTGTGAAACCTGTTCGCAGGTCTTCAGTAGCCCGCAAAATCGCCAGGTTTTCGCTCAATCCACCTTGGAATTACTTCAAAGCAATGGTGGCGACGGCCTGGATCTGGACTGGGAGTATCCCGCTATCGAAGGCTTCCCCGGCCATGCCTACAAGGCTGAAGATACGGAGAATTTTACGGCTCTGGTGACGGCCCTGCGCGAGACCCTGGGCTCTGAATACCTGCTGACGTTTGCCGCCGGCGGTTTTGACCAGTTTCTCCACGACTCGGTGGACTGGAAGGCGGTGATGCCGTTGGTGGACCACGTTAACCTGATGTCTTATGATCTGGTCAATGGCTTCAGCCGGGTTACCGGCCACCATACGCCCCTCTACTCCACCGATGCCCAGTACAACTCCACGGACAACGCCGTCAGCTATCTCCTGTCCCAGGGTGTGCCACCCGACAAGATCGTCATAGGCGCGGCTTTTTACTCCCGGGTATGGGAACAGGTGGCGCCGGACAACAATGGTCTCTATCAGGCCGGTGTTCATGTTCCCGGCCTGCCTTTCTCGGAGATACCCACGAGCTATACGGAGGCGGAGGGGTGGCAAACTCTGTGGGACGACGTGGCCATGGCGCCCTATGCCTACCACAGCGGGAAAAAGCGCTTCGCGACTTTCGACAATATGCGCTCGGTCACCCTCAAGACCCGCTACGCCAAACAGCGCCAATTGCGCGGCATCATGTTCTGGCAACTCCCGGGCGACAGCGATCAGGGAGCCCTCGTGGACGCGATTTACGCCGAAAAAATGCGACGCTGACACTTCGATGTCACCGCAAGCGGCGCCTGTTGATGGCTGAACCTTCCGTGTTGCGAGGCGGTCAGGTTTGGACTAGAGTCAAAGAGCGGCAAGGGTTGCTCTTTGAGAATAAAAGCCATGACATCCTCTTTACGATTCCACAGTTTCGGTTTTGCCATTCCAGGATGCGCGTCCGCCTGTCAGCGAATTGCGCTTGCCGTGTGCTTGGCTGTCGCGAGCCTTTCCGCAACGGCGATGGAAATTGTGCACAATCACTCGACGGCTCCCAAGGAGCAGTTGGCGCTGGAGATCCTCAAGCTGGTATTGGCCCATGATCCACAGGGCAGGGATTACACATTTCGCGCATTGAGCGAAAATGTGGATGAAGGCCGTCTGGTGCAGATGATCAATGATGGCGTGGTCAATGTCATGTGGGCCGGTACTCAGGCCCGGTATGAGCAGGCCATGCGCCCCATCCGCATTCCCATGTTCAAGGGCATGCTGGGCCACAGAATTTTTATTATCCGGGAGGGCGATCAGCCGAAGTTCGATGCCGTCGAGACCTTGGATGATCTGAAGCAAATTCCCCTCGGCCAGGGCCGGTTCTGGGGCGATACCACCATTCTCAGGCACAGCGGCTTCAATGTCATCACAGCGGTTAAGTATGAAGGCCTGTTCCACATGCTCGACGGTGGTCGGTTCGATTATTTTCCGCGCGCCATTCATGAACCCTGGACGGAATTGCAAACCCATAGCGAGCTGGACTTGACGGTGGAGAAAAATATTCTGCTGATCTACCCCTTCGCCATGTATTTTTTTGTTGCCAAGGATAATGTCGAACTCGCCGAAACCATTCGCGCGGGATTTCTAGCCGCCATAGAGGACGGTAGCTACGACAAACTCTTCTTCAGCCATCCTGTTATCAAGACAGCCCTCGAAAAATCCCGGTTGCAGGAGCGCAAAATATTCCGTATTCCCAATCCCGAATTTGCCAAGGATACCCTGCCCGACAGCCTCTGGCTGGATATCGGGAACCTCCGGTCGTCCTCCTCTCCATAGCCCTGCTGACATCCTTCCTGAATTAATTCACCTCCATAGCTATTCGCAACCCCACTGGATTAGCCAGGGCGCGGGGCACTTAGTTGTGGCGCCAGGGTCTGATCAAGCTGAAGTGGGTACCTTTGTCTTTACCTGCGAGGCCGCATTTTTCTGAAGTGTAATCTGGCCGCCGCGGAATCTTCCCAAGGATAGTGGCCGCACTTTTCATGCCTCAGTATCGGCGGCTTCCCCCGCAATCAATGGGTGGAGGTGCTCTGTCTACCGGATTTGAGAGACTGGATATGAGCAGGGAAAAGGACACAGCGGATCCACGCGCCGGGACCCCGGAGATAGATCCTCCCGAGCTTGAAACAGCGAAAAAGCCCGGGGGTGAAGCGCTGAAGCTCGAGATGCAGCGCCTGGAGAGGGCGGAAGCTCAGGCGCAACTGGGTAGCTGGGAGTTTGAGGTGGCAGGGGATCAGCGCTGGTGGTCAGCCCAGATGCGCCGGCTGCTGTATTTTGATCCCGCGGAAGACGTGCCCTCCACCGAAGATTATCTCGCTCATGTGCATCGGGAAGACCGCGGCTATGTGCTGGAGGCACTGAGACATATGGAAAAGGGGGAACTCCCTGTGGAGCGGGAATTTCGCACCAATCCGGAAGTCGGACCCATGCGTTATCTGGTGCCGACGGTGGCAATGGAGATAGATGCCGAAGGGCGTCCGCTGCGGTTTACCGGTACGCTGCGCGATGTCACGCATCGGCGCCACGCCGAGGCCATCCACCGAAAGAACGAAAATTTGCTGGATATCGCCAGTCGCGCCGCGCGGCTAGGTGGCTGGAGTTTTGATCGGGAGTCGAACAAGGTCGACTGGTCGGACGAAATGTGTGAAATTCACGGTCTTCCGCCAGGAACCTCACCCAGCGTCGATGCCGCTTTCAATTTCGTGGCGCCGGAGTATCGGGTGCTGATAGAGAAGAAATTCACGGCCTGCGTTCGCCAGGGCACTCCGTTTGATGAGGAACTGATCATTACCACGGTCAGCGGAGAACGCCGCTGGGTCAGATCCATTGCCCACCCCATCCGCGACCCGCAAGGAACCGTGGTCGGTGTTCAAGGCGCCTTCCAGGATATCACCGCGAAAAAGGCGTCGGAAGCGGAAATTCACCGGCTGAACAATCAAATTATCCAGACCCTGGAATCCATCACCGATGCCTTTGTGACGCTGGATAAAAATGGCTGTTTCACGTATCTCAACAGGGAGGCGGAACGAGTACTGAATCGCAGCCGAGTGCAATTGCTGGGGAAGAATGTCTGGGACGAATTTGGCGATGCCTTGGGTACCTTGTTTGAGCAGGAATACAGGCGCGCGGTCAAAGAGCAATGCACGGTCACCTTTGAGGAATTCCTGCCGTCTCAAAATGCGTGGCTGGAAGTTCGCACTTATCCGTCGGATGAGGGCGTCGTCGTTTATTTTCGCGATCTGTCGGAACACAAAAAAGCCGAGAAATACCTGCAAGAGGCGCAGGAACGCACGCGCCTGATTATAGAGATGGCGCTGGATGCCATAGTCACCATGGATGGAGACAGCAGGATCATTGGCTGGAACAAACAGGCCGAACTCGTTTTCGGATGGTCCGCGGAAGAGGTCATTGGCCGAATTCTGCCGGAAACAATTATTCCCGAGCGCTACCGGAAAAAGCACCGGCAGGGTGTGCGGCATTTTTTTGAGACTGGCGAAGGCATTCTGTTGAACCGTCGCGTCGAGATCTCAGCACTGCATCGCGATGGTCGCGAGTTTCCCGTTGAACTGGCTATTTCTGTCTTGAGGTCCCAAGGGGAGGTTACCTTCAGCGCATTTATCAGAGATATTACCGAACGCAAGCGTGCGGAACGGGAAATCAGCAATCTGGCATTCTATGATCCACTTACCGACCTCCCCAACCGTCGTCTTCTTGAAGAACAGCTACACCATGCGATAACTTCCAGCGCCCGCCAGGAAGCCCACGGTGCGCTGCTGTTTATCGATATCGATAATTTCAAAACCCTGAATGACACCCTCGGCCATCAAATCGGCGATCTGCTGTTGCAGGAGGTGGCACATCGACTGCTGAAGTGTGTTCGGGAGAGCGATATGGTGGCGCGTTTTGCCGGCGATGAATTCGTCGTGATCCTTGAAAATCTCGCTCCTGACAGAGATGAAGCCATTGCCCTTGCCATGTCGATCAGTGACAAGATCCTGCGCAACCTCGACAGGCCTTACGGTCTCCAGGGTCATGAGCGCCACAGTACCGCCAGTATCGGCGTTACTCTCTTTGGGGACGCCGCCAGTGCTGCCACCGGGGAGCTGATGAAACAGGCGGATCTCGCGCTCTATCAAGCCAAGAGTGCGGGGCGCAACAAGGTTCATTTTTTCGATCCCCAGGCCCAGATCGACATTATCGCTCGCGCGGGACTCGAGACTTTGCTGCGTGATGCCGTTGCCAAAGGCGAGTTGCACCTGTATTACCAGCCGCAGATTAACAGCCATGGACGCCTTATTGGCGCTGAGGCCTTGCTCCGGTGGAATAACCGGGAGCAGGGGGAAATATCCCCGGCTGAGTTTATTCCCCTGGCTGAAAGCTCGGATCTTATCCAGCCCATTGGCGACTTCGTTCTTGATCGTGCCTGCCATCAATTGGCTCTTTTTGCCAGAGACCGCGCAACCGCCAATTTCAGGATCTCGGTTAATATCAGCGCGCGTCAGTTCCACCACCCCGATTTTGTCACACGGGTCAGGCAGACGCTGGATCGAACGGGTGCCGACCCCGGTAAGCTCAAGCTGGAGCTTACTGAAACCATTCTCGTCGACAATATCGACGATACCATCGTCAAGATGACGGCGCTCAAGATCGAAGGCATAAGCTTTTCGCTCGACGATTTCGGCACCGGTTATTCCTCGCTCTATTATCTGAAACGCCTGCCCCTCGATGAGCTGAAAATCGATCAGGGCTTTGTGCGCGATGTCTATAGGGACCCGAATGACGCCGCTATTGTCCGGGCCATACTGGTCATGGCCAAGAGTCTTGGCCTTCACGTTATCGCTGAAGGCGTGGAAACCGAGGACAGCCGCCGGTTTCTGGACCGCAATGGCTGCCGGGCCTATCAGGGCCACCTTTTCAGCCCACCTCTCCCGATCAACCAGTTCTGTTCCTATATCCAGCAGCACCCGGCCAGCCATTGAACTCCTGTATGACGGGTATTAGAGCGTAAGCGGCCACTCACGCCCCCCTCTTCCACTCCTGGATTTTGTAAAATTTACATAGACAATCGGCCGGTGCCCTGCCACAATTTGTGAGGTATCGCACAAAACCACCCTGTTTCCCTGGACGTACGGCGTTTTATATGTCTTCGGAGAGTGGAGGAGCGGACAGCCGCATGTCTCGTCGGCTGAGCAGCAAATAAGAAAACAAAACATGGACAGGAGGGCACATCCTGGCGTGCTGCATTCAGCATCGTCATGCCAGGCTCGCTTGAACAGAATATGTGGCAAAAATACATTGAGAAAAACGGCGACGTCATGGCACAGCATATCCAGTCGAGCGGCGGTATTGGAATTCACGGTTGGGCACGCCTGCTGCTAGTGGCGTTTGCGTTTTTTGCGAATCCGGTTTCGGCGGATCTTGATATCTCGGCACCCTCTGACAGAGGCGCCTATACCTTGTCCTGGAGTGCACCGGCAAAAGGATATTCAACCCTTAAGCAACTTGTGAGTCCGGGCCATTACCAGGTAATAAAAACCGGCACCGAGACATCCAGATCATTTGAAAAAGCACCCGGTGTTTACCATTACCGACTCGATGAGTACGGATGTTTCTCCAATTGCAGCGTGGTCAAAATCAGCTACGAAAAAGTGCTGGTGCCCCCTCGTATTCCGGACAATCTGAGGATTCGAGAGGCTGATGTGGCCGATAACTATATTTTGCGGTGGAATGCTTCACCGGGCGCAAATTTATACGTGCTGCAGGAACGCCGAAACAATGGTCCCTGGGCCAATGTCCACACCAGCTCAAATGACAAGATCCTGCTGCCAGTGAAAGGCTCGGGTAACATCAGCTATCGAGTGCGCGCCTGTGGGCCGTTCATCGGCTGTAGTGGTTACAGTTCAGTGGCATCGATTGGTGTCGGAAATCCGGCGGATGCCGAAGCGCCTTTGGAGATTGCTTCCAAATAACAGCCTGTAAATGCTTTGCCGGTGGCGGAGTGACCACCGGCTTCTCATACCTTCCCTCGAATTCATCATATAGCCCGTAATTCCGGCCCTATTACCCATTATTGCTGATATAGTGGCGCTTCTGCGGCAGCAGTTCGGATCCTCCCGACACTGTTTATTCAGAGGTGACTATGCTCGGATTAGATGCCATCGAACTGGCCCGGATCCAGTTCGCCTTTACCATCTCCTTTCATATCATTTTTCCCGCCATCACCATAGGGCTGGCCAGCTACCTGGCGGTGCTGGAGGCCTTGTGGCTGAAAACCCGGGAGGAATGCTACCTCGATCTCTACCATTTCTGGTCGAAAATCTTTGCGGTCAATTTCGCCATGGGCGTCGTCTCCGGCATTGTCATGGCCTACCAGTTCGGCACCAATTGGAGCCACTTTTCCGAGGCGGCCGGCAGTATTACGGGACCGTTGCTGGCCTACGAGGTGCTGACGGCCTTCTTCCTGGAAGCGGGTTTTCTTGGGGTTATGCTGTTCGGTTGGAACAAGGTGGGTCGCGGCCTGCATTTCTTTTCCACGCTCATGGTGGCCCTGGGCACGCTGCTTTCCACCTTCTGGATTCTCGCCTCCAACAGTTGGATGCACACGCCTCAGGGCCACGAGATAATCAATGGCCAGTTTGTTCCGGCGGATTGGTGGGCGGTAATCTTCAATCCCTCGTTTCCCTATCGACTGGTGCATATGTCCATAGCGGCCTTCCTGGCGACGGCATTCATGGTGGGCGCCTCCGCCGCCTGGCACCTGTTGCGCGGGCGGGATACGCCGGCGGTGCGCACCATGCTGTCCATGGCCATGTGGATGGCGCTGTTGGTGGCGCCCATCCAGGCAGTGGTTGGTGACTATCACGGTCTCAACACCCTGGAATATCAGCCGGCAAAAATTGCCGCCATCGAGGGTCACTGGGAAAACGAACCGGGAGAGGCCACGCCGCTGATTCTGTTTGGCTGGCCGGATATGGAGCGGGAAGAAACCCGTTTTGCCGTGGAAATTCCCTATCTGGCAAGCCTTATCCTCACCCATAGCACGACCGAGCAGGTACCGGCGCTGAAGGAATTCGCGCCGGAGGACCGGCCCAACTCGACCATTGTTTTCTGGACCTTCCGCATCATGGTCGGCCTCGGCCTGCTGATGATTGCCACCGGCATCTGGAGTTTATGGCTGCGATGGCGTGGCCGGCTTTACCAGTCCCGCCCATTTTTACACCTGGTGTTGTGGATGGGGCCATCGGGCCTGATTGCCATTCTCATGGGCTGGTTCACCACGGAGGTTGGCCGTCAGCCTTGGATCATATACGGCCTGATGCGCACCAGCGATGCGGCTTCAAATCACAGCGTATTGCACATGAGCATTACTCTGGGCCTGTTCGTGGTGATTTATTTTGCGGTTTTCGGCGCCGGGGCCATGTATGTGCTGCGGCTGATTGGCAAGGGTCCGGCCCATCATCACGAGGATCTGTCGGAAGAGGGCGGTCCTGGTCGGCACCGCACTCCAGCCCGTCCGCTATCGGCATCGAATGGGGAAGACGGCTGGACTGGCAACGGCCATAGCGGGGGAGACGAATAATGGACCTTTCACTGATATGGGCGGGCATCATTATTTTCGGCATCATGATGTACGTGGTCATGGACGGTTTTGACCTGGGCATTGGCATTCTTTTTCCGCTGGTGCCTGGTGCCCGGGATCGGGACGTGATGATGAACACGGTCGCGCCCGTCTGGGATGGCAACGAGACCTGGCTGGTATTGGGCGGCGCCGGGCTTTTCGGCGCATTTCCACTGGCCTATGCGGTAGTTCTGGATGCGTTGGCGCTCCCGCTGACGGTGATGCTGATTGGGCTGATTTTTCGCGGTGTCGCCTTCGAATTCCGCTTCAAGGTCGCTCGGGATCGCCAGCATGTGTGGGACAGAGCCTTTATTGGCGGCTCCATTGCGGCGACTTTCTGCCAGGGGGTGGTGCTGGGCGCCTTCCTGGACGGGCTGCCGGTGGTCGACAGAACCTACGCCGGTGAGCCCCTCGCCTGGCTCAATCCCTTTTCGATATTCTGCGGCCTGGCGTTGATTGTCGCCTATGCCTTGCTCGGCTGCACCTGGCTGATCATGAAAACCGAGGGAGCGCTTCTCGAACAGATGCGTAAAATCGCCCAGCCGCTTATTCTGGTTGTGCTCGGCGTCATAGGTCTGGTCAGTCTGTGGACGCCGCTGGCGCACCCCGAAGTTGCCGCGCGCTGGTTTACCCTGCCCAATTTCTTCTGGCTGTTGCCGGTTCCGCTGCTGGTCCTGCTCTGTACCTACAGGCTCATGTGTGCGGTCAAAAATGATACCCACTACAAACCTTTCCTGCTCACCCTGGCGCTTATCTTCCTGGGTTACATGGGGCTTGGCATCAGTATCTGGCCGAATATTATTCCCCCGGCTATCAGTATCTGGGAAGCGGCCGCACCGTCCCAGAGCCAGGCGTTCATGCTGGTGGGTGCGGGCATTATCATTCCGATTATCCTGGGCTACACCGCCTGGAGCTATTATGTGTTTCGCGGCAAGATCACCCACGAAGACGGTTATCACTGAGGGTAACGGAGCATGAAAGGGGGCGGTCTTGTCGGGCAGAAAAGCAAACAGACATCGGGGCAGGAGGCGGAAAACAAGCCCCTGTGGCAACGGCTGGCGTGGCTGGTGGTTATCTGGAGCGCGAGTGTGGCGACACTGGCGCTGGTGGCTTACCTGTTGCGGCTGTTCATGAACGCCGCCGGCATGTATGCACCATGAAATTTTCCAGCATTACGCCTGAATCGGCAGTGCTGTCTTCCTCACCGGCGATTTCAGAACAAATGATGAATGCACGCCGCTCACGCCTTCAATCCGGGTCAGCTTTTGCAGCAGAAACTGCTGGTAGGCATCCATGTCCTTCACAATGACTTTCAATAAATAATCCGCCGACTGACCTGTAATCAAATGGCATTCCAGCACTTCGGAATAGTCGCCCACCATGCGTTCAAAATTGTCGAAGCGTTCGGGAATGTGCTTGTCCATGCTGATCTGCACGAACGCCACCAGGGTCAATCCCAACTGGCGAGCATTGAGCAGCGCCACATAGCCGTCGATCAGGCCGCTTTCCTCCAATTGACGGACCCGCCTGAGGCAGGGCGACGGGGACAGACTGATGGCGTCGGCCAGCTCCTGATTGGAGATGCGGCCATTCTGTTGCAGGATGTCCAGAATCATCTGGTCATAGCGATCGAGTTTCATGGGTCAGGTATTCCACAGTTATACCGGAGGGTCAGTAAAAGCCGACAATAACACAAGGCAGGCTGTAAATTGCATCAACACTTAAAATACAGCAATAATATTGTGCAAAATACCGAATTGTCGGTATTTTGGCAATCGACTAGCGCCGTCACACCTTTATACTGGGCACAACCCGGTAATGAAGACTCTCGCCAAAAGCGACTTGTCATCTTGACCACCGTGAGACGCCACCAGTGGCTCACCAGATCTCAAGGGCGCAACGGACAAAATCCGCAACGCACCTGCAAGCTTCTTTCACCGGTTATTACTACGTGCCCAACCCTGCTTCCGGAGTCGAGATGATTGCCAACCCAGCCACCAAATATCCGCGTTTTACCGGAGTTGCCTTGCCCGACCGCCAGTGGCCGAACAAGACCATTGAAAAGCCGCCCATCTGGATGAGCACTGACCTGCGCGATGGTAATCAGGCGCTGATCGACCCCATGTCCGTGGAGACCAAGCTGCGCTTCTTCAAGGAGCTGGTGGCCATGGGCTTCAAGGAAATCGAAATCGGCTTTCCCTCGGCATCCGAGGCGGACTTCCGGTTTGCCCGCCGGCTGATCGAGGAAAATCATATTCCCGATGACGTCACCATTGAGGTGCTGACCCAGGCGCGCTTCGAGCTGATCGAAAAAACGGTGGAAAGCCTGCGCGGTGCTAAACGGGCGATCCTGCACATGTACAATCCGCTGGCGCCGGTTTTTCGCGAAATCGTCTACCGCACCGACCGCGAGGGTGTGAAAAAAATTGCCACTCAGGGCACCCAATGGGTAAAACAACTGACGGCCGATGCGCCCGAAGTGGACTGGGTTTACCAGTATTCACCGGAAATTTTTTCCAGCACCGAGCTGGAATTTTCCAAAGAGGTATGCGATGCCGTCTCCAATATCTGGCAGCCGACACCAGAGCGTAAAATGATTTTGAATCTGCCCGCGACCGTGGAAATGTCCACGCCCAATACCTACGCCGACCAGATTGAGTGGATGCACAGAAACCTGAACAATCGCGAATCCATTGTGCTGAGCGTACACCCGCACAACGACCGGGGCACAGCAGTGGCGGCAGCCGAACTCGCGGTCATGGCCGGCGCCGACCGGGTGGAAGGCTGTCTGTTTGGCAATGGCGAGCGCACCGGCAATGTCGATTTGATCACTTTGGCCATGAACCTTTATTCCCAAGGCATTCATCCCGGTCTGGATTTCTCCGATATTGATCGCGTACGCAGGCTGGCCGAAGACTGCAACCAGTTGCCGGTACATCCGCGCCACCCCTACGCGGGGGAGCTGGTTTTCACAGCTTTTTCCGGCTCCCATCAGGACGCTATCAAGAAGGGTTTTGCGGTACAAAAACCCGATGCTCTTTGGCAGGTACCCTACCTGCCCATAGACCCGAAGGATCTCGGGCGCAGCTACGAATCCGTGGTCCGGGTCAACAGCCAGTCCGGCAAGGGCGGCGTCAGTCTGCTGTTGGAACGGGAAGCGGGTCTGCAATTACCTCGCGCCCTGCAGATTGAATTCAGCCGTGCCGTGCAGACAGTCAGCGACTCCACCAACCGGGAGGTCACCGGCCCCGAAATCGTGGAGTTGTTTGAGCGGGAATACTTCGCGGTGAATACGCCCTTCGTTTACACCAGTAACCGCAGCGTGGACGAAGGTGAGCTGGTGGATATCGCCATTCGTGCCCAACACCAGGGCCAGTCGATAGAAATCGCTGGCAGCGGAACCGGTCCCGTCGATGCGGCTGCCCACGCACTGGGTGAGTTTCTGGATTGTGCGGTTTCCGTGGTGGACTACCACGAACACGCGATTGGTACGGGTTCGGAGGCGGCGGCCGTCTGCTATGTGGCGGTCAAAGTGGGGCAGGAACAACCTTTGTTTGGCGTGGGCCGCGATCGCAATATAGTCGCGGCCGCTATCAAGGCTCTGTTCAATGGTGTCAACCGCCGTCTGGCGATCAATGTCGCCGGTTCCAGCAGTCTTGTATCGCCAGGAGTTATTGCCTGAATTTTTAAAGAGATATGCCTCCGTAAGAGGGAGGTTCGAGGGTGGGGAAGCCCTTTGGCAAACGTCGTGAATCCATCCATGGAGACTCCCACACGAGGTCCCTCTCGTGAGGGTTGCCAAAGGGCTTCCCCACTCTCGAACCTGTGGCGACTGATAGTTTGAACTTCTTCCCGTGGATGGGTTCGTGGCGGCTTTCGCGGGATACTCAAGCGCCCCATAACGAGTTTGGCATTGGGGTTGGCTTTTCAAAACCCTCGCGA
>CAZEWY010000022.1:0-28015 GCA_964515945.1 uncultured Cellvibrionaceae bacterium
TCAATCGCGCGCCTTGCCAGCAACAATTCCTGTAAGCCAGAGGCCGCAGGGACTTAATCAGAGGTTCCCTAGGGAACCTCTGCCCGGGGAGAAACTGAGATGCTGATCGCGTAAATTCGTTTAACAGCTTCCGGAAAAATGGACGCCTCAACTGAGGTGTTTTTTTCCATTCACTGTTACGTCTCCAGTAGCCGCTGCCAGCAGTGTTGCACGGCTTGCCGCTCGGAGGCGAAGGGGCTGCCATCGATCTGGCTCGACTGCTGTTGCAGCGCCAGCCGATGCCCCGCGGATCGGAATGCTTTGTAGGCTTCTATAAGCTGGTTCACCTCTTGGGTGTCCAGCACACCGGATTGTTCCAGACAACCCAGAATACGGATATTGTCGGTGTAGCGTACCAACGCTGGATCAGCATGGGCCCAGGCCAGAACAGCATATTGAACCATAAATTCAATGTCGACGATACCGCCGGCATCCTGCTTGAGATGAAATTTGCCGGATTCGGCATGCTTGTCGGAAGAGCCCAGGTGAGAGCGCATTTTCTGGCGCATGTCTCTGACTTCGGCCTTGAGTTTGTCCGGATCCCGTTTTTGCCGCAGCACTTCCGTGCGCACACGCTCGAACCCGGCGGCCAGTCGCGGCGAGCCAGCCACCACGCGCGCGCGCACCAGCGCCTGATGCTCCCATGTCCATGCAGATTCGCGCTGGTACTTTTCAAAGGCATTGAAACTTGCCACCAGCATGCCGGAATTACCGGAGGGCCGCAGGCGCATGTCGATTTCGTAAAGCTTGCCCGACAAAGTATTGGTGTCGAGGATGTGAATAATTTTCTGGCCGAGGCGCATATAAAAAGTGACATTATCCAGGCTGCGCTGGCCCAGGCTTTGTTGGCCATTGGTGACCCCATTGGAGTCGCTGTCGTGAATGAAGACCAGGTCCAGATCGGACCCATGGCCCAGTTCGATTCCGCCGAGTTTGCCATAACCGACAATGACAAAATCGGGTTCATGGCTCTCGTTGCCGCCCGGATAGCCATGGCGGGCGACCATCTGTTGCCACGCCAGGTGCAGCACATAACCGAGTATGACCTCGGCCAGTTCCGTCAGGTAATCGCTCACCCGCATCAGGGGCAGAGTATTCTTGACTTCGCAGGCCGCCACCCGCAAGGCGTGGGACGAGCGGAAGTAACGTAAAGCGTCCATCTGCGCTTCCAGATCGTCTGGGTCTATGCGCAGCATGCTGCGGCGCAGGTCATCTTCCAGCTCGTCTTTCGGCGGCACGGAATAGAGTGTGCGGGAATCCAGCAGTTCGTCGAGCAGCACCGGATGGGCGGCCATCTGGTCGGCAATCCAAGGGCTGGCAGTGCTCAATTCCACCAGTTGCGTGAGCGCCTGGGGATTCTCGATCAGCAGCAGCAGATAGGCGCTGCGTCGGGCGACCGCGGAAACCAGTTTTAAAATACGCGCAAGGGTTTCCGATGGCGCCTCGGTGGACGATACCGTCACCAGCAGCCGCGGCATGAATTCATCGAGACGCTCGCGCCCGGTGGCGTGCATGGAGACCAGGGCTGGCGATATTCTCAGCTCTTGCAAAAGACCATGGCTGCGCGCCGGATCTTCATGGCTGTACTCCGCAAAAAGCGCCAGGGCTTCGTCGCCAGCAAATTCGCCACGCCAGTAGGCTTCCCAGTCGGCTAGCTGATGCTGGTCTTCCGGCGCGTCCTGCTCGGGCTCGTCAATAACCGCTTGAAATTCGTGCAACACGCTCTCGCGATGTGCTTGCAGGTCCACAGAGAAAGCGGCCCAGGAATCGTAGCCCATGACATAGGCCAGGCGCGCACGATCGCCGTTCGCCTCCGGCAGACTCTGTGTCTGCCGATCCTGATAACCCTGTATGGCGTGTTCGGTGTTGCGCAGGAACAGATAGGCTTCCACCAGAATGCGATCGACGCCCGGCGGCAGACAGCCCAGGTCACACAGCAGGGGGAGAATTTTTAGAATCCGGTTGTCCTGCAATTCAAGATCGCGGCCGCCGCGAATCAGCTGAAACGCCTGGGCGATGAATTCAATTTCCCGAATACCGCCGGCACCGAGCTTGACATCGTCCTGAATGCCGCGGCGCTTCACCTCACGGCTGATCATGTGTTTGAGATTGCGCAGGGCGTCTATCGCCGAGAAATCCACATAGCGGCGAAAGGTAAAACTGCGCAGAATAGCCATGAGTTGTTCGGTAGCCACGGCCGGGCCATTGGAAGCCACCACCCGCGCCTTGATCATGGCGTAACGCTCCCACTCGCGGCCCTGGGTCTGATAGTAGTCCTCCAGGGCATCGAAACTGGATACCAGGGCACCACTCTGGCCGTAGGGTCGCAGCCGCATATCGACACGAAACACAAAGCCGTCCCCGGTATGGGTGTCCAGGGATTTGATGATGCGCTGCCCGAGACGGACGAAGAATTCCTGATTGCTCAGCTCCTTACCCCTATTGGTTTGGCCCCCGTCGGTCTGGCCAGCTTCGGGATAGCCGAAAATCAGATCGATATCGGAGGAGAGATTCAGCTCCCCCGCGCCCAGCTTGCCCATGCCCAGAACCAGCAGGCACTGCTCCACACCCTGTTGGTTGCGCGGTACGCCAAAGCGCGCACTTAAAGCGGCGTAATGGTAGTCGAGGCAGGCCTGAATACAGGCGGAGGCGAGGTGGCTCAGCTCCGATATGGTTGCGCGGGTATCCGCCAGGCGATTGAAGTCACGCCAGATAATGCGCACCATGGCGCGATTGCGAAAGCGGCGCAACTGGCGGTCCCACTCGTCGTCTGTGGCCGCACCTTTTAGCCAGGACGAAAGAGCTGCACCGAAATCCTGCTGATTCAGCTTGGTGTCCATGCTCTCGTCGTCGAGCAGCTCCGACAGAAACCGGGGTTGGGTGCAGAGGTATTTGGCAGCAAATTCGCTGCCTACAATAAGCCTCTGAAATTCGCTCAGCCGTTTCGGATTAGCCGCAAATTTTGCTTCCAGCTCCGCCAGCAGATCCGCATCGCTGTGCTCGCCCAGAAGGCCGGAACAGAGCGATAGCTGTTTTGCGGCGAAATCGACACCGGGAACCTGAAACCACACGTGATAGTCGGTCATAAAATCCTGAAATTAAGGGCGACGTTACTGATATTTCTCAGGCGGCGGAGCCACACGCAATACTTCTTCGATCGTCGTCAGGCCTTGGGCAATCTTCTGGGCGCCGGACAGGCGCAGGGTGCGCATGCCTTCGCGCATGGCCTGCTGGCGCAGGGCATTGAGATCGCAGCGGTCGTCGATCAGGTTCTGGACGTTGTCACTGATTGTCAGTATTTCGTACAGGCCCTGACGACCGTAGTAACCGGTATTGCGACACTCGAGGCAACCTACGGGTTCGTATGTCTGCACGGGTTTGGCGACTTTCCATGGGCGCACCAGTTCATCCCAGGCCTGGGCATCCATTTCCGCGGCCTGCTTGCAGTGGGGACAGAGCATACGCACCAAACGCTGGGCCATGACGCCAATAACCGTTGATTTGAGCAGATAGGCGGGCATTCCCAAATCCAGCAATCGCGTTATGGCCGTGGGCGCGTCGTTGGTGTGCAGCGTAGACAGTACCAGGTGGCCGGTCAGCGCCGCCTGGGTCGCCATCTGGGCTGTTTCCAGATCGCGAATCTCACCGACCATAATGATGTCGGGGTCCTGACGCATCAGAGTGCGTACGCCGGCGGCGAAGTCGAGACCGATACTGTGATGGACCTGGGTCTGGTTGAAGGCGTCTTCCACCATTTCAATCGGATCTTCGATGGTACTGATATTGACGTCGTCCGTCGCCAGTTGACGCAACGACGAATAGAGGGTCGTGGTTTTACCGGAACCCGTGGGGCCGGTAACCAGCAGTATGCCGTTGGGGTTCTGCATCATCGCCTGCCAGCGCGCATAATCGTCCCCGACCAATCCCAGGTCCTCGAAGGAGCGCAGCAGCACGTCGGGATTGAAGATGCGCATCACCAGTTTTTCGCCGAAGGCGGTGGGCAGGGTCGACAGACGCAGTTCGGCCTCGGAGCCATTGGGTCGCTTGGTCTTGATACGGCCGTCCTGGGGTTTGCGTTTTTCCGCGACGTTCATGCGACCCAGAATCTTGATGCGACTGACAATGGCGGTGGCGACGCTGGCGGGGAATTCGTAGATGGGGTGCAAAACCCCATCGATGCGAAAGCGCATGCGCGCAATGGTGCGACGCGGTTCGACATGGATGTCACTGGCCCGCTGGTCAAAGGCATACTGCAGCAGCCAGTCGACGATGTTGACGATGTGCTGGTCATTGGCTTCGGGATCCGTAAGATTCCCGAGTTCCAATAATTGTTCGACGTTGGTGACACCCGAGCTGCGCGTACCGCCATCCTGTGCTCCAGACACCGAGCGCGCCAGGGAATAGAACTCGACGCGGTAGCGCTCTATATCGCTGGGCGACGCCAGTACCCGGCGCACGCGCCGGCGGGATACCTGCTCCAACTGCTCGACCCAGCCTGTCAGAAAAGGCTCGGTAACCGCCACCACCACCTCTTCGGCGGTGACCTTGACACAGAGGAGCCCGTGGCGTTTGGCGAAGGCGTAGGACATGATATCCGCGACTTCAGCCACCTGGATGCGCATGGGGTCTATATGGAATACCGGCAGCCCCGATCTGTCCGCCATCCAGTCCAGCAGACTGAGCTCGTCCAGCAGCTTGCCCGGATGCTTCAGGTCTTCCAGCTTTTGGCTGCCGATATAGCTCAGGGGGTGCATGGCCGTCTGGTCGCGGCTGCGATTGGCGCCCAACAGCCGATTGACGCTTTCGGACGACAGTCGGCCATCCTTGCTGAGGCTCATGAGCAGGCCGCGAAGATCGAGGCTGGTTTCCGGCATTTTCGGGCTATTCATCGGCGTCTCATTAGCTTATTGTCGACATTCAGGAACAGGGGAACCTCCGAACAAGCGCGTGTGTCCGCCGATTGTAGCCTTAAACAGCCGCGAGACAAACCGGCGGGTTTCAAATAAGCTGTTGCTTGCCAACAGCGCGAGTCGGATGCGTTCGCGAACGGCCGTTTCCACCCATCATCGAAGGCGGATCAAAACTGTGATCAGACAACTACCGGATTTTACCGAACAGCTGCGTCAGCTGATTGCCATACCCTCGGTCAGTTGCACGACGCCCGCTTTCGATATGGGCAATCGCGAAGTCATCGAACTCCTGGCTGCCTGGCTGTCTGACTCGGGCTTCGCCACGGAAATTCTGGAGGTGCCGGGGCACTGCAACAAGGCCAATTTGATTGCGACGCTCGGGACGGGTCCAGGGGGGCTGGTGCTGGCCGGTCATACGGACACGGTTCCCTGCAATGCGGAACTGTGGCAGCAGGATCCTTATAGCCTCACCGAAAGAGACGGTCGTTTCTACGGCCTTGGTACTACCGACATGAAGGGCTTTTTTCCGGTCGCTCTGGCGGCTGCCCGGGAGTTTTCCAGCGCTCGCCTCAAACAGCCGCTGATTATCGTGGCTACCGCGGATGAAGAATCTTCCATGGACGGCGCCAAGGCGCTGGTGGAAGCAGGACGTCCAATGGGTCGCTATGCAATTATCGGCGAGCCCACGGGTATGCGGCCTATCCGCATGCACAAAGGCATGATGATGGAATCTGTCCGCGTTCAGGGGCGCTCGAGCCATTCGTCCGACCCCTCCCTGGGCAATAATGCGCTGGATGCCATGCATCTGGTAATAGGAGACCTGATTAGGTTTCGGGCAGAGTTGCAGCAAGCCTACAACAACCCAGGCTTCGATATCGCTTTTCCCACCCTGAATCTCGGCTGTATACACGGCGGCGATAACCCCAACCGGATCTGCGGCAGCTGTGAGCTGCATTTCGATCTGCGGCCTTTGCCGGGTATGGATCTTGACGAGCTGCGCGATTCGCTTCGGCGTCGCCTGCGGCCACTGGCGGAGACGACGGCGACCGACATCGTGTTGTCGCAACTGTTTCCGGGCGTTCCGCCGTTTGAGCAACCGGCGCAGTCCCAATTGGTGAAAGCCGTCGAGCGACTGACGGGGCAGTCTGCGGGAAGCGTTGCCTTCGCCACCGAAGCGCACTTCATGCAGGCACTCGGCATGGAGACGCTGGTCATGGGCCCCGGCAGTATTGGCCAGGCCCACCAGCCCAATGAGTATATTGAGCAGAGTCAGATACAGCCCGCCATCACCTTGTTGCGGGACCTTATCACGCAACTTTGTCTGTAGTAGATGCATCAGTTAACGAAGGTAAAGAACGTCAGCGAGAGAGCCTGGATAAGTGCCTTCCACATCAAAATCGTTATACTGACCGCTTAAGCCCCTAAAAACTGCCCATATTAATCGAGACATAACCAGTGACCGAAAGCGCGGATTACGTTAAATGGTTCAGGCACTCTGCCCCCTACATCAATGCACATCGCGGCAAGACCTTTGTCATTATGCTGCCTGGGGACTGCATTGATAACGACAACTTTGGCAATATCATCAACGATATCGGCATACTCAACAGCCTGGGTGTCCATCTCGCGGTGGTCCATGGTGCGCGCTCGGAAATAGCCGCGCAGCTGGCAGCCCACGGTATCGATTCGAGTTTTCATCAGGGATTGAGGGTCACCGCCAAGGAAGACATGCCCCACGTACTTCAGGCAGTAGGAACGACGCGGCTGCAACTGGAAGCCTGCTTTTCCGCGGGCCTGCCCAATTCGCCTCTTCACGGCGCGCGTCTGCGTGTCAGGAGCGGCAATTTCGTCACCGCCATGCCGCAAGGGGTTATAGATGGCGTCGACTTCCAGCACACCGGCAAGGTGCGCAGTGTCGACAGGTACTCTCTGGCCGGCGCCATTGAGGACGGCGCCATAGCGCTGGTATCACCATTGGGTTATTCCGCCACGGGCGAGATTTTCAATTTGTCTTTCGCCGATGTTGCCATAAATATTGCCACCGCCCTCCAGGCGGACAAACTGATCGCCTATAACGACGACGGCCCTATCTACGACAAGGACAAGACCGTCTATCGGGAAATGACGCTGTTGAAATGCGAAAAGTTTCTGGTCGAACAGCCCGAGCGCAACCGCTCCAATACCTATTTCGCGTTGCGCGCCTGCCATAAAGCGTGTGACAGCGGTGTTCCGCGCGCCCACGTAATATCGGCCACGGAAGATGGTGCACTGCTCAAGGAGCTTTTCACTCGGGATGGCAGCGGCACCATGGTCTACCGTGACAGCTACGAAACCTTGCGCCGCGCGTCCATTGGGGACGTCGCGGGAATCCTGGCGCTTATCGAGCCGCTGGAAAAGGAGGGAATTCTGGTGAAGCGCTCCCGGGAATTGCTGGAAGCCGAGGTCAACCATTTCACGGTCATGGAAAAAGACGGCGTCATTATTGGTTGTGCCGCTCTTTACCCCTTCGCGGAGACGGAGGCCGGGGAACTGGCCTGCGTTGCCGTGCACCGGGATTATCAGCGCGGCGGAAGAGCCGCCAAGTTACTGCATCACGTTGAACGCCAGGCACAACGCCTTGGTCTGAAGCAGCTCTACGTGCTCACGACACAAACGGCCCATTGGTTTCTGGAGCAGGGTTTTGTCGAGGGTCGGCTGGATGATCTGCCGGCGAAACGCAAGGAGCTTTACAATTTCGAGCGGCGTTCCAAAGTGTTTGCGAAAGCCGTTGCCGGCTAGCCGAGACAACAATGATTCAAATGAAAAAGGGGCCGAGGCCCCTTTTTTATGTGCAAGTCGTCTGCGAGTATCAACTCTTAGGCATCTTTCGACAGCGCCTGCTGTGATCGCTTCAGCTGTATGGCGCGATCCTGTTCCCGCATAACGTGCTGCAGCCATTTCTCGGCAATTTCCCTGACGCCGGCCTCGTCGATTTTCGCCGCTTCCTTGAAGGCCTTGATGGAATCGTTGTATTCCTCAAGATTCAAGTGAGCCATGCCTTTAACCAGGTACAGATTGCCCGGTCGACGCACGTCGCCACGCTTCGCCGCGGCTTCGGCGGCTTCGACAGCATCCTGGTTCTGACCTGCGTCTAAATAGATCGCCGCCAGCTGGGAATAGAGATCGCCATCCTCGGATTTTTCCGCCGCCTGAGCCATGACCGGAATCGATTCCTCGACCTCCTGCGCCATACGCAAAGCGTTGGCCAGAATTTCCAGGTTTCGCGAATCGGCCTCTATCAGCTCATTATCGATACCCTTGCGAAGGATTTTCGCGGCCTTGTAGGGCACCTGTTCACCCAGCAACAGAAGCGCCAGGTTCTTCATGTCGGTACCATTGTCGAGCAGACCGGAAACATAGAGCGCGTCCAGCACGTAAAGCTGATCGTCTTCACGGCCCACAGCCCCATAAAGCTGGGACAGCTGGCGCCAGTACTGCACCTTGGGATAGTGAATAATCATCTTTTCCAGAATTACGATGCCGGTCTGATAGTCTTCCTTATCCAGGTAGAGTGCGCGCTGAAGGTTGTACCAGCCTTCCGCAGGCACCTTGCCGTTCTCTTCTTCCATGGAAACGCCGGTATTGATATCCGCAAGCGCCTTGTCATTGTTGCCCATCTGGTAGTGGATCTGCGCCCGCATTACATAAGCCTGTGCGCCTATGGTATCGGACATCTCCATCCAGTCGTTCAGCCACTTAAGGGCTTCGGTATAGTTGTCTTCCGCGTAATAAAGCTGGGCCACCTTGTACATGGTGCCCAACTCGAGTCCCAGGGGAATTTCCGGGGACTGAGCCAGAAGGTTGACGTAGGCATCAATAGCTTTCTGCGGCTGCTCCAGCGCGTAATACAACCAGCCGTAATAGTTGTACATGATGGCGAGTTCATACTTGTTACACTCGTCGCACTCGTCGCGGATTTCATTCAGCGCTTCCAGGGCCGCCTGAAGGTTGGGCTCGGCGCCCTCTTCTTCCGGATTTCCCAGTTCCTGTACTTCGCCGAACTTCTTGAACATGGACTCGCTCATGGCCGGTGTTACGCGAGTATCTTCCTTCTCCTTCTCGGAATCCTGCGCAAAGGCAAGATTGCCGAAAGTCGCGGATCCGCCGAGAGCTATAGATGCGGAATTCAGCGCCATGGGCACAGCGACGGCTGCAGCGGTGAAGACAACACTCGCCGAGAGCGTTTTAACTGCTGTTTTCAAATTCATAGCTTTCACCATTATTACTGCTCCAGCGTGTAGGTGAATCTGTTCCGAACGCCGGGAACATCCACTGGCTCACCATCGATCACGCGGGGCTTGTATCTGAACTTCAACGCCGCCTGAACAGAAGCGCGATCGAAAATCCCCTCTGGCTGTGCATCCACGACCACGGGATCCCGCACCGAACCGCTCTTGGTTACAGTATATTCAACCGTACAATAGCCTTCGATGCCGCGCGACAGTGCGCGCCGGGGATACTGGGGCGCTACTTTCACGATTGGTAGAAATTCGCCATCGGATGAAAAGCCGCCAATACCGCCGATATTGATGTTGGCATCCATGTTCATGGAGATACTGATGGCGCTTTCAGACAGGTCCGTTGGCTGATACTCGGGCTCGGGAAGTTCTGGTGGTGGTTCCTCGGGCTCGTCCGGCTTATCAGGTTTCTTGGTGTCATATTTTGTTTCAATCTGCCGCTCCGGCATGACGATGTCGGGGATCTTGATTGCCACTACATCTTCCGGCGCCTTCAAATTACTGGCTATCAGAAAATGCATCAACAGCAGCAACCCCAAGGTCACACCAAGTGCCGGCAGTAAGGCGGTAAAAAATCTTGCTAAGTTCATAGGCCGTCTACTTCTTCTCAGCGGAGACAGAAACCTCAAGCACGCCCGCCTCGCGAGCGGCCTGGGCAACTTTCGTCAGGGTTTTAATATTTGCCTTGTTATCAGCTTGAATAACAATCGTGCTGTTGGGATTTTCCGCGTACATGCGCTCTATCTGCGTCTTAACAGCGCGAGGATCAACTTCATTTTTATCGATCCAGATTTCGTTGTTACTGGTAACTGCAATCAGGATATTGGCGCGGGGCTTGGGATCCGCAGTCGCGGCGTCCGGGCGCACAACCTCAACACCCGGCTCCTTGATAAAGGTTGCCGTTACGATAAAGAAGATCAACATGATAAAAACCACATCGAGCATGGGGGTCAGGTCAATGGCCCCGGTCTCTTCTTCAGTCTTTGAATTTCTACTCATGGTTTCTCTCTTACATCAGACTAGAAGGTCTAAAGTACCTTAGTGGTCCATCGTCAAATGGTCTTCGAGCAACTGCTTTTCGCGTTCGGCGATACCGTTAACCAGTGTAGAACCAAATACACCAGACAGCGCAGCCACCATTCCCGCCATAGTCGGGATAGTGGCCATGGATACACCCGCCGCCATGGATTTGGCATCACCACCACCAGTAACCGCCAGCACGTTAAACACGCTGATCATACCGGTTACCGTGCCCAACAGCCCCAACAAGGGACAGAGGGCAACCATGGCACCAATCAAATTCAGATTTTGATTGATTTTCTCGGATACCTCGGAAATCAGCCCTATACGCACCTGGCGAGCATGCCAGGATTTGCGCTCTCGGCGCGCCTCCCAGTGAGCCAGAGCACCATTAACAGTGTTCGACAGGCTGCTCTGATAGTACCAGAGGCGCTCGAAGATAAACGTCCACATGACGAACGTCAGGACGGCGACGGCAAACAATACCGGGCCACCCGACGCCACGAAGGCTTCAATGGCTGCAAGGGCGTCCATTAATGCCAGCATGTCCTATCTCCTCTACTTCTCGGATTTTTCGGCGATGATACCGGCGCTACGCTCATCCAGAATATGGATGACTGTGCCAGCTTTACCATTCAGCCATGAATGCAACAGTACGGTCGGGATAGCGACAACCAGACCCAGTACCGTAGTCACCAATGCCGAGGAAATACCACCCGCCATGGCTTTGGGGTCGCCCGCGCCGAATACGGTGATGGCCTGGAAGGTCTGGATCATACCGACCACGGTACCCAGCAGACCCAGCAGCGGTGCCACCATGGAGATAATCTTGATGAGCGTCAGGCCGGACTCGATTGGAGGACGTTCCTTCAGAATCGCTTCTTCCAGTTTCAACTCCAGAGACTCGATATCGATACCGGCGTTGTCCTCGGCCACTTTCAATACGCGACCCAGCGGGTTGTTGCTGTTGGCACGGTCAGACTTCATCTGAGCGTTGACCTTACTGGTAACACCGGTCAAGGCCAGGAAGCGCCAGATGGCAACGAACAACGCGAACACACCCAGAGCACTGATGATATAGCCAACGATACCGCCCTGATGCCAACGCTCGGTCAATGACGGACTGTTGATCAAGGCTGACAGGAAGCTGCCGCCAGTTGGTCCAGTGGGGTCTATGCCCACCTGGGTAAAGCCGGACTCAGCCGCCTGCAGGTCTTCCGCAGATGCCTGAATGCTGCCATCAGGCTGGCGAGTCAGCTCGGCGATGGTGCCACTATCGGGATCGTAAGTGAGGTATTTGCCATCGGAAACCAGATTGTAGTTACCGATGCGCACCACTTCACGCTGCTCTTTTTCGCCCTGAGGGCTCGCAACCGTGGCGGTAAACTTGACGATCTTGCCACTCTCGATGGTTTCACGCTGCAGTTCGAACCACAGGCGCTCAATCTCTGCGATGGTCGGCAGACGGGTCTCGCTGTTCATTTTATCGATCAGCTCGTCCAGGAACGCGGTGCGATTCGGATACTGGGCAGACACAATGGACGTCTCCAGCGCGGCACGCAGGTCACCGGCAGTGGATGTCAGGTGACCAAACAGTTCCTTCAACGAACCGAGGCGCTCTTCAAGTTGCTGGCGCTTCTGCTGAACTACAAGTTCCTGCTCTTCAAAGGTGGCGTCAAGACGCGCAGCACGCGCTTCTTCTTCAGCCAATGTCCGCTCGGCCTGACGCAGCAACTCGGCCTGATTGGCCTTCTGGCGACGGAACTCAGCTTCACGCTGCTGATATTCCTTGGTTTCGGAAATTTTGCTTTCTTTTACCATTTGCAGCAGTTGATCGAGAGAAGCAGCTTCTTCGCTCTGCGCTACAGCAGTGGCGCCAGCCAGCGAAAAGACGCCTGCCGCGGCCAGTGCCAACAAGTGTTTGTGGAATGTCATTTTCATTGCGCTGCCTCCGGAGCCGAAATAGGTAACTGCATAATGTCGATTGCGGCTTGTTTCTTGGCGATTCGAATACCTTTCAGAATTGCGGAACGGTAGCTGTCGTCCAGCTCAACCCAGCCGCCTGTTTCTTTGTCCCAGGCACCGGACAACTCGGTGTCGGTAGTCTGATACATCAGGGCGATACGACCGACAACCAGGATATTGACCTGGCGCTCCTGGCCGCCGACAGTGAGAGTGTCTTGATAGGTATCGAGCTTGCGACCGTATTCGGCTTCAATGCTGTAGGCCTCGAGTACCTGGCGGAATTTCTCGGCCACAGTGATGTCGGCGCGATCCATTTTGCTGCGCAGATCCGCGACGCGCTTGCGGCGCTCTTCCAGGTGGAAAGGCATATCCAGTTCCACGAACTGCTCGAGACCTTCCAACATGCGCAGGATCAGCGGCTGAATCTGGCGTTCGATGATGGTGACCTGATCAATGGAGTTTTCGAGCTCCTTGATGACGTCCAGCTGATTCTGGATTTGCTTTTCCAGCTGAGCGTTATAAACGCGCAGGCCTTCGATCTGCTTATTCACCTGCTCGAATTGCGTCAGAAGAGCGGTGGTCTCCGCCTGAAGCTTGTCCACACGCTTCTGGGACTGCTGGCCAATGGCTACTTTCGATTGGCCGACCTGCATTATTGCATCCAACCTTGGATCTGCTGCCTGTGCAACGCCCGCCATGAGCGCGCCAGCAGTAATGACTGTGGACAGAGCCACAGCCTTGAATCGCTGCTTCTTCATATATCCCCCAACTCGGGTGCTTGCTTTTTAAGTTGCGACTGAACCAGACAGCCCAAGGCTCGATTCAGAGTGTGTAAAAGACTTAAGAGATTTGGCAATCGCTAAGAGTGCGCCATTTTAATAACACCCTCTCAAAACATTCAATTTTTTATGGAAATTGATCCGAATCCACCAAACAACCATCACCTTTGGTAACATTTAGACCGATTCTACCCTTAGCCCGGTAACACTTCGGTAACACAAGAACATTAATTGAACAACAAGTAGCCGCGAAAACTGACCAACCGCGCTACTTTCCTTATAGCTTTAACTATTAAAATGCGACTTCGCTCAACGATCCAGTACTAAAAATGAGTAGGCATAGGGATTATTCTGGTCGGAATCGTAGTCCATTCTTTCAATTTCCCGCCACTGTTCTCTCTGAAAATCGGGGAAATAGGCGTCCCCATCGACCCGGGCATGTACCTGTGTCAAATACAGGCGACTCACTTTGTCGAGCGTCTGCCGGAAAAGTTCCCCTCCACCTATGACAAAAACTTCCTGGTCGGCTTCGTTCTGAACCTCCAGCGCGGCCTGGCGCAACGCGCCCTCAATATCCGAAGCCACGATAACGCCCGGCGCCGACCAGTCCCGCTGGCGGGTAACCACGATATTCGAACGGCCCGGCAGGGGTCTGCCAATGGATTCAAAGGTTTTGCGCCCCATGATGATCGGGTGACCCATGGTAATACGCTTGAAGTATTTCAGGTCTTCGGGCAGATGCCAGGGAAGTTGGTTGTTCGCGCCTATGACACGATTTTCGGACATAGCGACAATAATGGACAGGCTCATCGACTTCTCCTAGCAGATTGTTGAAAACGTTGGCGAGGCAGCCAGCGCAAGGCAAAAATTGGCGAAAAAGCGGAGTTTACAGGTAGTAAATGAGCATTTTGAGCCAATTTTTAACGCCGCGATGGCAACGCAGGTAGTTTTCAACAGCCTGCTAGACAGCGATCGGCGCAGATATGTGGGGATGCGCCCGATAGTCACACAGTTCGAAGTCCTCGAAGCGGAACGCGAAGATATCCTGCACATCCGGATTGATGTGCATTCGCGGCAGGGGATAGGGCTCACGGGCCAACTGGATGTCCACCTGCTCGAGGTGATTCAGATAAAGATGCGCATCGCCAAAGGTGTGGACAAAGTCCCCCGGCTTGAGGCCCGTCACCTGAGCGACCATCATGGTCAGCAGCGCGTAAGAGGCGATATTGAAGGGCACCCCCAGGAAGATATCGGCACTGCGCTGATAAAGCTGGCAGGACAGACGGCCATCGGCCACATAGAACTGGAAGAGCGTATGACACGGCGGCAGTGCCATTTTCCCAGCGCGGGCATTATCCCGCGGAGATACACCTTCATCAGGCAGCAGTGCGGGATTCCAGGCGGAAACGATCAGCCGCCGGGAGTCCGGCTTGGTTTTGATCTGCCGTACAAGATCGGCAATCTGGTCAATAGTGCCGCCTTCCGGCGTGGGCCAGGATCGCCATTGCTGGCCGTAGACCGGACCCAAATCGCCCTCTTCCGTCGCCCACTCATTCCAGATGCGCACACCCCGCTCCTGCAGGTAAGCGACATTGGTGTCACCGCGCAGGAACCACAGGAGTTCGTGAATAATGGACTTTAAATGGCACTTTTTGGTTGTCACCAGGGGAAAGCCGTCCGCGAGGTTGAAACGCATCTGGTAGCCAAAGACACTGACGGTGCCCGTACCTGTGCGGTCCTCCTTGCGCGTCCCCGTATCGCGCACGTGGCGCATCAAATCGAGATATTGCTTCATTAACTAACCTTTTGTCTGTCTGCCGACAGTTAACCGTTTGTCTGTCTGCCTTCGGCGGGATCCGTCCGCAGGCAAGCCCACGCCAGAATACCCAGACCGATAATAACCATCGGCACACATAAAACCTGGCCCCGCGTCATCCAGCCAAACATATCGAAGCCGATATGGGCGTCGGGGCTGCGCACGAATTCAACCGTGAAGCGGAAGATACCGTACAGCACCAAAAACAGCGCGCTTACCGCAGCTCTCGGGCGTGGCTTGCGGGAAAACCAGAACAGGATAATGAACAACACCAGGCCTTCCAGAAATGCCTGGTAGAGTTGTGACGGGTGTCGGTACAAGCCTTCGGGATCCCGCGGGAAAACCATGGCCCAGGGCGCATCGGGATCGGTTGCGCGGCCCCAGAGTTCCTGACCGATAAAGTTGCCCAGACGCCCGAACCCCAGGCCCAAAGGAACCAGTGGCGTGACGAAATCCATGATATCGATGAATTTCCGGTCGATCCGCCGCGCGTAGAGCGCCATGGCAATGATCACGCCTAAAAGCCCGCCATGAAAGGACATGCCGCCTTCCCAGACGCGGAAGATCATCAGGGGATCATCCAGAAACGCCGAAAAATTGTAGAAGAATACGTAACCGATGCGGCCGCCGAGCACGACGCCCATGGCACCCCAGAAGACCAGATCTTCCACCTGCCCCGGCCTCACCGGCGCATCCGATCGACGGGACCGGTGCAGCGCCAGCAACCAGGCGGCAGCAAAGGCGCAGAGATACATAATGCCGTACCAATGCACATCAATGGGACCGAGCGAGAAAGCGATTGGGTCAATATCCGGATATGTGAGCATGAATTCCTCAGGTGATCCTTGGGCGCTGGCGAGCGCAGGATCATATCATTAAAATCCCCGACCGCCGCATCTGTCCGCCGGAAGCCTCTGCAATAATGTCGGGCAATATTGCTGAGGCTTCCGGATTGAAATTAGTGCTGCATTATTCGCGGCTTGATCAGACGCGACAGGCCCGCCTGTTCAAAGGCGGTTTGCAGGCAGCGATCAATAGCGGCGGCATCTGAAAGCACCATCACCTCCGCCAGCAGGTCCTCGGCCTGCTGCAGTGTAACGCTGCGCACCACGGCCTTCACTTTCAGAAGGTTGGTGGCGTTCATGGAGAGGACGTCGTAGCCCATCGCCATGAGCAACAGGGCCGCGCCAGGGTCACCGGCCAATTCGCCACAGATACCCACGGAGACGCCTTCGGCGTGACCATCCACAACCACCTGCTGCAAGGCACGCAGCACCGAGGGGTGCAGTGAGTGATACAGGTCGGCAACCCGCGCGTTGTTGCGGTCCACGGCCAGAATATATTGCGTCAGGTCATTGCTGCCCACGGACAGAAAATCCACCCGCGCCGCCAGTTCCCGTGCCTGATAAACCGCGGACGGCACCTCGACCATCACGCCTATGGGCGGCATGGCAATCTGGAGTCCCTCTTCGAGCAATTCATTGTAGGCCCGATAGATCAGCATTTGCGCGACTTCCAGCTCCGGCACGCTGGATATCATGGGCAGCATAATGCGCAGATTATCCAGGCCCTCGCTGGCCTTGAGCATGGCACGCACCTGCACCAGGAAAATTTCCGGGTGGTCCAGGGTGACGCGAATGCCGCGCCAGCCAAGGAAGGGGTTGTCTTCGGAAATCGGGAAATAAGGCAGCGACTTATCACCGCCAATATCCAGCGTGCGCATGGTCACCGTATGAGGCGCAAAGGCTTCCAGCTGTTCTCTATAGGTAATGCGCTGCTCCTCTTCACTGGGAAAACGGTCGCGCATCATGAAGGGAACTTCGGTGCGGTAGAGGCCGACGCCCTCGGCGCCCCGCTCCAGGCTGAGCATGGCGTCGATCATCAAGCCGGTATTTACCCACAGGGCAACCCGATGGTTATCGAGTGTTTCACAGGGCAGATCCTTATTGCTTTCCAGCCCCTCGACCATCTGCCGGTCTTCTTCGGCGATTTCCCGGTAGCGTTCACACAGCTCTTCCGTCGGGTCACTGATGACCGTACCGTGGTAGCCGTCGACAATCATGGCCCGGCCATCCAGCTGAGTGAAAGGCAGATCCACCGCGCCCATGACCGTGGGTATACCCATGGAGCGCGCGAGAATGGCGACGTGGGAGTTGCTGGAGCCGCGAATGGAGACCAGACCCACCAACTTGCCGTGAGGGATTTCCCCCAGCACCGACGCGGTCAGCTCTTCGCCGATCAGGATAGTATTGTCATGGAACTGGCGTTCCTTGTGGGCCGATTGCTGCAAATAGGCAAGCACACGACTACCCAGATCCCGCACATCAGAGGCGCGCTCGCGGAAGTAGGAATCCTGCATCTTGTTGAAGTTCTTGATGTGTTCGCCTATCACCTCGCTCCAGGCGTATGACGCCGCCAGTCCCTCGCGAATACGCGCGGTTACTTCCCGACCCAGCACCGCGTCGTTGAGCATGCCCAGATAGGCGTCGAACAGCGCCTGTTCTTCCTCGGCCAAATGCGTTTCAAGCTCCAGCCCCAACTTCTTCACGTCTTTACGGACGGCGGTAAGGCAGCGCTGAAAGAACAACAACTCCTCTTCCACATCGTCACAGGTTGCGTAGGGAACAGAATTGAGATCCGCCAGGGGCGAGACCACTCGCGCAACACCTATGGCAACACCGGGCGCACCGGCCACGCCGGAAAACTTCGCCTGGGACACCCGCCCTTCCATGGCGAAGAGCATGCCCGTGGCCTCCGCATGGGCAATGACACCCGCCAACTGCGCGGACATAGTCACCAGGAAAGCCTCTTCGCCCTCGTCGAATCGTCGCCGCTCACCCTGCTGCACAATCAGCACGCCGAGTACCTTGCGCTGGTGAATAACCGGCACACCCAGAAAGGAACTGAAGCGCTCCTCACCGGTTTCGGGAAAATACTGGAATTTGGGGTGGGATTCGGCGCGGTCCAGGTTAATGGGCTCCTCGCGCGCCGCCACCAGACCCACCAGACCCTCATTGGCCGCCAGCCGCACATGCCCAACCGCGGACTGGTTCAAACCATCGGTCGCCATCAGTACATAAGCGCCGTCGCCGTCGCGCAGGTAGATGGAACAGACTTCAGTCACCATGGCCGACTTGACCCGGGACACAATAATGTTGAGCGCCGAGGTGAGATCCCGGGCGGAGTTGACCTCCTGAACTATGCTACGCAGCGAGTTCAGCATGCGCCAAGACTCCCATTTTGCTCCGCGGCCATTTCGAAACGGGAATGGGTAAAGGACAGCTCCTTGAGGGCGCGGCGATAGACCTCGCGTTTGAAGGTGACAACCTTGGTGAGGGGATACCAGAAGCCGACCCAGCGCCAGTCATCGAATTCGACCGGGCCGCCATTGTCGAGACAAATGCTGTCATCTCCATTGAGCAACTGCAACAGGAACCATTTCTGTTTCTGCCCAATGCAAACAGGCTCCTGCTGGCGTACCAGGCGTCTGGGCAAACGGTAGCGCAGCCAGCCGCGGGTAACGGCCAGGATTCTCACGTCTTCAGGCGCCAGCCCGACCTCTTCGTGCAGTTCGCGGAAGAGTGCGGTCTCCGGGTCCTCATCGCGCTTGATGCCGCCCTGGGGAAACTGCCAAGCGTCCTGCCCACCCACACGACGAGCCCACAGAACACGGCCCTCGGCGTTGGTCAAAACGATTCCCACATTGGGGCGAAAC
The DNA here is from genome assembly GCA_964515945.1 of uncultured Cellvibrionaceae bacterium. Lineage (GTDB taxonomy): Bacteria > Pseudomonadota > Gammaproteobacteria > Pseudomonadales > Cellvibrionaceae > CAYQQJ01. The sequence continues at coordinate 18,522 of CAZEWY010000022.1, forward strand.
CCGTCAGTATCTATCACTCGAGCCTCTCCACGATCTTGTTATAATGCTTCAACGTGGCTCACTCAATAACAAGCCGGTGAGCCACCATTCAACTATTGTTTCACAATTTGCCGGAATCCAGCAATTTCATGTCGGATGCTTCTCGGCCCCCTCCCGATACGCCTGTTCGTATACACTGGCTGATCCGGCGGGGCCGGCAATTAACTACCTCGGAGTCGCGCTTGAGCCTTGCCATATTTGATCTGGACAACACCTTGATAGCGGGCGACAGCGACCACTGCTGGGGCGAATTTCTGGTGGAACAGCAAATTGTCGACTCCGACAAATTCAAACAGGCCAATGATCGCTTCTATCAGGATTACCAGAGCGGCGATCTGGACATAGAAGCCTATCTGACATTCGCCCTGGAGCCCCTGACCCGCTTCACCATGCCAGAACTGGACGAATTACACCAAATATTTATGCAGGAAAAAATTCATCCCCTGCATCTGCCGAAAGCGGCGGCGCTGATTGACAAGCACCGACAAGCAGGCGATACCCTGTTGATCATCACCGCCACCAACAGTTTTATTACCCGCCCCATCGCCGATTGGCTGGGAGTGGAAAACCTGCTGGCCTGCGACCCGGAAATTATTGACGGCCGTTACAGCGGCCGAACCGTCAATACGCCCTGCTTTCAGCACGGCAAGGTCACCCGCCTGCAGGAATGGCTGCGCACTGCCAACACCAGCCTGGAGGACAGTTATTTTTACAGCGACTCCGCCAATGATATTCCGTTGCTGGAGGCGGTTACCTATCCCAACGCCGTCGATCCTTGCCCCCGCCTACGGCAGCACGCACAGCGGCAGGGCTGGCCCATTATCAGCCTGCGCGATTAACCTGAAGGAACTATACCCAAGGAATCTACCCATGGCCCGTTCACATTTTCGCAAACCCGCCGCGCTTGCACAGTTCACTGTCATAGCCCTGGCCTCACTGCTCTTTGGTTGCGACAGGGAACCCGAGACCGTCGCCGACAAACCAAAACTGGTAACGGCACAGTTGAGCGAGGCGCAAAAAAAACAGCTGTCGGAAAATACACGGGCGGCCTGGCATCTGGCTGAGGAGCCGATCAGTCGCACCCTCGACAGTGCGCGTCAGTTGCAAGTTGCTGTCAAAAACCTGCTCGGGCAGCCTTCCGCCGCGACTCTTACTCAGGCCCAGGAGCAATGGCAGAAGACTGCGCTGGCCTACCAGCCTCTGCGGCTCTATAAGCATTTGGCCGAAATTCAGCCGGACCAGTTCAGCGGGCTGCGGCAACTCACCTTCGACATTGGCGCACAGCCAATTCAGCCCGGCTATCTGGACAGTGTCGGTCCCTACGCCTGGTCGGGGCTGGTACACGACATCAGCCTGCCTCTCAGCTCCGAAGCACTCCGCGAACAACATGGCATGACCAGCGCGGAGGACGCCAGCCTGGGGCTGTTCGCAATGCAATTCATGCTGTTCGGCCTCGGCGATGAACAGCCGCGTCAGGCGACGGACTACCAGGCTCAACAACAACTGAGCGCCGCCGATCGGGAGCAGGGATTTACCAAGGTTGCGGAGCTGCCACAGAACCGGCGACGACAACTGCTACTGCTGCAAAGCCGCCTGCTGGTCGAGGATCTGCAACGTTTGCACAGCCTCTGGCAACCGGACGCCGAGGATTCCTGGTACAGGGTTTACATGAGCTATTCCGCTCTGCAAAGACGAGCCCTGCTGTTGCGCAGTGTGGAGATGGAACTCAGGGAACACCTGGCGCAATTGATGCCTGCCGCGACCGCGGAAGTGCCAGGAGCGAGTCCGACGGAAGGCGAGGTTGACGCCGAGGCCGAAACGACAGAAGTGCCGGATGTTTCACCATCCCCGATGCTGGTTGCCGACATGGCGCCAGAGGCGTTTCTGGCCGCCCGCCTCGACTACATGGGCAAGCTGCTGAAAACCCTTGAGGTTGACGAGGCCCTGCTACAGACCCTGCAACAGGCTCTGGTCCGGATGCAGCCGCGGCAGGCGGAACCCTCTGAGGAGGCGGAATCGAAAACGCTGGCCGACCTGCTCGGCAAAACCATGGAACTATTGCAGGTCGCGCAGCAGGCCTACAGGGATGACAGCGCCGACGACTCAACTAATCCCCCGGGTCAAGTGACTGGCGACAAGCAATAAAACTGCGCTTTCAGGTATTCGGTTTCCGGAATCGCCGGGTGAACCGGGTGGTCTGGCGCCTGGCCGCCGCGCCAGATAAGTTGCGCCTGGCGATCCAGATGCCGCGCCGCACCGCGCACAATTTCCGTCAGGCCCTCATTGCTCAGCGGCATCGAACAGGAGGCCGATACCAGTAACCCCTGCTGATTGAGCAGGCGTATAGCCAGCTCATTCAGGTGTCGGTAAGCCGCTTCGCCAGCGCGCTGGTCCTTGCGCTTTTTGATAAAGGCGGGCGGATCCAGCACCACCACATCGAATTTTTCACCCTCGGCGATCATCTGCTTCAACACTGCGATGGCCTTGCCTTGTACGCCGCTGACTTTGTCCGCAACCTCATTGAGCGCGGTATTGCGCTGCAACCACTCCAGGGCTTGCTCGGAGGCATCAATGCAAGTCACCGCCGATGCGCCGGCCACGGCAGCCTGAATACCCCAGCCACCGGCATACGAAAAGACATCCAGCACCCGCTTGCCTTTGACCAGTTGCTGCAAATAGGCGCGATTCAGGCGATGGTCATAGAACCAGCCGGTTTTCTGTCCCTCCTGGGCCGGCACCTGAAACCGGCAGCCATTCTCCCGCACTTCCAGCCACTCAGGCACTTCACCGATCAGCTCCACTTTGTTTTCCAGCCCCTCCAGCTCGCGGGCGCCGTGATTGTTGCGCAGCACAATGCCCACCGGAGACAGCAGCTTTTGCAGGCTCTGCACAATATCGTCCTTCAGCAATTCCATACCCGCCGAGGCTGTCTGCACCACCAGTTGATCCCCGAAACGGTCCACCACCAGGCCCGGCAGGAAATCGGAATCGCCATAGATGAGTCGATAATAAGGTTGGTCGAAACACTGCTCGCGTAACGCCAGCGCCTGCTTGATGCGGCGCGCCAGTAATGCCTTGTCCAGCTCACCCTTGCGGCTGACCAGACGACCGCAAATAAGGCTGTTGGGGTTGACCATGGCCACCCCCAGCGGCTGCCCGGACGCCGTGAGAATATCCACCTGCTGCCCCGCTGGCAGAGTCTTCAGTGGCGTTTTGTCCACGTTGACTTCATTGGAATAGATCCACAGATGACCCTTTTTCAGGCGGCGATCGGCGTTCTTGTGGAGTATCAACTGGGGCAGGTTCATAGGGTGTCCTGGATGCGGGAATGGATGGAGCAAAGGGAGGAAGCTATCCGAGGCCTTGCGCTTCGGATAGCCTTTTATTGTGCAGGAGTCAGTCTTCTTCGACTGCCGCGCGATAGGCGTCGGCGTCCATGGCATTGTCCAGCTCGGACAGTTCGGTGGGCTTCACCTTGAAAAACCAGCCGTCGTCATAAGGCGACGCATTCACCGTTTCCGGCGCATCCTCCAGGGCCTCGTTGACGGCTATCACTTCGCCGGAAATGGGCGAATAGATATCCGAGGCGGCTTTGACGGACTCCACCACACCGGTTTCGGTATTGGCGGTCACTTCACTGCCAACTTCCGGCGTTTCCACAAAAACCACATCGCCCAAGGCTTCCTGCGCGTGGTCGGTAATACCCACGGTCACGGTACCGTCGCTTTCCACGCGCGCCCACTCGTGGCTCGCCAGATACTTCAACTCCGCTCGAATCTCGCTCATAGTTTTGTTCCTTGAATTTTTATACCGAACTTTGGCTTTGGTGGGCGGAACCCACCCTACATTTTTTAGCTTGCAGCTTGAGGCTTGCAGCTCAAAGCTTTCCCATTCCTCACAAACACCGGCTTCACCACCTTCACATCCACCGGCTTGTTGCGCAATAGCACCTGACACTGTGCGCCAATATTCACCGGTACCCTGGCCAGGGCGATGGAATAGCCGAGGGTTGGTGAGAAAGTACCACTGGTAATTATCCCCCGCAAATCGCTGCCGGGCACCAGCACTTCCTGGTCCGCGCGCAAAACGCCCCGACTTTCCAGTACCAGGCCCACGAGTTTTTGAGCAATACCCTTCGCCCTCTCCCCTTCCAGGGCAGCACGGCCGATAAAGTTGCGTTCTGAAGGCTCCCAGGCGACAGTCCAGCCCATGTTGGCCACCAGCGGTGAAGTATCCTCGTCCATCTCGTGGCCATAGAGGTTCATGCCGGCTTCGAGGCGCAAGGTATCCCGCGCGCCGAGTCCGCAGGGCGCCACACCCGCTGCTGCCAACCGCCGCCACAGAGGTTCGGCCTGGTCAGCGGGCAAAATGATTTCGTAGCCGTCCTCGCCAGTGTAGCCGGTGCGGCCGACAAACCAGTCCCGCTGGGCGCCGCCGAGTTCCGCCGCGGCAAATACCGGCAGGTTTTGGAGGTTGTTCAGGTTTTCGGCTTCAATGCAATCGTGAAGGCGCTGCCGCGCCTGGGGACCCTGCACGGCAATCATGGCGAGATCGGCGCGCTCTTGCAGGTCCACGTCAAAAGATTCGGCACATCTGGCCATCCAGTCCAGATCCTTCTGCCGGGTCGCGCAGTTGACCACCAGCCGATAACCGGGATCACGGCGGTAAACAATCAGGTCATCAATGACACCACCGCGCTCGTTGAGCATGCCGCTGTAGAGCGCTTTGCCGTCCGACTGTAATTTGTTGACATCGTTGGCCAACAGATATTGCAAATAGGCCTTGGCATCCTGGCCAGCCAGATCCACCACTGTCATGTGCGACACATCGAACATTCCCGCCGCACGGCGCACCTGATGATGTTCTTCGATCTGGGAACCGTAGTTCACCGGCATCAGCCAGCCGCCGAAATCGACCATTTTGCCGCCCATTTCGCGATGCAGGTCCACCAGGGGAGTTTCCAGCAGCACGGAGTTTTCTATCGAATCTTGCGACATAATCGGGGCCAGCGTCAGTGAACTTGGATTTTGGAGGTGCATCGGCCATGCCGATGAGGCGCGTATTTTAACTGAGGTAGAAAGGATTATCGACGGCTACGATGCACTATCAGTATGACGGGCAGAATACTGACCAACACCAACACCAGAGCTGGCAGAGCTGCCCGTTGCCACTGCCCCTCGGAGGTCAGCTCGTAGATTCTCACCGCCAGGGTGTCCCAGCCGAAGGGCCGCATCAGCAATGTTGCCGGCATTTCCTTCATGGTGTCCACCAGCACCAGCACCAGAGCTGTCAGCAACCCGGGCGTCAGCAGAGGCAGATAGATTTTGCGCAGTATGTGCCCATGGCCATGACCCAGGGTGTGGGCCACTTCCTGAAAATGCGGCCGTATGCGTTCGAGGCTGGATTGCACCGGCCCCAAACCCACGGAAAAGAAGCGGATGATGTAGGCCATGATCAGGGCACCGACACTGCCCAGCAAAAGCCGTTCGGGGTTGGCGCCCGCCCAGGTCAGCAGCGGCCGCAGCAGTTCCCGGTCAACCGCCGCAAAGGCGATCATGATGCCCACCGCCAGTACCGATCCAGGCAGGGCGTAACCCATGGAAGCCAGGCGCACCGCGCCGAACATGGTACGGCCACCGCGCAGACGCTGGGCAAAACTCACCAGCACGGCCAGCACTACCACCAGACCCGCCGCGACAAAACCCAGAATAAAAGTGTGGCCAACCAGCCTCCAAAAATGCCCATCGAGACCCAGGGTCTCGATATCCATTACCCAGATCAGTAACTGCACTATGGGAACGCAGAAAGCCGCGGCAAAGACGGCCAGGCAGAATCCGGAGGCCATCCAGGCCCTGACACCGGTCAGTTGCAGGCGGTGACGACTGCGCCGGGGGTTCTGATGCACTCGCCCGGCGCCGCGCAGGCGCTGCTCGGCGAAAAGTGCCAGGGCGACAAACAGCAAGAGCAGGGAGGCCAGCTGTGCCGCCGCCTGCAAATTGAAGAAACCAAACCAGGATTTGTAAATGGCCGTAGTGAAGGTGTCGAAATTGAACACGGCCACGGCACCAAAGTCCGCCAGGGCCTCCATCAGCGCCAGGGCCATACCGGCAACAATGGCGGGTCTGGCCATGGGTAGACCTACTCGCCAGAAGGCGCCCCAATGGCTCGACCCCAACAGACGCGCCGCATCTACAAGGCTCCGGCCCTGACCGAGAAAAGCGCTGCGGGCGAGCATATAGACATAGGGATAGAGGACGGCGGACAGGACCAGAACCACCCCGAGAGGGTGGCGGATATCCGGCGCCCAGGCTTCGTTCCCGAAAATTTGCCGCCAAAAGGTCATCACCGGCCCGGCGTAGCCCATAAGACCGACGGCGACAAAGGCGACAACATAAGTGGGAATGGCCAGGGGCAGCAAGAGTGCCCAATCGAGCCAGCGGCGGCCGGGAAATTCACAGATGGCGGTGAGCCAGGCCAGGCTCACGCCCACCACGGCCACGCAGGCGCCTACGCCCACCATGAGAATGGCAGTGTTCTTCAGCAGCCGCGGCAAATCCGTGGCAATCAGGTGCTGCCAGACTTCGGTTTGCGCGGAGTGCCAACTGAAGGCGATGACGCCGATCGGCAAAAGTACCAGTGCGACCATCAGCCACACGGGCGACTGCCAGAGAGAGGGTTTCAACCGTATCCCCGGCAGGCGAAGGCCTCGCGCCAGGGATCGACTTGTGTAAGTGGAACTCAACGATAGCCGGCCCGATCCATCAGTTTGATGGCTTCGGCCTGCAAACGCCCAGCCGCTTCAACATTGATCAGGTCCGCTTTGAAGTCGCCCCAGGAGGCGACTTCCGGTGAAGGCGGAACATCCGGATTGGCGGGATATTCCTGGTTCAGACGCGCGAAATCATACTGGGCTTCCTCGGAGGACAGCCATTCCAATAGTTGCTGGGCAGCTTCCGGATAGGGCGCGTATTTGGTCACGCCAGCCCCGGACACATTGACATGGACGCCGCGGCCTTCCTGGTTCGGCCAGAAAAGCGCCAGCGGAAGATTCGGCTGGGCCACATCCAAACGGCCAAAATAGTATGTATTCACCAGCCCTACATCGCACTGGCCGGCGACTATGGCGTTCATTACGGCAGTGTCATTGGAATAGGGATCCGTCGCCAGATTCTCAACCCAACCGCGCACAATTTCTTCAGTTTTTTCGGTACCCAGGGTTTTGATCATGGTTGCCACCAGCGACTGGTTGTAGACCTTTTTCGCGGTGCGCAGGCACAGGCGGCCTTTCCACTTGGGATCCGCCAGGGCCTCATAAGTGGAAAGATCTTCCGGGGCAACACGCTCGGTGGAGTAAACGATGGTACGCGCACGCTGGGACAGGGCGAACCAGGTATTGTCTGCCGATTGCAGGTTCGCCGGAATATTTTCTTCCAGAACTTCCGAATCAATGGAACGCAGAACACCGCTCTGGGCCGCCTGCCAGAGATTGCCTGCATCGACGGTAAGCAGTATATCGGCCGGTGTATATTCGCCTTCATTGACCAGACGCGCGATCAGCGGACCGGCGCCATCGGTAATATAACGCACGCCTATGCCTGTCTCGGCCGTGAACTTGTCGAACATCGGCTTGATCAAATGCTCCTTTCGCTCGGAGTAGACAGTCACCACCGGCTTCTCGGCAGTCTCGGTCGTCGAGTCGGGCTTTTCGCTGCAGCCTTGCATCAAAACTGCACCCAAGCACAGGCCCGCAAGCGTCAGGAAGGAAAATCGCATAGTCGTACACCTCCAGAATTGGAGGCAAATGATAACTATTTACATTTTCTTTGGCAAGGAGAGGCGGCAAACGATGGGTGATGAAGAATAGCCGAACCATAAGGTGGGCAACTACCAGTTAAGATAGAATAAACGCTCCACGACCGAAAGAATCCCCATGCCAAACTTCGCCCAACAGCTCCTCTCCTGGTTCGACCAACACGGACGCAAGAATCTGCCCTGGCAACAAGACATCACCCCCTACCGTGTATGGCTGTCGGAAGTGATGCTGCAACAAACCCAGGTTGACACGGTGATTCCTTATTTTGAACGCTTTACCGCGCGCTTTCCCACGGTGGGGGCACTGGCCGCCGCGCCTCTGGACGACGTACTGCACCTGTGGACCGGTCTCGGCTATTACGCCCGAGCCCGCAATCTCCACAAATGCGCGCGGCTGGTCTGCGATGAGCACGAAGGCCATTTCCCCAGTGACGTTGCCGATCTTGCGGCGCTGCCAGGCATCGGCCTGTCCACGGCCGGCGCCATTGTCAGCACCGCCTTTCAAAAACGCGCCCCAATTCTGGATGGCAATGTCAAACGCGTACTCGCGCGTTATTTCGCCATCGCCGGCTGGCCTGGCAAAACAGAAACACTCAAACAACTGTGGGACAAGGCAGAGGAGCTGACACCGCGCAGCCGCAACCGCGATTACACTCAGGCCATCATGGACCTGGGCGCAACCGTCTGTACCCGCAGCCGGCCCGCCTGTTCCCTCTGCCCGCTACAAATCGAGTGTCGCGCCAAGGCCACCGGTGAACAGGGCCTCTATCCCGGCAAGAAACCCCGCAAGACGCTTCCGGTCAAATCAACACAAATGCTGATTCTGCAGTCACGGGATGGCGAAGTGCTGCTGGAACAGAGGCCACCCCAAGGGATCTGGGGCGGTCTCTGGAGCCTGCCCGAACTGGACAGCGACGACGATGCTCTGGCAAGCTGCCGCGTCAGATTTGGCGAAGCCGAGTGGCTGGCGGGCTGGCCCCAGGTACGCCACACCTTCAGCCACTATCACCTGGATATCACGCCAGTTCGGCTGCAATTAACCGGCACACCCGCCGGCGTCAGGGCCAATGACCGCCAGCTCTGGTATAACCTTCAACAGCCCGCCAATATTGGCTTGGCTGCACCAGTCAAGCGCCTGCTCGAAAGACTGGCGGACGATGAACCAGATCTTTTCACCAAAGACCCAGCCAACCGAGGAACGTCATGAGCCGCACAGTTTTCTGCCGCAAATACAGGAAAGAAATGGAAGGCCTGGATGCGCCACCCTATCCCGGCGCCAGAGGCGAGGACCTGTACAATAATATTTCGAAGCAGGCGTGGCAGGACTGGCTGCAACATCAGACCATGCTCATCAACGAAAAGCACCTCAACATGATGGACCTGACCGCCCGCACCTACCTGAAAGAGCAGATGGAGAAGTTCTTTTCCGGGGAGGAATACGATGCGGCTGAGGGGTATGTGCCGCCTGAGGACCAGTAAGTGCACCCCGCGCTCTATTTTTGCCTCGCCAGCTTGACTCATAAGCGCCGAGCGGGTTTAATACGCGCCTCGCGCAAAAGCCATGTCTGGCAGCTCGCGTGACAGCAAAGCCCGGATAGCTCAGTCGGTAGAGCAGGGGATTGAAAATCCCCGTGTCGGTGGTT
>CAZEWY010000023.1:0-27534 GCA_964515945.1 uncultured Cellvibrionaceae bacterium
CGGCCGAGGTGATTCGGGGAAGGCTTTCCGACAAATCGGCAGGAAAGCCGATATTGCACAGCCGAAGGCTGCCCGAAGGGTGCAGCACATGGATGTGCTGCATAAAACCGTCACGAGAGGGACCTCGTGTCGGAGCCCCCAGGGATGGGTTTACGGAAAGCCTTACCCGAAGCACCTGGGAACTATCTTATAGAGACGAAACTATCCCCATAATCATTCCGGTCTATAAGAAAAACATGCCAGCACGACTGCCGCCAACACTCCAGCGCCCAAAACATTCAGCATTTGCATAGCACTCTGCCCGGCATCGATGACCGCGCCGAATAGCACCGGCGCCAAAGCGGTGGTCAGTACCATGATGGACGTGACAAGCGAACGAATGGAGCCCAATTTTTCTGTACCATAGACCTCGGCCCAGAGTGCACCACTGACCGGGCCGCTGGCGCCGACAGTGATCCCCATCAGTCCCATCAGCAACGGCGCCACCCACAGCCCTTCAAAATTGGCCGTAGCCAGCATGGCCCCCGCCAACGGCAGCGCCATGAACCGCAGAACGCGCTGTGCTGTAAATCTATCCACCAGCACACCGGATGCCAGTGAACTCAACCAATGCACCAAGCCATAGATGGCAAAACAACTAGCCAACCAGGCGGGTGTCCAGTCCTTCTGCTGCACAATAAAACTTTGCTGAATAAAGATGCCGGTCACTATAAAAGGCGCCGACATCAGCGCCGGCAGGGCGCACCAGAAACGGCGGTCGCGGAGCACTTCACGACGCCCCTGGGCCGGCTGCTGCCGAGATTCTCCCGTGGATACGGGCGTGGCGAGAGACACATAAGCTCTGCGTTTTTGCGCCACCTGTAACAGGGTGAAAGCCATTGGGAGATAGAGCAGGGGGATGCTCAAAGCCACCAGCAGCCAGCTCATCCGCCACCCCACCATTGCGATAAGCGCCACGGCCACAAGTGGCAGAATGACCTCGCCCAAAGGCACCCCGCTCGCGGATAAGCTCAGGGCTTTACCGCGGTCCGCGCCGAATTGCCGCGCCATGGTCGTCTGCGCCGTGTGCGGCATCAGGCCCTGGCCGCAGAGGCGCACCAGGAAGAACCCAAGCAGTAGCGTGACGATATGGTGCGTCTGCCACAGCAGCAGCGTTGCTGCCGTCAATCCGGCCGCCGTCGCCAGCACAAAACGGCGCAGGGGCCAGCGATCAATGGCACCGCCGACAACCATGATTGACAGACCGCTGGCCAGGGTCGCCAGGGAATAGACGCCACCATAGGTGGTGGCGGTAATACCCAGGGAGGACTGAATGTCGGCGCCATACCAACTGATGAAAAAGGACTGGCCAAAATTGCCCCAGAACATGGTCATGAAGCCGAAGGCCAGCATGGGCCAGTTACCGGCAATAAATTGCAGATAGCGTCGCATTGTTTACTCGGAAATCAGGTTGGAAGGTAAAGCGTGGCCGAATCTGTCTGTGTCTGCTCAACAGTTCATAATGGTCTTGCGGTAATGCTTCAATTCTTCAATGGAATCGCGGATATCATCGAGCGCCAGATGCGCGCCCTTCTTCTGCAGGCTCTGCACTGCCTCCGGCTTCCAGCGCCGCGCCAGCTCCTTGAGCGTGCTGACGTCGAGATTGCGGTAATGGAACCAGGCCTCCAACTCGGGCATGTAGTGCGCCATGAAGCGGCGGTCCTGACAGATGGAATTGCCACACATGGGGGATTTACCAGCCGGCACCCAGTCGCGCAGGAATTCCAGCGTTGCCAACTCGGCCTCCCGAGTCGAAGTCCGGCTTTCCAGAACCCGTTGGGTGAGCCCCGACTTTCCATGCTGGGCAGTATTCCACTCATCCATGCCCCGCATCACCACCGGCGGTTGCTGGATGGCCAGCATGGGTCCCTCGGCAAGGATGGTCAGTTCGGAGTCTGTCACCACCGTGGCAATTTCGATAATGACATCCCGCTCGGGCTCCAGCCCGGTCATTTCCAGATCAATCCAGATCAAATTGTTTTCGCTGTTTGCCATGCTGTTTTCCACTACAATGGGGTCCCCGGGATGCGGCAGTTTAACAGGTGACGCGCCTCGCTTCTAACAGTTGACCAAATTCCACAGCCGGCAGCCGATATGGCCAAACGAAGACTGTCCAAACAACAGCACACGCGCATCGCCCGACAGCACTCCGAGAACGCCGCCCGAGTCGGCGACTCCACTCGACAACAGCCCGAAGATGATCTTCTGGGGCCGGAGCAGGAAGGCCTGGTCGTGGCCCAGTATGGCACGCAGGTGGAGGTCGAGAGCGCGGCGACACCGGCTCTCAGCAAACGTTGTTTCCTGCGGGCCAATGTCGGTACGGTTGTCACCGGGGATCGGGTGGTCTGGCGGGACAGCGAACAGAAAGGCGTGGTGGTGTCGGTTCTGCCCCGCAGCAGCCAGCTTGCGCGTCCGGACAGCTTTGGCAATATGAAGATAGTGGCGGCGAACATCGACCGTATGCTCATCACCGTAGCGCCGGAGCCGGAGCCTCATGCCAACCTCATCGACCGCTACCTGGTGGTCGCCGAAATCCTGGGGCTCAACGCCATTTTGCTGATCAACAAGATTGACCTTTTTACCGGAGGCCAGCGGCAACGACTGCAGGACCTGCTGCTGGGCTATCGGGAGCTGGGCTATCCGGTGATGGAAATTTCCGCCCATACAGGAGCGGGCCTGAACGAACTGGCCGATGTTTTGAGCGAGGGCACCAGCGTGTTCGTGGGTCAGTCGGGAGCCGGGAAGTCCTCGATCATTCAGACACTGCTGCCCGATGAAACCATAAAAATCGGGGAGCTGTCGGAACAGGTGAACAAGGGTCGCCACACCACCACCAACTCGCGGCTCTATCACTTTCCCAACGGTGGTCACTGCATCGATTCGCCCGGTATCCGTGAATTTGGCTTGTGGCATATGGAGCCCGGCGACATTGCCGCGGGTTTTCGGGAATTCCGACCATTTCTCGGCGCCTGCCGCTTTCGCGACTGTCGCCACAAAGGCGATCCCGGCTGTGCTCTGGAGCAGGCCCTTGCCGAAGGCCGGATCAGCAGCGCACGTTTTGACAGCTATAGGCGCATTGTCGACAGCCTCGATGCTGTGGATGTACGTATTACATAAGGAGATATGATGCCCAGCCAATCGCTCATACTGGAACCCGAAGAATTTGCTCAAGCGCCCGCGGATGCCAATCGCGTCATCGTGGATCTGAGTAGTGAAGCCGCCTACAGCAGCGGCCATATACCCGGTGCCATCCACCTGCCCCCCCAGGCGCTGATGCGGGGCCAGCCGCCGGTGCCCGGCAAGCTACCGGGGATCGAGCAGCTACAGCGGATATTTGCCTACCTCGGCCATACGCCCGATACCCACTATGTGGTCTGCGACGATGAAGGTGGCGGCTGGGCGGGACGCTTTATCTGGACGCTGGACGTGATTGGCCACAGGAATTACAGCTATCTCAACGGCGGCATGCGCGCGTGGAAGGCGGCGGAACTGCCGCTGGAAAGCGGGTCCAATCAAGCCCAACCCACCAATCCGACCCTGGAAATTCACCGCGCCCCCATCGCCGAAATAGACGATATACTGCCACGCCTGAATGACCCGCAGTTCGCCATTTGGGACGCACGGTCCGGACAGGAATACCGGGGTGAAAAGGTACTGACACAGAAGGCGGGGCATATCCCCGGCGCGGTGCATTGTGAGTGGACCGAGCTGATGGATCCGGAGCGTCACTATCGCATTCGCGAAGACGCCGGAGAATATCTGCGTGCCAAGGGCCTGACCGCGGGGCTGGACATGATCACTCACTGTCAAAGCCACCACCGCTCCGGCTTTACCTATCTGGTCGGCAAGAGCCTGGGGTTCACTATCCGCGGTTACCACGGCTCTTGGGCAGAGTGGGGCAACGCCCCCCACACTCCAGTAGAGAAATAGCGTTTTATCTTTTGCTTGCAGCTTGAAGCTTGCAGCTTTTAATTTGAGCTTAATCTATGAATTGGCAGCAAAAACTCTTTGTCCTACTCCAGTATGTTACGCCGCAGCGAGCCCTGTCCCGGGCGGCGGGATGGCTGGCCAACAGTCACACGCGCTGGATCAAGAATGCTTTTATCCGCTGGTTTGTCAAAACCTACGAGGTTGATATGAGCCAGGCTGTGGAGACAGACCCCACCGCCTACTACTGTTTCAATGATTTCTTTACCCGCGCCTTGCGGCCCGAAGCCAGGCCCGTGTGCGCGACGCCCTACAGCATTGCCTGCCCCACCGATGGCATCATCAGCCAGATGGGTAGAGTCGAGGACGGGCGTATTTTCCAGGCCAAGGGGCAGGACTTTACGCTCCTGGAACTCCTCGGTGGCAAGCGTCAGTTGGCGGAACAGTTTGCCGGCGGCAGCTTTGCCAACGTCTACCTCTCCCCCCGGGACTATCACCGCGTACACATGCCCCTGCGCGGCACCCTGAAGACCATGGTGCACGTGCCGGGAGACCTGTTTTCGGTTAATCGGACGACGGCTGCCGGCGTGCCGAGGCTGTTTGCCCGCAACGAGCGCGCCATCTGCATCTTCGATACGGATGCGGGCCCCATGGCGGTGGTTCTGGTGGGCGCCATGATCGTCGCCAGCATAGCGACTGTGTGGGCGGGGCAGGTCACGCCGCCCTCGCGGCATGTCCAGATGCAGCAGTATGCGCAACCGCAAACAGTGGTGCTGGAAAAAGGGGCGGAGATGGGGAGATTTTATCTGGGGTCGACCGTGCTCATTCTGTTCGGCGCGGACCGGGCCCAGTGGTCCGATGATTTTCCCACCGATTCACTGGTGGCCATGGGTCAGTCCATTGGCACTTTTACGCCCACGCCGACTGCTGCGCCGGGTAATACTTAGTAGGAAATTTTAGCCAAACAGCCGCGTCACGCTGAAGGGTTTGCCACCCAATGCCTTGCGCTTGATGGAGGCGAACAGGCCCAATCCCGACGCCGACAGGTAAGTTTCGAGTACGGCAGCGGGGTCCAGGCCAAAGGAGCCCGGCTCCAGATCCTGGGAAATTTCCAGGCGCTCCAGTTGATCCGGCAAATGTTTGCCTGTATCCAGCAGATCCTGCCGCTGCTTGTCCCTGGCAGCCAGATCAATGAGTTGGGGTGTCTTCAGGGGTTTCTTGTGAGAATCCACCATGACCATTACCTTGGGCTTGAGGCGACGCTGAAAATTCTGCTCTACAACCACCGCGACTTCTCCACTGGAGAGCTCCACCAGAGTGCCGGTTGGATAGAGGCCAATGGCGCGGATAAACTCGACAACCAGCTCCTCCTGAAACTCGATATCCCGCGTCTCGTAGAGGCGCGCCACCGCCTTTGACGGTGACAATGGATGCTGCATCCGGGGATTGGTGGTTTCGTCGTAGTAGGTGACTATGCCGGCGATTTTGCCGAGCAAGGGGATCTTGTCCCCGCGCAGATGCTGGGGAAACCCGCTGCCGTTGACTCGCTCGCAGTGGGTTTTGACCACGGAGATGACTCTGGGATTGATACCGGGTACCTGGCGAAGGATATTGACGCTGTAGTCGACAAATTTCTCGTACTCAACCCGGTCCTGATCGGCCCGGTTCTTCTTTTCCAGCAACTTGCGTGGCAAGCGCGTCTTGCCGATATCCTTCAGCAGAACGCCCATCGCCAACACATCCAGATCCGCCTTCGGCAAACCGATATTGCGTCCGAATAATAGTGCCCAAACCGCCGAACGCACTGCGTGGCTGTAGGTGTGCTCATCCTTTTCACGCACCCGGCTGAGCCAGCCGAAGGCATCGGGATTGCGGATGACACTGTCGACCATGGCACTGGCGGCGCGTTTGGTTTCCTGCAACGAAAGGTTGTGGTGGTCGCTCTCCACCATTTTCATGACTTCGCCAACCGCCTCATAGACCCGCATGTGCAGCTCGCGGGCCTGGGTGATTTCCGTGGTCAGCGGCGTGACTCGGGCGTAGCTGTCGCGCTTGATTTTGAGGGGTGCAACATCCGGTTTGGCGGCGCTGTATCCCGCGCCCGAAGATCCACGTCCGGCACCAAGGCCAGGGCCATTCGTTTTGCGCAGGCCAGGAACGGGAGCTGAGCCTTTGAGTGCGTCAATATAGACGAATTGACAGTGGATCCGCAGCATCCGGATATCATCCAGGCTGCGTATATAGAAACCTTGTATGGGGAATGGGGTTTGGGACCATGGCCGATCCAGATCGGAGACAAACATGCCCACGGCCAATTCGTTGACGTTCACTTTGACTTGTTTCAGGCCCACGGCCGACACTCCTCCAGGCCACTAGTGCTTCTGGTGACTGGATATCAGCGTATTCGTAGCCAATTCTTGCCCGAAGCAACAGCCTGTGTACAAAATTCTCGATTTCGCCCATTGCGTAGCGAAGCTGTGGTTTTATTTTAGTCAGTCCGAGAATCTTGTCGTGCCGACCAGCGCACACTTATGCGCGAAAGTCGACATTTGTGACGCCTTTTTCGTCAGCAGTTTCCAGCGTGGTATTCCGCCGATAGCTCGTGTACGGCACGGATAAAGGCACCTGCGTGTTCGGGATCGACTTCGGGAGTAATGCCGTGGCCGAGATTAAACACATGGCCACTGCCATGCCCATACTCGTCGAGGATCTTCTTGACCTCCTGTCGGATGCGCTCTGGCCTGGCGTAGAGCACCGACGGATCCATATTGCCTTGCAGAGCAACCCTACTACCCACGCGCGCCCGGGCTTCACCCAAATGCGTCGTCCAATCCAGACCCAGACAGTCCGCGCCCGAGTCCGCCATGATGTCCAACCACTGGCCACCGCCCTTGGTGAAAAGGATAACCGGTACGCGATGACCATCGTGCTCACGGATCAGGCCATCGACGATCTGCTGCATCGGCTTGAGGGAAAACTCCCGATAGGCGCTGTGGCTCAGAGCCCCACCCCAGGAGTCGAAGATCTGCACGGCCTGGGCGCCAGCCTGGATCTGGGCATTCAAATAGGCGGTGACCGATGCCACCAGTTTGTCCAGAAGCTCATGCATGACTTCGGGCTGGTCATAGGCCATGGCCTTGGTGCGCCGGAAATCCTTGCTCGATCCGCCCTCCACCATATAGGTCGCCAGGGTCCAGGGGCTGCCGGAAAAGCCGATCAGCGGTACACGGCCGTTGAGTTCCCGACGGATGGTGCGGACGGCGTCGGTGACATAGGAGAGGTCCCGGGCGGGATCCACCACCGGCAGCTGGGCGATGGCCTGGGCAGTATCGGCAGTCTTGCGAAAACGCGGGCCTTCACCGGGCTCGAAATAGAGGCCGAGCCCCATGGCATCGGGAATCGTGAGGATATCGGAAAAAAGAATCGCGGCGTCCAATGGATAGCGTTCGAGAGGTTGTAGGGTCACCTCGCAGGCCAGCTCGGGGTTGCCGCAGAGCCCCATGAAATTGCCAGCCCGCTCCCGGGTTGCGCGATATTCAGGCAGATACCTGCCCGCTTGCCGCATCATCCATACGGGGGTCACGTCCACCGGTTGACGCAGCAGCGCCCTGAGGAAACGGTCATTCTTGAGATTGGGCGTTATTGAAGTGGACATGATCGGACAGCTACTCCTGCTGCTAGCGCCAACAGGAGGCTGCCCTGCCGACGCGTGGGGCCTGGATTACAGGCCCAGGTAATCGAGAATTCCGTCGGCGGCCTCGCGCCCTTCCCAGATGGCCGTCACCACCAGGTCTGAGCCACGCACCATATCGCCACCGGCAAAAATCTTCGGATTCGTGGTCTGGAACTTGAATTTCTGCACTTCAGGTGCCTTGACCGCGCCCCAACTGTTGATTTCGATCTGATGATCTTCGAACCAGGCAGCGGGACTCGGCCGGAAACCGAAGGCGATCAGCACCACATCGGCGGGCAGAATTTCTTCACTGCCGGCAATGGGTTCCGGGCGACGGCGGCCATTCTCGTCGGGCTCGCCCAGCTGCGTGGAAATTACTTTCACGCCCTCGACCCTGTCTTCGCCCACTATGGCAATCGGCTGACGGTTGAACAGAAACTCCACGCCCTCCTCCCGCGCGTTCTGCACTTCCCGGCGGGAGCCCGGCATGTTTTCCTGGTCGCGCCTGTAGGCGCAGGTCACCTGAGTGGCGCCCTGACGAATGGAGGTGCGGTTGCAGTCCATGGCGGTGTCGCCACCCCCCAAAACCACCACGCGCTTGCCTTTCACGCTGATGAAATCAGCGGAATCCTTTTCGAAACCCAGGTTGCGATTGACGTTGGAAACGAGGAACGGCAGCGCGTCGTAGACACCCGGCAAATCCTCGCCGGGGAAACCGCCCTTCATGTAGGTGTAGGTTCCCATGCCCATAAAGACCGCATCATAGTCGCGCAGCAGTTCCTCCATGGTGACATCCTTGCCCACCTCGGTGTTCAGGCGGAATTCGATACCCATTTCCGTGAAAACTTCGCGCCGGCGCTTCATTACTGATTTTTCCAGCTTGAATTCGGGGATGCCGAAGGTCAGCAGGCCGCCGATTTCCGGATAGCGGTCAAAGACCACCGGTTTGACGCCGTTGCGCACCAGCACGTCGGCACACCCGATGCCCGCAGGCCCCGCGCCTATCACGGCGACCTTCTTGTCGGTCCAAACCACATTCGACAGGTCGGGCTTCCAACCGAGGGCAAAGGCGGTTTCGGTGATATATTTCTCGACATTACCAATGGTGATGGCGCCGAAGCCATCATTGAGAGTACAGGCACCTTCACACAGGCGATCCTGCGGGCACACCCGACCGCAGACTTCCGGCAGGGAATTGGTCTGATGACTCAGGTCCGCCGCCTCCATGATATTGCCCTCGGATACCAGCTTCAGCCAGTCCGGAATGAAATTGTGAACCGGGCATTTCCACTCACAGTAGGGATTGCCGCATTCCAGGCAGCGGTGGGATTGATTCTGTGCCTGCCCCTGGGAAAAAGGCTCATAGATTTCAACAAAATCCGTTCTGCGGGTCGTCAGATCCTTTTTGTCAGGATCCTGCCGCCCCACATCCAGAAACTGGAAATTGTTGCTCAAACGTTCAGCCATAGACTCAGCCTCAGATGTCTACTGTCCACCGCCCGTGGCGGCAATCAAACTTATCAAACGGGTTGAACGACAGGTGTGAACCCGCTTCCCGTTGCATTCAGCAACGTTGGTTCGTTCAGGTTTACTCCGCACGCGTTTTTACACTGGACAACAAGGATTCCAGGTTCGCCGCTTTGGGCTTCACCAGCCAGAACTTGCCGATATAGCGCCCGAAGTTGTCGAGAATTTCCTGACCCCAAAGGCTGCCGGTCTCCTCGACGAATTCAACGATCAATCCGCGCAGATGGTTGCGATGCGCTTCCAGTTGCTCGGTGTTAACGCGGGTAATTTCCACCAGCTCGTGGTTGTACTTGTCGACGAAATTGTTGTCTTCATCCAGCACATAGGCAAAGCCGCCGGTCATGCCCGCGCCGAAGTTGACTCCAGTTTTGCCCAGTACGGCCACGACACCGCCGGTCATGTATTCGCAACAGTGGTCGCCCGCGCCTTCAACAACCGCCTGGGCACCGGAGTTGCGCACGCCGCAACGTTCACCGGCGGTACCCGAAGCGAACAGTTTGCCGCCGGTCGCGCCATAGAGACAGGTGTTGCCGATGATACTGGTATCCTTGCTGGAGAAAGTCGAGCCCTTGGGCGGACGAATCACCAGCTTGCCGCCGGCCATGCCCTTGCCCACATAGTCATTGGCGTCGCCTTCCAGATACATGTCCAGACCACCGGCATTCCACACCCCGAAGCTCTGACCGGCAACACCGGTCAGATTGAGCCTGATGGGTGTGTCAGCCATTCCCTGGTTGCCGTAGCGCTTGGCGATTTCACCACTGATGCGCGCACCCAGGGAACGATCACAGTTGGTGACTTCAAAGTCAAACTCGCCGCCGGTCCTGTTCTCGATGGCGGGCAATACCGCCTGCACAATATGCTCCGCCACTTCCGCCTTGTCGAAAGGCTCGTTTCTGGCAACGGTGCAGAACTGGGGCTTGCTCTTGAGCAGGTCGTCGCTGTAGACAATCGGGCTCAGGTCCAGCTTTCTTTGCTTTTCCGTATTGCCCTCAATAGCGTCCAGCAGGTCCACCCGGCCAATCAGCTCTTTAAGGCTGCGTACGCCCAGACGCGCCATCCACTCGCGGGTTTCCTGGGCAATGAACTGGAAGAAATTCATTGCCATTTCCACGGTGCCGATAAAGTGATTGTCCCGCAGGCGCTCCTGCTGGGTGGCCACACCGGTGGCGCAGTTGTTCAGATGGCAGATACGCAGATATTTACAGCCGAGGGCCACCATGGGGCCTGTGCCAAAACCAAAGCTCTCCGCGCCGAGGATGGCCGCCTTGATCACATCCAGCCCGGTTTTCAGGCCGCCGTCCGTCTGTACCCGCACCTTGCCGCGCAGATCATTGGCACAGAGGGTCTGATGAGTTTCCGACAAGCCCAGCTCCCAGGGCGATCCCGCGTAGCGGATGGAACTCAGGGGACTTGCGGCGGTACCGCCGTCATAGCCGGAGATGGTAATCAGGTCGGCATAGGCCTTGGCCACACCGGCGGCAATGGTGCCCACACCGGGTCGCGATACCAGCTTCACCGATACCAGGGCATCGGGATTGACCTGCTTGAGGTCGAAAATCAGCTGGGCCAGATCCTCGATCGAGTAAATATCGTGGTGCGGCGGCGGGGAGATCAGGGTGACGCCAGGCACGGAATAGCGCAGGCGCGCAATCAGACCGTTGACCTTGCCGCCGGGCAACTGACCGCCCTCACCGGGCTTGGCGCCTTGCGCCACCTTGATCTGCAGAACTTCGGCGTTGACCAGATAATGGGGTGTCACACCGAAACGGCCGGAGGCCACCTGCTTGATCTTGGAACTTTTGGCGGTACCGTAGCGCGCAGGGTCTTCGCCTCCCTCGCCACTGTTGGAGCGACCACCGAGCCGGTTCATGGCTTCGGCCAAAGCTTCATGGGCCTCCGGTGACAGCGCCCCCAGGGACATGCCGGCCGAGTCGAAACACTTGTAGATGGCTTCCAGGGGCTCAACTTCGCTGATATCTATGGCTTCGACATCAGTGCGCAGCTTGAGCAAATCGCGCAAGGTCGCCGTGGGCCGGTTGTTGACTACTGTGGAGTAGTCCCGCCAGGCGGCGTAGTCGCCACTCTGCACCGCTTTCTGCAGTGTCTGCACCACGTCAGGATTGAAGGCGTGATATTCATGGCCGTGCACGTATTTGAGGATACCGCCGTGATTGATTGGCTTTCGCGCTTTGACCGCATCGGCCGCCAGCGCCTTTTGATCCAGTTCCAGATCATTGAAATCGGCGCCTTTGATACGGCTGGTGGTATCCGCGAAACAGCGGCTGACCACCTCTTCCGCCAGACCAATAATCTCGAAAAGCTGTGCGCCGCGATAGGAGGCTACCGTGGAAATCCCCATTTTTGACAGGATTTTCAACAAACCCTTATCGAGGCCCTTGCGGTAGTTCTTGTAGGCGTCGTTGACGTCCAACAGCACATCGCCGGACTCGATCAAATCATTGATCAGGTAGTAGCTGAGGTATGGATAGACTGCCGTGGCACCGTAACCCAGCAAAGTCGCTATGTGGTGAGGATCTCTCGCCGTTCCGGTCTCCACCAGGATGTTGGAATCGCAGCGCAGGCCGCAGCGGGTCAGGTGATGATGGACCGCGCCCGTCGCCAGCAACGCGTGTATAGGCAATTTACCGCCGGTGAAACCCGCATCGCTGAGCACCACAAACACCTTGCCGGACCGCACCGCGGCCTCGACATCCAGCAGCAGCCTGTCCAGGGCCGACTGGAGGGATTCCACTTCCGGATCGTAGAGCAGACTGAAGCGCGCCGCCGCGTAATCGTCGCCGGGCAGGTTCATCAGGATGCGGAATTTGTCCGGCGACAGTATGGGGCTGGACAGTATGACGCGCCGGGCGTGAGCCTCGGTTTCATCAAATACCGACAGCTCGCGGCCCAGGCAGGTCTCCAGGGACATGACGATGGCTTCCCGCAGCGGATCTATGGGCGGGTTGGTCACCTGGGCAAACTGCTGGCGGAAGTAATCGTAGAGCGGACGCTGCTTTTCAGATAACACCGCCATGGGGGTATCATCACCCATGGAGCCCACGGCTTCCTGGGCATTCTGGGTCATGGGCGCCAGCACCTGACTGCACTCTTCGTAGGTCACCTGGAACATTTTCATGTTCGCCTTGAGCTCGGCGGCGCTCATGCCGTTTTCCGCGAGATCATCGGCCAATGACGATTCGATGCGGCGGGCGTTCTTCTTCATCCAGGCGTGATATGGCTTACTGGCCTTGAGCTGCCGGTCAATATCCGCCGTATGATAGAGCTTGCCTGTCTGAGTATCCACCGACAGTATCTGCCCCGGTCCGAGGCGACCCTTGGCCACCACATCCCGCGGGTCATAGCTGTAGACGCCGACTTCCGAGGCCACCGTAATAATGTCGTCCTTGGTGATGACCCAGCGCGAGGGCCGCAAACCATTGCGGTCCAGGGTACAGACGGCATAACGGCCGTCGGTAATCACCAGGCCCGCAGGGCCATCCCAGGGCTCCACGTGCATGGAGTTGTATTCATAGAAGGCCTTCAGGTCCTCGTCCATGGTTTCCATATTCTGCCAGGCCGGCGGTACCAGCATGCGCACCGCCCGGTGCAGTTCCATGCCGCCCACCAGCAGGACTTCCAGCATATTGTCGAGGCTGGAGGAATCCGAACCGGTGCGGTTCACCAGCGGCGTGATGTCGTCCAGGTTGGGCAGGAAATCGGACTGGAACTTGTTGGTACGGGCCACGGACCAGTTGCGATTGGCGGTAATAGTATTGATCTCGCCATTGTGCGCCAACATGCGGAACGGCTGCGCCAGGGGCCAGCGCGGCATGGTGTTGGTGGAAAAGCGCTGGTGGAAAACACAGACGGCGGTTTCCAGACGCGGGTCCGCGAGATCGGGGTAGAACCGGGGCAAATCCACCGGCATCATCAGGCCTTTATAAGAGAGAACCTGACTGCTGAGGCTGGCGATATAAAAGCTGTCGTCCTGCTCGAGGCGTTTTTCCGCCTGGCGTCGCGCGATGAACAGGCGCGCGTTGAACTGCTGATCGGTCAGATCACCCGCATTCACGAACAGATGATAGATATCGGGAACGCTCTGTAGAGCGATGGGGCCCAGGCAGCTGGAATCCGTGGGGATTTTGCGCCAGGCAATATCGGTCAGATCCTGCTCGGCCAGCGCCTGAGCCACCAGTTCGCGCGCCTTGTCCGCCGATGCCTGTTCCCGGCTGAGCATGAGGGCGCCGACACCGTAGAGGTCGCTCAACTCGAAGTTGCATTCCTGGCGGGCCACCTCGCGCAGAAAACTGTCGGGCTTTTGAATCAGAAGGCCACAGCCGTCACCGGTTTTACCGTCTGCGGCAATACCCCCCCGGTGGGTCATACAGGTCAGGGATTCAATACCGGTTTTCAATAACTTATGGCTGGGCCGTCCCTTGAGGTGGGCAATCAGACCGAATCCGCAGTTATCCTTAAATTCGTCTAGACGGTAGAGACCTGTACTCATAGGCAACTTCACTTTTACGGGATTAACAAAAAGTTCCATTGAGGCTTGCGGCAGGGAGAGACAGAACAGCTGGCAGACTATTGCTGCCCTTCAGAGACAAAAAAGCCCCTTGATAAAGGGGCTTGCCTGCAATGGGCGATGCATATTAACGGCTCGAAACGGCCTTGGCAAGCAGTATCTCGCTGACTGAAGCGCCGTCCCAGAGACATCTACGGGCAAAAGCCGCTAAAGATCGCGATCTGCTGTAATCTCCCGCTGAATCATCTCGAGTTCGCGCGGCCAGGGCCCCGTGAACTGCTGAGTCTCCGGCAACTCGGCTATGGCTGCCCGCGCCGCCGCCCGCGTTGGGTAATTTCCCGCCAAGAGGACGAACCAAGGCTTCCCATTTCGCCGGGACTGGTACAGATAGAGTCGGGATTCATTGGGCTGCTCCCGCTTGAACTGCTCAATGGACTCGCGACCACTGGCGGACATGATCTGCAGACTGTAGGTATCGGGAGAGAAGGCCAACAGCGCCTGCTCATCGCTCGACAAGGGATCTGCTGGCATTTGGGCCCGGGATTCAGGGTTAGGTTTGAAGTCGAGTTCAGGCTTTTCGGGTTCGGATTGGCGCTGAGATGCTGACTCCTCTGTCGGCGTCGAGCCGCCATAGAGCGCCTGGCGCAGCTCCTCGTTATCGACCACGGGTTCAAGGTCAAGCGTCGCTGTCGTAACCACAACTTCTGGTTCCGCTGCGCTTGGCACCTGGTCCGGCGCGACTGCTGCCGATGGGGCGGTATTCGCTGGATTGCCCAAGGATTCCGGTCCCCGGCCCATGACGAGAATATCGGATGTTGTATTGGTCGGAGTGCCCATTTCTGTTGCTACGACCGTCGCCTGAGCCCGGGGCTCGGCCTTGCCCAGCCACAGCAGACCACCGAGACCACCGATCAGCAACAGGAGAGCGGCGATATGGCCGACTGGCAGGCCACCAAGATTCGCAGTCAACAAGCGGTTTGAGGATTTTGACTCGGGCTTTGGCATGGTCTCGCGTTGCTCAAGCCGTTCCCGGGCGAGCTCCTTCACCAGCCCAATGCAGCCGCCGGATTCGACCCATAGCTGTTGCACATCGGACGGAGCCAGCGGAAAACGGCCGGCGGCATGGTCCGCGTCCTCGCGCAGCCATTGCTCAAGAAAAGCACCGGTTTCAGTCGGGGTCAGCAAGGGCAGGGTGAATTCCCGCACGCTCAATTCCAACTGCAGGTCGTCCACACGATTAAGGAGTCCGGGCTCAGACCAGAACAACAGTTTCAGGCCATTGCTCAGCCCGCCCTTCCTGTGGACCAAACTCATCAGAGCGGCAGTGGTTCGGGCATCAAGGTTGTGGGCGTCGTCAAAGACCAAGAGCGCAGTCTGTGACTGATCCTGTAACGATCGCGCAAAATCGCGCAGTATCGCCAGTAGTTGATTCGCTGATTGCCCCTCGTCCGTGGGCAAGCCCAGTGCCGTCGCCGAAGCGCGCAGGACATCGCGCGGTCCGACGCCCCAGGCGATTGTCAACAAATGCGCGCCGAAGCGGGGATCACAGTGGCGGCAAAAAAGGTTGGCGAGTCGGGTCTTGCCGCTTTTGGCAGGGCCTTCCACCAAAGGCACCGCTGAACCGGACGATATTTCCTGGTTCAACTGCTCCAGAAGCCGCTGGTGGGCTGCAACCGGGAATTCCCAGGGCATGTCCGGAGCCTCGGCGGCGGGGACGTCGGCAATTGAGTCGGCGGCGTCCGCCAGTCCGAGATCAAGCTGAGATGTGTTTGTCACGGCGACCCCCGGCTTGTGGAACCTGTGGGATAGTGGATAAAGCTTTTATTGGCAGTAGATGTCCAGCAATGCTGTCAGCGCTTCGGACTCAAAATCACTGGTAACCACAGCCTGGCCACAGGCCTTGAGCAGCACCAGGCGCAACCGACCGTCCAGGACCTTCTTGTCCACCGCCATATTTTGCAGAAATTCGGATCGGGTCATGGTGGAAGGTGGAACTCTGGGCAACCCTGCGGCGGCCAAGAGTGCGTCGGCTCTGGCGACAAGATCCTCGGAAATCCAGCCCAGTGTAGCGGACAGCCGGCAGGCCATCATCATACCGGCACCGACCGCCTCGCCGTGCAACCAGTTGCCGTAGCCCTGAACTGTCTCAATGGCATGACCGAAGGTGTGACCGAAGTTTAATATGGCTCGAATACCACCTTCACGTTCGTCGGCCGCGACTATGTCTGCCTTGATCTGACAGGAACGCTCTATGGCGTAGGCCAGAGCCTCGGGCTCCTTTTCCACCAGGTGTTCCACGTTGGCTTCCAGCCAGGCGAAAAATTGCGCATCCGCGATCAGGCCATATTTTATCACCTCGGCCAATCCGGCCGACAGTTCCCGGGCCGGCAGGCTGCCAAGCACAGTTGTATCGATGAGGACGCAATTGGGCTGATGAAATGCGCCTATCATGTTCTTGCCCAGAGGGTGATTGACGCCGGTTTTTCCGCCCACTGATGAGTCCACTTGGGACAGCAGCGTTGTCGGCACCTGAATAAAAGCCACACCCCGCTGGTAACAGGCGGCCGCAAAACCGGCCATATCACCCACGACGCCTCCACCCAGTGCAATCAGTGTTGTTTTTCTGTTGTGTCTGGCCGCGAGCAGCCCATCAAAAATCCGGTTCAGGGTTTCCAGGTTCTTGAATTTTTCGCCATCGGGCAATATTACCTGGTCCAGAGTTGTAACACCCGTCAAGGCTTTGCTCAGCAAATCGAGATAGAGAGGCGCGACCGTCTCATTGGTCACAACCATAACCTGATCGCCCGCGAGATAGGGGCTGATCAGGTCAGTCCGGTGAAGAAGGTGGGTACCGATGTAGATCGGGTAGCTGCGCTCCCCGAGGTTGACAGAAAGTGTACGCATCGTAGGGGTGTTTTCACTCAAACCTGAATTGGCTTAATGCTACCACATTCAACCCGCGCAAGCCCCGGATAGGATAAACGATATCAGAGGAAATCGAGGATCTGTTGAATGACGGTACGGGGTCCGCGACCATCGGTAACAACCACGTGATCCGCAATCGAGCGGTAGAGCGGGTCCCGCTCCGCCACAATCTGCTGTAGTCGCTCCCGCGGATTGGGGACCTGCAGCAGGGGCCTTTTCCGATCCTTGGCGGTACGCTGCACCAACTGATCGAGGGATGCCGTCAGATAAATCACGACTCCACCGCTCACCAGGGATTCACGGTTTTCCGGTTTGAGAACTATGCCGCCGCCCGTGGCAATCACCTGATTCTGATCGCACAGCAGATCCCGCAGTACCACGGTTTCGCGCACGCGAAAACCTTCCTCGCCCTCGACATCAAAAATCCATGGGATATCGGCACCGGTCCGCTCTTCAATAACAGCATCGGTATCGCAAAACCTGTAGTGAAGGCGGCTGGCGAGATTCTTGCCGATGGTCGATTTGCCGGCCCCCATGGGGCCGACCAGGATAATATTATTTGGCACAATCAATAGTTAAGTTTGGCGTTCATGATACGCGGCGTGATGAAGATGAGCAGTTCGCTTTTATTCTCGGATTTGACATCCGAACGGAACAGTTTTCCCAGGTAGGGTATATCGCCAAGCAAAGGCACCTTGCGCACGGACGTCACCTGCTCCGTCTGGAAGATGCCGCCGAGAACAATGGTTTGCCCGTCCGCCACCAGAACCTGGGTCACCAGCTCAGTGGTATCAATGGTGGGAACACCCGTAGCTGTGACCGCCCCAATCGAATCCTGATTAATGATAAGGTCCATGATGACATTGCCATCCGGAGTAATCTGCGGTGTTACATCTAGTTTCAAAACGGCCTCTTTAAAGGAGGTTGTGGTTGCACCGCTGGATGACGCCTCTTGGTATGGAATTTCTGTACCGCTGGAAATGGTGGCTTGCTGCTTGTCACCGGTGATCACCTTGGGTTGTGAAACGATTTCAGCATACCCATTACTTTCTAGGGCGGAAAGCTCCATATCGAGCATAAAATCCTCACCAATGACACTCATGGCAAGGCTACCAGTGGGGTTAAAGACGCCGAGATCCACAACGGTATTTTCAACTATATCGGTAGTTCCGCCGTTGTAAAAGAATTCTGCTGGAGAGCCCGGTTCTTCATCAAACGATTCCGAGCTTCCCGCCGACTGATAGATCCTCCCATCTTGGACCGAAGCTGCCGCCCCACCCCAACGGATACCGAGTTCCTTCTCAAAATCCGTATTTGCAATAACGATTCGGGCCTCAATCATTACTTGGCGGATGGGGACATCCACTCGTTCTATCAGCTCACGAAACTCTCGGATCTTATTCTCAGTGTCCGTCAGGATAATTGAATTGGTACGTTCATCGACGATGGCACTACCACGCTCGGACAGAATGCTCCCAGTTGATCCGCTATCAGTGCCACCACCAGCACCACCTCTTTCGCCGCCGCCGCTGCCAACAAACAGATTAAACAGCTCTCCCGCATTGGCGTAGCGCACACGTATATATTCCGTGCGCAGAGGTGCCAACTCCTGCAGTTGTCGCTGGGTTGCCAGTTCCTGGCGCTCTCGTTCGGCGATCTCCGCCGCCGGCGCCACCAGCAGCACATTGCCAATTTGTCGCTTGTCGAGGCCCTTGGTTTTCAATACCAGATCCAGCGCCTGATCCCAGGGCACACTGTCCAGGCGTAAGGTGATACTACCAGTGACGGTGTCACTGGCAACCAGGTTCAAGTCATTAAAATCGGCGATAATTTGCAAGACATTGCGCACCTCGATGTCCTGGAAGTTCAAAGACAGCTTTTCGCCGACATAGGCAAACTTTTCCCGTTTTTCTTCCTGCTCTGCCAGCGTCAGAGGCTTGACACTAACTACATACTCATTGTCCGCCTGGTATGCCAGATAATCGTAATCGCCGCTCGCATCGATAGTAAGCACCGTGTTATTGCCTTCCATTGACGCGGACACATAAGACACTGGCGTGGAGAAATCAATGACATCCAGTTTCCGCTGCAATTCCTTGGGCAAAGCCGCATTGAGGAAATTGATCTTGATTCCACCTGCGACCTCTTGCACATCAATGCCAACCGAGGGATCGCTGAGATTGATAATCACCCGGCCTTCGCCAGCTTCGCCCCGACGAAAGTCAATATTCTCGATAGTTGCATCTGTGTCACTGAATTTCGGCGTCACAACGGACTCACCATTCGCGCTTTCAACCGCACTCACATCCGCGTTGACGACATCCGCTGCCTGGGCTTCGCCACCGATCTGTAGCACCAGTTCATTGCCCTCGACACGGGTTTCGTAGGCCGAGAGTTCGGTCATATTGATAATCAACCGGGTGCGGTTGCCACCCGTCATCACCAGAGCACTGTCAATGGAACCGATGGAAATTGGGAACTCCTTGCGTTCCAGAAGATTCTGCACATCGGGAAAATCCAGTACCACCCGGGCTGGCTGATCAATACTGTAGCCTTGCGGCTCCGCAGGCGGCTCGGAAAATTGCAGCCGCACTTCCGCGCGCTCACCAGGAAGCTCTGCCACCTGAAGCCCCTTCAGCTCGGTTGCCATGAGTGACGCCGAAACGCTGAGTGCCGATGCCATCAGTGCTATCTGCACCAGGAAAGATCCAGCGTATTTTTTAATCATAGCCAGCATGCTAGTTTTCCTTCTCGGATAGTTTGAGCACTCTCGGACGTTCGACCCAGCCGTCGAGGCCATTGGATACAATTTCCACAATATCGAGCTGGGCTCGCGACGTTTCGACAATACGGCCGTGGTCCTTGCCGAGATAATTTCCCGTGGTGACTCGATGGATACCACCGCTCGGATCCCTTATCAGGGCCCACAAGGTGCCGTGCATTTCCAAAGTTCCCACCATTCGCAGGGAGCCCAGGTCAAAAGTCTCAAGAAATTCCTTTTCACGTGTAAGATCGGGTTTGATATTGGTGTCGACTTCGCTCACGACCCGCTGTTTTTCTTCGACTGGGGGATCAAATGGGCTACGCGTTGCCGCTGCCCCGTAGACAAATGCCTCGTAGGGACGGAATGTCGGCATGGGCTCTATCATGCGCGGCGGTCGCGCCTTGACCTCTTCAATATATTCACGGAGCTCGGCTTGATCATTGGACGAACTGCAGGCCGGGACGAGTATGCACGCGGCCAGCACCAATAGTAATTTTATGGTTGGACTAGACATCGCTATTTATCCAAGGCCTTATATCTATAGGTTTTGGCCAGTATATCCATGCGCAGCCCAGCCCCTTTACCCAATTTTTTTATGGTGTAATCATGGAGCGTGACGATACGTGGCATGCCGGCAATTCCACTGACGAAAGAGCCAAATTCGTGATAGCCACCAGTTACAACAATCTTGATGGGCAATTCAATATAGAACTCTGAAGATCGCTCTGCCTGCAGAGCAATACTTTCAATATCGAGCCGACTGGCAACGCCTTTCTCGTCGATATCCTCCAGCAACCCCGGCACTTCTGTATCGCTGGGCAGCTGTTTCAGAATAGCTTCGAAAGATTCCTCCATTTTCACCATCTGTTCACGATAGTCTTCCAGATTGGCAGCCTCCTTGGCTTTGGCTTCGAACGAGGTCCTTAAGGTCTGCTCCTGCTTTTTGGCCGCAGCCAACTCACTATTCATATCCTTGATAATCAGAAAATAGGCCGCTGCCACAATGGCAATAGCGGCTCCAAAGCAGACTAGAACGCGCGCGGGCAAAGGCCAGACACCCACCCGTTGAAGATCGACATCAGAAATATCGAAATTCTTCGCCTGCTCCAGAAAAGCTGTCATATCCGCCATGTCTACTTCTCCTCGGTCTCGCCAGCGGGCAGGACAGTTTTGACATGCATCAGAAAACGGCTCGCCTGCTCACCGAATTTCGGATCGGCCGTTACCGACTTCAGATTGGGATCAGCGAACCATTCGGAATCGTCGAGTTGTCGCATGAAGGTTGACACCCGGTTATTGGATTCGGTCACACCTTCGACAGTGATAGTCTCGCCGGTACGCACGAGAGAAGTCAGAAAAATACCGTCAGGTACTGCCCTCGCCATCTCATCGAAATAGCGTACTATAATAGGCCGGGTGCCCTGCAGATCCTGAATCACTTTCATGCGGTCGATCAATTCGGCACGTCTTTTTTTCAGCTCCTGAATTTCCTTGACCTGTTGTTGAAGTAAATTGATCTCCGTCTGCAGCACTGTATTACGCTGATTCTGGTTATCCACGGCACTGGCCATAACCTGAAACCAGGCGTAGCCAACAATACCAGCCAACAGACACACCAGTGCAAGCTGCCGAATGAATTCTTGCTTCTTTTCCTCGCGGTATTCCTCACGCCAAGGCAGCAAATTGATTCTAGCCATCGATATCAAAACTCCTCAGCGCGAGCCCCGTCGCCACCAAAAGAGACGGCGCATCATTGGCCAGCAAGGCGGCATTGACGCGCGACGCTACGGACATATTCGCAAAGGGATTGGCAATGGTGGCGGATGTTCCCAGCTTTTCTTCAATCAGCGCCGCCAGGCCTGGCATGGCGGCAACGCCACCAGCGAGAATGATGTGATCGACATCATTGTAGTGACTGGAGGAAAAAAAGAATTGCAGCGAGCGCGTCACCTGCTGGACCACCGCGTCCTTGAAGGGCTCCAAAACCTCTGCCTCGTAGTCATCCGGCAGTCCTCCCTGCTTTTTGGCGAGACCGGCCTCCTCTTCTGAGAGCCCGTAGCGGCGTTGTATTTCTTCGGTCAACTGTCTGCCGCCAAACAATTGTTCGCGGGTGTAGACGGTCTTGCCGTCAACCAGGATATTCAAGGTCGTCATAGTGGAACCTATGTCCAGGATGGCCACGACCTGCCCTTCCTGCTCCTCCATTTGCTCCCGCAGAAGAGTGAAGGCACGCTCGATCGTATAGGCCTCGACATCGATGACCTTCGGATGCAGGTCGGCCAATTCCAGGACACTGGCCCGCACATCGATATTTTCCCGCCGGCAGGCCGCAAGCAGCACTTCGACGAGTTCGGGATTCTGCTCGGACGGGCCCAGCACATCGAAATCCAGCGCCACTTCCTCAAGGGGATAGGGAATATACTGGTCGGCTTCGAGCGATATCTGAACCTCCATGGCGTCCTCGCTGAGGCCACCAGGCATTTCAATTGTCTTGGTGATCACCGCGGAACCCGCCACGGCAACCGCGGCATCTTTCACCTTGGTGCGCGATTGCTGAACGACCGCCTTGAGCGCCTGGGCTACGGCATCCACGTCATT
This sequence comes from uncultured Cellvibrionaceae bacterium, assembly GCA_964515945.1. Taxonomy (GTDB): domain Bacteria; phylum Pseudomonadota; class Gammaproteobacteria; order Pseudomonadales; family Cellvibrionaceae; genus CAYQQJ01. The sequence goes on from CAZEWY010000023.1 coordinate 21,982, forward strand.
GATGTTCTTTTCCACCACGGCATTGGCTGGCAGGGGTCTGACTGCATAATTTTCCACCCGATAAGTATCGCCCTGCCGACTCAGTTCCAGCAGTTTCACCGTGGTAGAACTGATGTCGAGGCCCAAGATTGGCTTGGCACTTTTCTGGAAAAACCCCAATATATCCATTTTCCTATCTATATCCGCCACTTAGCTTCAGTTTATGTTATAGCACTTTAAGTCCAGGCTGCAACAAGAGAGTGCATGTGTAAAGTGTGAAAAAGACTCTATAATGGCAAGACATCTGAAATTCGCGCTATATCGGAGTTCCTGACCCCTCGTTATGCCATTAAAACGTACCTCTATTACCCTTCTCTGGCTTCTGCTCGCTGGCTGTAGCTCTGTTCTCATGGGCCTCGTGGGCATGCACCTCTACCTGGGTCCATCACTGCCATCTGTGGAAAGCCTGCGGGATGTTCGATTGCAGACCCCGCTCAGAATTTATTCCAGTGACGGTAAGCTCATAGGAGAATTCGGTGAAAAACGCCGGACACCCGTGGATTACAATGAAATTCCGCAAACTTATATAGATGCGTTGCTGGCCGCTGAAGATGCTCAATTCTACTCGCATCACGGCGTCTCAATCACCGGGCTATTGAGAGCCACATCACAATTATTGCTCACTGGCGATATTCAGGGTGGCGGCAGTACCATCACCATGCAGCTGGCCCGGAACTTCTTTCTGAGCAACCGCCAGGAGTTCATGCGCAAGTTCAATGAAATACTGCTCGCCATGCGCATCGAAAGGGAGCTGACCAAAGAGCAGATTCTCGAGCTCTATGTGAATGTCATCTTTCTCGGCAACCGTTCCTATGGCATTCAGGCCGCCGCTTATGGCTACTACGGTAAGCCGCTGAGCGAACTAAGTGTAGCCCAACTTGCGATGATTGCCGGGCTGCCAAAAGCACCCTCAACCATGAACCCGCTCGCCAACCCCGAGCGGGCGCTGATCCGGCGCAACTGGATACTCGGCCGAATGAGAGAACTCGGATGGCTCGGTGAAGCCGATTACCAGCGTGCGGTTGATGAGCCTATTACCGCCGGCTTTCATGGCAACAATGTTGTGGAAAATGTCGATGCCGCCTATATCGCCGAAATGGCACGCCGCAAAGCCATTGATCTGTTCGGACCCAGCGCCTATACCGACGGCTATCGTATATACACCACCATTCACAGCGGGCTGCAGTCCGCCGCGGTGCAAGCCGTGGTCAAGGGATTGCACACTTATGATCATCGCCACGGCTATCGCGGACCCGAACAGCGGCTTTCGGTTGTCGGCGCACTCGCGGGTGAAGCCTCCGTTCTGACCCAGGAGCCAACAGCAGACGCTCAGACGCCGGGGGCCAGTCTGAGTGCCGAACTGGTGACCGACGAATGGCTGGAGGCCCTGGACGACATTCCGGTTTACCGCGAACTCTACCCCGCCGCCGTGACCCGAGTAGAGGATAAAGCCGTTGAAGCGCTGCTTGCCAGCGGAGAAACCGTTCGGGTGACCTGGGAGCACGGCCTGGGCGATGCACAGCCTTATATCTCCGAAAACGTCCTGGGGTCGGCACCGGAGACAGCCGCCGACGTTCTGAGCGTTGGTGATGTTATTCGACTGAAGGAACGCACACCCGGCAACTGGTATCTTGATCAGGTACCCGCGGTGCAAGGGGCACTGGTGTCATTGAACCCTGACAATGGCGCCATCCTCGCCATGGTCGGCGGTTTTGACTTTCAGCACAGCCGCTTCAACCGGGTGACTCAGGCGGAGCGTCAACCCGGTTCCAGCTTTAAGCCGTTTGTCTATACAGCCGCGCTGGAAGCGGGGCTGACGCCGGCGACTATTGTCAATGACGCCCCCATTGTCTTTAGCTCAAGCGAGTTGGAAACCAGCTGGCGCCCCGAAAACTCCAGCGGCAAATTCTACGGTGCCACCCGCTTGCGCAAGGGCTTTTATCTGTCGCGCAACCTGGTTTCCATACGGGTTTTGCGCAGCATTGGCGTCGGCTACGCTATCGACGGCATGGATCGGTACGGCTTCGACGAAAGCAAACTGCCCCGGGATCTATCTCTGGCGCTGGGGAGCGCCAATCTGACGCCTCTGGAAATGGCGACCGCCTATAGCGTCTTTGCCAATGGCGGCTATTCCGTGGATGCCTATTTTATTGACCGGATTCTGGATTTCGACGGTCGCACGGTTTTCGAGGCTCTTCCCCGCACCGTCTGCACCACCTGCGAGGACGCCGATGCAACCAAGCCCGCGGACAGAGCGCAGGTTCAGTCAGTCATCAGCAATCGCCCCTATAACTTCACCGGCGACCCCTTCGAGGTCGAGTTTGCCATCAAGAGTCTGCTGGACATTCTCGAGCCCGAGGATTATCCCCAGGCTCCGCGAGTTCTCGATCCCGAGGTCGCCTATATCATAGATTCCATGCTGCAGGACGTCATACAGCATGGCACCGGCCGTCGCGCCAAGGTATTGAGAAGGCACGATCTGGCCGGCAAGACGGGGACAACCAATGGCCCGACCGACGCCTGGTTCGCCGGTTACAACGGCGATGTCGTCGCTGTGGCCTGGGTCGGCTTTGACCAAATGTCGAATCTGGGCACCTCGGAATATGGCGGCTCCGCGGCTCTTCCCATCTGGATCAACTATATGCGCGAAGCACTGGCGGGCAAGCCGGAAACGCCTCGCCTGCAACCGGAAGGTATAGTAACCGTGCGTATCGACCCAGCGACCGGGAAACGCGCCAGGGTCGGAGACCCGGACGCCATCTTCGAGATTTTCCGTACTGAAAATGTGCCGGACGCGTCAGACAGCAATCGTCTGAATTCACCCTATGACAATCCGGAAGTGCTGACCGAGGAACTTTTCTGAGAATCGAAAAGCGCCTACCTCTGAAATCAGACCTCCAAAACGCAAAAAGCCAGGCAAATGCCTGGCTTTTTTGTGAAACGGCTACGCCGTCATTATTTCTTGGCGCCGCGGGTAAAACGCTTGTTAAAGCGATCAATACGACCACCGGTGTCAACCACCTTCTGCTTGCCGGTGTAAAATGGATGACACTCAGAACACACGTCCAGCGTAATGTCCTTGGTGAAGGTGGAACGAGTCTTGATAACGTTGCCACAGCTGCAGGTTGCAGTCATGTCGCCGTATTTAGGTTGAATATCCGCTTGCATGGGAGCCTCATATCGTTTGTGCACCGCCACCCGATCTTGTGTCGGGCACCGCACACCGGTTAATGTAACTGGGCGTAAAACAGAGGCGGGATATTACCAGAACCCGGCCGCAACGCAAGTCTATTTGCACAATTTTCACTCAATCGATCCGAGCTGATGCCAAGCCAATTCCTGCTACACCTGGCGCTGCCTACACCGCTGCGCCAGGGTTTCGATTACCTGCCTCCGGCGAATTGCGCCCTTGATCCGGAATCACTGCAACCGGGCCTGCGTGTACGGGTGCCCTTTGGTCGGCAGGAACTGGTCGGTATCCTGCTCGCGGTAAGGTTTCATACCACAACCGATGCCATCAAACTGCGGCCAGCTCTCGAGATTCTGGACCGAACGCCGGTGCTGCCCGGCCCGGTAATGCGCCTGTGTCAGTGGTGTGCCGACTACTACCAGCACCCGCTGGGAGAGGTGCTGCAAGTGGCTCTTCCCGGGCGTCTGCGCAAGGCGGAGGACAGGGAGGCCGCGCCAACCTGGGGCTGGCGGCATACCCCGGAGGGCAAAGGTCTGCCGGACGATGCGCTCAAGCGCGCACCCAAGCAGCAGCAACTGCATCAGTTGCTGCTGGCCCGAGGTACCGTGGGACGGGAGATGCTGGAATCCCTGGGTTTGACAACCGCCGTCACCAAAGCCATGGAAGACAAGCATCTTATCGAGAAAGTGGCCCTGGAACACACGCCGCCGCCCCCTCCATCCACAGATCAGCTTCTGGCAGAGCAGCCACAAACCCTCAACGAGGAACAACAGGCTGCTCTGGATCAAGTTCGCTACCATCACTTTGCCAGCTATTTACTGGAGGGCGCGACCGGCGGCGGCAAGACGGAAGTCTACCTGCAGGCAATTAACCGCGCACTCCAAGCCGGCAGACAGGCGCTGGTATTGGTTCCGGAAATCGGTTTGACACCACAGACCCTGGGCCGCATCCAGGCCCGCTTTCACGTGCCCGTGGCGGAACTGCATTCCAGTGTCAGCGAAGGCCAGCGCGCACGTGGCTGGACCATGGCGGCCAGTGGTGAGGCACGTATCGTCATAGGCACTCGCCTCGCCGCCTTCACACCCATGCCCGACCTGGGGCTGATTATCGTTGACGAAGAGCACGACCTGTCATTCAAACAGCAGGAAGGACTGCGCTATTCGGCACGGGACGTCGCCGTCATGCGCGCCAGCCAGGCACACATTCCGGTGATTCTCGGCTCCGCGACACCGTCGCTGGAGACGCTCCACAATGCGATACAGGGGCGTTATGAGCACCTGCGCATCACACGCCGGGCCGGCAATGCCCGTCCGCCCGCGGTGGAACTGATCAATCTGCGCGACCAGAAGCTCAGCGCGGGACTGGCCGAGCCGACCCGGGCGGCGATTCGCCAGACTCTCCAGGAGGGCCACCAGGTACTGGTCTTTCTGAATCGGCGTGGTTACGCGCCAGCCCTGCTCTGTCATCACTGCGGCTGGCACGCCGACTGCAATCGCTGCGACACGCGTATGACCCTGCACCAGAGGCCCTATCACCTGCGCTGCCATCACTGCGATACTCAGCGGCCCGTGCCTTCCCGATGTCCCTCCTGTCACTCCAGCGAATTGATGCCTCAGGGCCAGGGAACGGAAAAAGCCGAGGAGCTCCTGATCGAGCAATTCCCCCAAACTCCTGTTATGCGCGTCGACCGGGATTCCATGAGCCGCAAACATGCCATGCGGGCACTGACAGAAAAAGTCATGGAAGGTCAGGCCTGCATTCTTGTGGGGACCCAGATGCTGGCGAAGGGTCATCATTTCCCCAAGGTCGCGCTGGTGGTGATTCTCGACGCTGACCAGGGACTTATGAGCCCGGACTTTCGTGGACCAGAGCGTATGGGCCAGTTGATCATGCAGGTTTCCGGTCGCGCCGGTCGTGGCGATACACCCGGCAAAGTGCTCATCCAGAGCCACAAACCTGAACATCCCTTGCTGCAAACACTGATTCACCAAGGTTACCACCGCTACGCGCGACAACTGCTGGCGGAACGGCGCGCCACTCATTTGCCGCCGTTCTCCTCCATGGCGCTGATACGGGCAGAATCCAAACGCGCGGAAAACGCCGTCGAATTTCTGCAATTGGCCCGCCGTCTGGCACAACAGTTAATGCTCCCCAGCCCGGCGCTCAATTACCTCGGGCCGGTTCCGGCACCGATGGAAAGGCGCCAGGGGCGCTATCGATTTCAGCTACAGATCATCAGCACAAAGCGCAAACTTCTACAGGAGTTATTGAAAAAGCTGCTAGGGGAACTGGACCAGCAGGCTCTCGCCAGAAGAACCCGCTGG
>CAZEWY010000024.1:0-27405 GCA_964515945.1 uncultured Cellvibrionaceae bacterium
TTGCGAGGTAAAGGGTCGATTGTTGATGGAATACTCGCCGCCCTCAATGCGGATAATCGTGGGAGATCCCAAATTATCCAGTTTGAGAGTGGATGAGATAACCTCGGTGTTGGGTTGGGCATCGCGCACTTGCGGAAATTCGAGCGCGGCGAAGGCATAGGGGGCTGCCACCACCATTCCAAGAATGGCGACAAGCATAATCCGAAGTTGCCTGATAAATTTGGAATTGTCATTAAGGTTGATCATCAATGTTTACCTGTTCCATTTGCTGAGCTTTTGTCATCGTGGATGTCGTTATGCGTGAGAGTGGGCCTCAGCACCATATGGTTGCTGATCTCAATGGGTACCAACCCGAAGTGCATACGGAAGGGTGCGGTAATATCGTTGCCGAACATGGATGTCCACCAGTGGCCGGATTTATCGCGAAACACGGTGCCGTGGCCCGCGTGGGGTACGCCGATACGCGCCTTGGTGTAGGGTCCGAACAGGGTTTTGGAGACGCCATACATCATGTCGTAGGTACCCATGGTTCGCAGTGGCCCGTGCCACTCGGCACCGGTCAGAACATAGTGGCCGTTTATTTTAGCCAGGGCGTTGCCCTCGTAACCGACGTGGTGTTCCTCAGTGGTCTTGAGGCGAACGGGCTTGCCGACAAATCCCGAGCGGTCGGCATTGAGCTCGCCCAGACGGCCACCCCCCCAAAGGAAGTAAACCTTTCCGTCATCGTCTTCAAAGACATATCCGTCGATGCCGTCCACGAATTTCCCGGCAGTGACATTGACATAGGGGCCTTCGGCCTTGCCGGTGGTACTTTTGAACAGATAGGTGACGCCCTTGCAGCAGAGGCTGACGCTCAGGTAATAGTTGTCGTCGGCCGTGACATACTTGATTTCCGGAGCCCACAGCTGCATGGTGGAAAAATCGCCCTCGCCAAGGCCCTCCCAGCTCCAGATGACTTTCACGGCGTTCCAAGTTTGCAGGTCTTTCGAGCGAAAAAGCGTAACGCCACCCTCTCCATAGAGGTAGCCATAGCCGTCCTGGGTGCCCACCAGATAGTAAAAGCCATCGCCGCCCAGGGTGATGGAGGGGTCGCGCATGGTCTCGCTGGTAAGGCGGGGCTTTTGCACTGAGACTACGGCGTCTTCCAGAATAACGCTGGATGCGGGACGAAGCCTGTCGCGTTTGGAAAACTCCAGGGGCACCAGTGCGGGGCGGACGCGTACCGCGGCGTATTTATCAGTGAGAGGGGCTGAGTAGGTCGCATAGAGCTGCCCCTGCTTGCTGGTAAAGAGGGTGGTCTGGCCGGCATGTGGGACTGCCAGATAACGGCCCGAATAGGGGCCAAACAGATTGTCGGACACAGCGGCGAAGACATCATCCGTTGCTGCTTCCATCCGACCAGTGACCTCGTTGGCAAAAGCGTAATATTTGCCCTCTATTTTTTTTATGAACAAACCGCCTTCGCCAATGCGGTTGCGCGCGGGCCAGTCTTTTTGCGCTGAAAAATCCGTCCGCTTATAAACATCCGCGGCGGGCTTTATAAACTTGGCAGGCCCGGTAACTTTTGTCAGGGATTTATTGAGTGGTGCCACAAAGCCATTGCCATAGAGCAGATAGGTTTGCCCATCGTCATCGTGAAAAAGTGATGGGTCGGCAAAATTTTCCACCAGGCACCCTGAAGCTTCATAGGGTCCGGTAGCCTTGCCATCGATACTGCGCGCTGTCTTGATGCAACCGAATACATCGGCAAACACCAGGTAGAAGGTATTGTTGATGTAGTGAACTTCCGGCGCTTTATAGCGTTCGCCCTTGGCATCATAAACGGCTCCCAGAGATCTCCAGTTTTCAAGGTCGTCGGACTGCCATAAATAGATGCCGTTATTGGGCTTGTCGAGATTGGTTCCCGTCATGTAGTAGGTATCATCAGCCAGTGTGATGCTGATGTCCGCCAACAGGGTATCCGTGAATAAGGGTTGCAAACGTTCTGCGTTGGGACCGGGCGCATTAACCGCGTTCAGGGGGTTCGATGGGTGATCCTTGAACAGCAGGTTTCGGGCATCTTCTTCTTTTTGGGCTTCTTCCGAGGGCGCAGCGATACTGTTTGTTGACATCAACGCAGCGAACATGAGGGGCCAGAGTTTCATTTGAAATTCTCCTGCATCATTTATGGCGTATTGGACGGACACAGACGTACGCACGTAGCGCCCTTTGTGAGTGAAACGTCCGTGAGTTTTTGGTTGTGTTTTTGCCGATAACGAATGAAGTGGTGGGCAGCTCCCCTGGCAACCGCCAGAGGAGCTGAGTGGTCATTTAGTGGCTGGACTTAATCGCTTCCAGTTCAGCTTGCAGCTTTTTGACCATTTCCGGATGCTTTTCCGCCAGGTTGACCTTCTCCTGGGGATCCTTTGAAAGGTCGTAAAGCTGTGGTTCCGGCGACAGGCCAGGGTCGACAGTCTTGTTCTTCATCCACCCAGGCAGGGTGCCGGTGAAGGGAGCAATATATTTCCAATCGCCTTTACGTAGCGCCAGTGTGTAAGCCTCTTCCAGCATATAAGTGCGGGCCGGTTCGCTGGCATTGAACAGGGCGTCCAGAACATTGACGCTGTCGAGTGCTTCCTGTTCGCCGAGATCGACACCAATCAGCTCCGCCAGTGAGGCATAGAAGTCAATCTGACTGATCAGTGCATCGCTGGTGCCGGGTTCAATTTTGGCGGGGTAGTAAACGATGGTGGGAACACGGGTTCCGGCTTCGAGAATACTGTATTTGCCACCGGAGAAGGGCCCGGCGGGTTTGTGATCGCCGAGCATTTCCACGGCGAAATCTTCATAGCCGTCATCCAGCACGGGGCCGTTATCACTGCTGAAGATAATGAGGGTATTTTCAAGCAGGCCCAGTTGCTCCAGTTCGTCCACGACCTCACCCACCAGCCAATCCATCTCGACAATGTGATCGCCACGTGGCCCCATGGTGGTTGCGCCGACAAAGCGCTCGTTGGGCACGCGGGGTACATGAATATTGTTCGTGGGCAGGAACAGGAAGAAGGGTTCATTCTTGTGCTTGCGGATGAAGTCGACGGATTTCTCCACAAAATCCTTGGCGAAGTTTTCGTCCTTATACTCTGCCGATTTGCCGCCCTTCATATAGCCAATGCGGCTGATGCCGTTGACGATGCTATCGCTATGCTGATCGTCGGCCTGTTGCTTGAGCAGCTCCGGGTGCTCGCGTCCAACCGGGCGGTTGCCGATCTTCTCGGTGTAGCTGACAGTAATCGGGTCGGCCGGGTCCAGATTGTAGATGCGCTGGTTCTCGAGATAGGCGGTGGGTACACGGTCACCGGTGGCCGGTATCAGGAAGCTGTAGTCAAAGCCGATTTCAGCGGGACCGGGGCTGACATAGCCGTTCCAGTCGATATTGCCGTTGCCGAGGCCCAAATGCCATTTGCCCACCACGGCAGTGGCATAACCGGCGCGCTTGAACATATCCGCCAGTGTCGGTTTGGTCTCATCGATAATCAGCGGGGCGTCGCCCGGTAGAATCTTGGCATCGGCGCGGAAGGCATAGTTACCGGTCAGCATGGCGTAGCGCGACGGCGTGCAGGTGGAGGCCGGGCTGTGGGCATCGGTAAAGCGGATCCCTTCGGCAGCGAGCTGGTCGACGTTGGGAGTCTGTACAGCGGTGGCGCCATAGCTGCTGAGGTCTCCATAACCGAGGTCATCAATATAGAAGATCACCACGTTGGGCTTAGATGTGGCGCCTTCTGCCTGGATGTCTGTGGACTGGTCAGGGGAGGGTGCGTTGCTTGTGCCGCAGCCGCCTAAAAGGGCTGCACCGAGACACAGGAGTAGTGTGTGCTTTAGAGGAATCATCAGAATCTGTCTCTCCCGGGGGTTCTTGGACTTGTATTTATGGTTCGATAAGTCATAAATATATGATTTAATCGGAGCCAATGCAACTTTTAGAGTTGCCCATGAATTCGATCCATACAAGCATAAAGCAGACCATGCGTCGCGGGGCTGGAGATTCCGTGATCTTGCGTGAGTCGTAGAGAATGCGAAGCGGGCGTGGTGGTGGCGGAAAACAAAAAAGTCCACATTGACGCCGCGTAGGCGCCAATGTGGCAATTCCACAATGAGTGGGGGGAGCAGAAAGCCGCCATGGGACAAATGCACAGTAGATTCGATATGCCATTTGCCCATGGCAATGATCGTGGTTCGAATCGATTTGGCTACCATGCTGCTGTCGAGCAGCGATCGATGGAATTTATAGTATCATATATATTACAAATAGCAACAAAAAATCCTCTTCAAAAACATCGATTGCCGCACAGTTTTCATCGAATTTAAGGCGCATGCGAACCTGGTTTCTTCAAAATAGCACTGATTTAACGGAAGTTTTCAGCTTCTGGCGACGAGGGGATCGCTAAAAGTTGATTTTTTGAAAAATCCGAATTATCTTATTAAAATAAATTGGGCGTTATTCGCGGCACAAAAAGCCCGGAATCGGGCTGGTGACATTTCCGGTCTCGGTTAGCTCAAAAAATCATATAAATAATACAGATTTTTCTGTACAATGAAGACACTGGGGAAGGAGAGAGCGTAAATGCCTAAAGTACAACCATTGTCGGATGCGCCTGAGATACTGGTAACGGGTGGGGCCGGATATATCGGCAGCCATGTGTGCGTCGAATTGGTCGAGGCCGGCTATCGGCCTGTCATCGTTGATAATTTCTGCAACAGCAAGCCTTCGGTGGTGGATCGCATCGCCGACATCAGTGGCCACAGGCCGGACATCTACCAACTGGATATCAACGACAAGGCCGCATTGGAGCGCGTTTTTTCCGAGCGCCCCATCAAGGCGGTCATGCACTTCGCCGGCTTGAAGGCGGTGGGCGAGTCCACGGAAATTCCTCTCACGTATTACCGCGATAACGTCGCCGGCGCTCTGACCCTCTGCGAGGTCATGGCCGCCCATCAGGTGTGGAATCTGATTTTCAGTTCATCGGCGACGGTATACGGCGATCCCGCCCGCGTGCCCATTGATGAAGCTTCCCCTCGTCAGGCCACCAACCCCTATGGCCGCAGCAAGCTGATGATCGAACAGATTCTGGAAGACCTCGCCGGAGCGCGCGATAGCAGCTGGAACATCAGTCTGTTGCGGTACTTCAATCCCATAGGCGCGCATCCGAGTGGCCGTATTGGCGAAGACCCTTCGGGCATACCCAACAATCTGGTGCCTTATGTGTCGCAAGTGGCCATCGGCAAGCGCGAGTGCGTCAGCGTATACGGCAGCGACTATCCCACGGTCGACGGCACCGGCGTGCGCGATTACATTCATGTGGTGGATCTGGCTCGCGGACACCTGGCGGCTCTGAAGAAGCTGTTGGGGCAGACGCCCGCTTGCAGGGCCTATAATCTGGGCACCGGGCAGGGTTACTCCGTTTTGCAGGTCATAGCGGCATTTGAAAAGGCCTGTGGCAAAACCATTCCTTATGAACTGGTTGCCCGTCGCCCGGGTGATATTGCCACCTGTTTTGCCAACCCCGAATTCGCTGAAAATGAACTCGATTGGCGAACCGAGTACGGCATAGAGCAAATGATGCAGGATACCTGGCGTTGGCAGAGTGCGAATCCCGATGGTTATCCAGGTTGAACTCAAGAGCAACTAAAACAATTTATTAGTACATGCGTACAACAATAAAGTGAAGGTAGTGATTTTATGAACATAAGCATTCTAGATATTGGCGTATTCGCCATTTATTGCGTCTTCCTCATGGGCCTCGCCTGGTGGGTATCGCGGGATAAGGCCGGACATGAGAAGAACAGTTCCGATTACTTTCTTGCCGGCAATACACTGCCGTGGTGGGCGGTGGGTTCCTCTCTGGTAGCGGCCAACATTTCCGCGGAACAAATTATCGGCATGTCCGGCTCGGGCTACGCCATTGGTCTGGCGATCGCCTCCTATGAATGGATGGCAGCCATCACCCTGATCGTTATAGGCAAATACTTCCTGCCGATTTTGCTGGAAAAAAAGATCTACACCATGCCCCAGTTTCTGGAGCAGCGTTTTGACAAGCGCGTTCAGTTGCTCATGGCCATTTTCTGGCTTGCGGTATACACCTTCGTCAACCTGGCCGCTGTTCTTTATCTGGGCGCGCTGGCGATTAAAACCATCACCGGTGTCGGCATGCTCTATGGCATGCTGTTTTTGGCCGCATTCTCCATGGCCTACTCGCTGTATGGCGGCTTGAAAGCCGTTGCGCTTACCGATGTTGTGCAGGTGGTACTGCTGGTATTCGGTGGTCTGCTGGTGACTTATCTGGCGCTCGATAAAATTGCCGGCGGCGAGGGTTTGATTGCCGGCTTTACAACCCTGCTGGAGAAAACGCCAAGCAGCTTCGACCTGATCCTGTCCTCGGATCATGAAGACTATATCAGCCTGCCCGGTATCTCGGTGTTGCTGGGAGGCATGTGGATTATCAATATTTCCTATTGGGGTTTTAACCAATACATCACCCAGCGCGCGCTCGCGGCCCGGAACCTGCGCGAAGCGCAAAAAGGCATGGCGCTTGCGGGCTATTTGAAACTTCTCATGCCGGTGATCGTGGTGCTGCCGGGCATCGCGGCATTGATGCTGGTGCCCGATCTTGAGCGTCCGGACCAGGCTTATCCGGAACTGATGAAGCTGGTTCCCGCCGGTTTGCTTGGCCTGTGTTTCGCCGCGCTGGTCGCCGCCATCGCCTCTTCCATTGCGTCCATGGCCAACAGCATCTCCACCATCTTTACCATGGATATATACCGCCAACTGACCAAGAGCCAGCCGTCCGAGAAAAAGCTGGTCATGATCGGTCGCTGTGCCGCGGGCGTCGCCATGGTTGTTGCAATGATCATCGCCGAACCCTTGCTGGGTCGCTTCGAGCAGGCCTTCCAGTATATCCAGGAATTTACCGGCTTCTTTACGCCCGGCATCGTGGCAATTTTCATCCTCGGCTTTTTCGTCAAGCGCGCCAATGCCAATTCGGCGCTGGTAGCCGCCATCTCCTCGGTTGTGCTGTCCATTCTGGCACGTCTGTTCTGGCCGGAATTGCCCTTCATGGACCGCGTCGGCCTGGTCTTCCTCATCTGCATGGCGCTGGGTCTGATGGTTCGCCAAAAGGAGAACAGCGACAAGGCCATCGAGCTGGGACATCTGGATTTCTCCACATCCAGCGGCTTTAACATTGCGGCTCTGGGTATCGTTGTGATCCTGACGGCGCTCTACGCCACCTGGTGGTAACAAACTGGAAGGCGCTCCCGCGGGGGCGCGGATATCTCCGAGGTCAAGAAGTGAATACGAAAAACCTTTCGCAAAAAGCGAATCTGGACGACCAGAGCCACCGTCGCTGGAATCCGTTGCTGAATGAGTGGGTGCTGGTCTCCCCTCACCGCGCCAAGCGCCCCTGGCAGGGGCAGCAGGAAGCTCCTGCCCACCAGGTGCCCGCCAGCCATGATTCTGAATGTTATTTGTGCGCGGGCAATACCAGGATTACCGGTGATATGAATCCCCAGTACACCGGTACTTTTGTTTTCGATAACGATTTTCCAGCTCTGCAAGCCGATGCCAGGGAACTGGATGTCCCCGAGGACCCGCTGCTGGTTGCCCGTGCGGTACAGGGGGCGGCGAGAGTCATCTGCTTCTCCCCCGATCACGGTAAAAGCCTGCCTCAGTTGAGCGAGACGGCCATCGAAGGCGTAATTGAAACCTGGGTGGATCAACTGCGCGACTTGGGTCAGCGTTACGAGTGGGTGCAGATATTTGAAAACAAGGGAGCGGTCATGGGCTGCTCCAACCCCCATCCGCACGGACAGATCTGGGCGCAGGATCAGCTTCCCACGGAGGCATCCAAAATCGCCGATAACCTGAAGCAGTATCAGCTTAAACACGGCAGCAACCTTTTGCTGGATTACGTGGAAAAGGAAATTGCGCTGGGTGAGCGAGTGGTCGACGTCAATGACCATTGGGCCGCTGTTGTGCCCTTCTGGGCCTGCTGGCCGTTTGAAGTCCTGTTGCTGCCGCGCGCCCATGTGACGCACCTGGATGAACTCAACGCCGAACAAAAAACCGCGCTCGCCGCGATCATGAAGCGCTTTTTGACGCGCTACGACAACCTCTTTCAGTGCAGCTTTCCCTATTCCATGGGCTGGCGTGGACGCGCGTTCAACGACGAAAGCCAGGCCCATTGGCAGCTGCACGCCAGCTTTTTTCCGCCCTTGTTGCGCAGCGCCAGCGTCAAGAAATTCATGGTGGGCTACGAAATGCTGGCGGAAGCGCAACGGGATATTACACCGGAGCAGGCCGCCGAGCGTTTGCGTGCGTGCAGTACCACCCATTATCTGGATGAGAAGGGAGAAGTATGATTCCGGTCACCCAAACAACCGCCATTGAGGAATTCAAACGCATTTTTTCCGAGATGCCGGATAGCGTATTTTTTGCGCCCGGCCGCGTTAACCTGATTGGCGAACACACCGATTACAACGACGGCTTCGTGCTGCCCTGTGCCATCGGCTACGGCACCTATCTGGCCGTGCGCGCCCGCAAGGACAACACCATCAGAGTTGTCGCCGGCAATCTCGAAGACCGAAGCAGCCAATGGCAAACCGACAAGCCGGTCGAACACGACGAGGCGGAATCCTGGTCGGATTACCTGCGCGGCGTTTCAGCACATTTTTACCGCGAGGGCATCGCCATAGGCGGCATGGATGTCTACGCCCTGGGCAATGTGCCGCGCGGGGCGGGGCTGAGTTCATCGGCGTCATTTTCCGTCGCCTTTGCCACCTGCTGCAGTGAATTGAACGGGCTGAATCTCGACAAGCGTGAGATCGCCCGAATCGCCCAGCGCGCCGAAAACGATTTTGCCGGCTGTAACTGCGGCATTATGGATCAGCTGGCATCCGCGGCCGGCAAAGCCGACAGCGCCCTGCTGCTCGACTGTCGCAACCTGGAATACCAGGCCGTGAGCATTCCCGAGCACCTGGATCTGATGATTATCGATTCCAGAGTCGAACGCAAACTGGTGGGCAGTGAGTACAACGACCGGCGCGAAGAGTGTGAGCGAGCCGCCAGAATCATGGGGCTGAACAGCCTGCGCGAGGCAGACCTGACCATGCTTGCCGCACACCAGCAGCAGCTCGATGCGGTGGCCTATCGCCGCGCCCGCCACATACTGACGGAGAATGAACGTACCGTCAAAGCCGCGGCGGCGCTGGCCAGCAGCGACATCGCGGTTTTACATCAACTCATGGCCGCTTCCCACGTCTCCATGCGCGATGATTTTGAAATTACCGTGCCAGCTATCGATTTCCTGGTCGAGAGCGTCGAGGAAATGTTGAATGAGGATGGCGGTGTGCGTATGACTGGCGGCGGTTTTGGTGGCTGCGTCGTGGCGCTGGTGCCCCATGAGCGCCGCGATCAGGTGGCCGCCCACGTCAAGGAGCGCTACCTCAAGGAGTTTGGCCGCAGCGCGGAAATTCACAGTTGCCACGCCAGTGAAGGTGCTCGAAGGGTATACTGACGCCGACAATCCGGCGCTTACGGATGTGCGCCGGGTGAGCTTGGATTAATATTGTGGTATTATAATACAAATGTCGTAACAGCTTGAATTATCGCGACATACCCCTTTTACAGTGACTTGAGGCATCAATGGTTTAGGAATACACTAAGTCGCTGTTGCGGTCGGGAATAATAAGCGGTTTTGGCTGTTATAATAAATCTTACATATTGAGCAAAATCTATGTCAGTGTTCGATAGAAATTCCAATCTTTCTCAAGGGATGACGCAGGCTCTGGGGCGATCCATTGTGTGCGGTGACTACAGCAGGAACGAAAGCCTGCCCTCGGAAGCCGATTTGTGCGAGCAGTTCGGTGTCAGTCGCAGTGCCGTGCGCGAAGCCGTGAAAATGCTGTCCGCCAAGGGGCTTATCTCCAGTCGCCCAAGACAGGGCATACGCATTCTGCCTGAAGAGTACTGGAATATTTTCGATACCGATCTGCTCAAATGGTCGCTGGAAAGCATGCCTTCCCTGAAGGTTCTACAGGAATTTCTGCAAATGCGGATTGCCATAGAGCCGGAGGCTGCCTCGCTGGCGGCGAGGTATGCGGACGACGAAAGCATTGATGCCATAGAGGCGGCTCTGGAGCGCATGCGCACCGCGACAAATACCGAACAGGCTCTTGAGGCGGACATCGCCTTCCATGTCAGTATCCTCTACGCCAGCAAGAACCGGTTCTATATTCGTCTCCGCGATTTTACCCAGACGGCCCTGCGGGTCAGTATTCGACACACAAATACGATAAAGGGCGCCGCCGAAACCGTTGTCGAAGACCACACCAAGATCTATAACGCCATCAAGAACCGCAACCCCGAGCGGGCGAAAAGCTCCTTGTTTCTACTGATAGATGAGGCCCTGACCCTCATCGAAGAGGCGCTGACCGAAAAGCCGGGCTGAGGCGCCTCCACCGCAATGTGTGACACAATGACGCGGTTTCTTTAATATCTGCTGTATTATGAATTATTTGCCGGACTGGCAAATGCCGATAAAGGCATCTACTTTTAAGGTCTGGTATGGCGGGTGTTAAAGGGTCGGCCGAACCCGAGGGCGTCAGAGGTTGCATGTAGAAATGAATTCCGAATATGTAAGTTATCCCAGTTTGCGGGGTAGGGTGGCGTTTATCACGGGCGGCGCCACGGGCATAGGTGCGAGTATTGTCGAAGCCTTCTGCAGGCAGGGCTCGAAAGTCAGCTTCATCGATATTCAGGAGAAGCAGGGCCAGGCCCTGTGCGACCGTTTGGAAGGAGAAACCGGCGTCCGCCCCCTGTTCATCCCCTGTGATCTTCGCTCGATTGATGCCCTCCGGCTGGCAATCGAGCAAACTCATCAAACTCTCGGAAATATCGGCATTCTGGTCAACAATGCCGCCGATGACACACGCACGGATATCAAGGATGTGACGCCGGCCGGGTGGGATGACCAGATGGCCATCAACCTGCGACCCTCTTTTTTCGCTGCCCAGGCCGTGTATCCGCAAATGAAGGAGTTGGGTTACGGCTCCATCATCAATTTCGGCTCCATTTGTTGGAACATGAAAAAGGGGCAGATGCAGGCCTACGCATCCAGTAAAGCCGCCATGTCCGGCCTGACCCGCAGCCTCGCGGGAGACTTCGGTTGCGACGGCATTCGCGTGAATACCCTGGTTCCGGGTTGGGTGATGACAGAGCGGCAGTTGCACGACTATGTCGACAGGGAAACCGAAAAATGGATCGTGGATACCCAGTGCATAAAGCAGCGCCTGATGCCTGAGCATGTAGCCGATATGGCGCTGTTTTTGGCGTCCGACAACAGCGCCATGATCTCGGCGCAGGATTTCGTTGTGGACGGCGGACTCGCCTGAGTTTTCGATCATCCGCCTCGTCTGGTTCGCCAATATTCCCCGACCGCACCATTTGGCGCTATAATGCGCGCGCCGAGGCCAGATTGGGCCTCAAGCCAACACCACCAATAGGAGTGCCCCGTGAGCCTGACTACAAAAAGCCTGCCGATCATTGCATTAGCGGCAATTGCCCTGTCTTTCACCGCCCTTGCCGCGACCGAGAAAACAACCGTACAGGAGCGTGTTGCGCCCGTGGGTCAGGTTTGCATGGCCGGTGATGAATGCGCCGCTACTCTGGTCGCCTCCGCCGATACGGGTCCCCGTTCCGGCCAGGCCGTTTACGACACCAAATGCGTGGCCTGTCACGGTACGGGCGCTGCCGGCGCCCCCAAACTGGGTGATACCGCCGCCTGGGCACCACGCATCGCCAAGGGTCTGGAGACACTGCACGAGCATGCCTGGAACGGCTTCAATGCCATGCCCGCCAAAGGCCTGTGTATGGACTGCACCCGCGAGGAAATCGATGCGGCGGTGAACTACCTGGCTGAAAATTCCCAGTAAAGCCCGCCGTAAAGCAAAAAAACCGCCTCCGGGCGGTTTTTTTATGCCTGATGCGTAGGTTGGGTTAGCCGCGAAGCGGCGTAACCCAACATTTGCCGCTATAGCCATGTCGGGTTACTGACCTACAGTAACTTTTCTTTCCCCTTGACCCTATCCCTGCAGCTTGCAGTGCTCGCTATTGCCAGACCCCCGGAATGCGTCTAGTCTTGGCTGGTCGGTATAAAAACTTTGGCAACAATAACAAGCAAGGACAAAATAGAGGAGATAACCATGGAATATTTTTTAGCCGCGCTCAAGCAGTACGCAACCTTCACTGGCCGAAACACCCGCAAAGAATACTGGATGTTCGTGTTGTTCTATCTGATTATCTATATCGCGTTGATGATTGTCGACAGCGTGATAGGTGCTCCAATACTCGCGACCATTTTCTCACTGGCGCTGCTGGTGCCCAGTTTTTCCATAGCGGCCCGGCGGCTTCACGATACGGGTAAAACCGGTTGGTGGCAGTTGATTCTCCTGATTCCCCTGATAGGAGTCATTGTTCTTATCGTGTTCCTGTGCCAGGACAGCGAAGGGGACAACCAATACGGTCCCAACCCGAAGGCCACCGCTGAACCGCAACAGGTGTAGGTTGGTAGGGTGGGCACCGCCCACCCTACGGATCTATCCTCCCGCTCACCGTTAGTCAAACATACTCATCAAAGAGGCTATGGTCTCTTCGCCTTTCTTCTCCACCTGCTCTGGCGTCGCATCGCTGAAACCTTCGCGCACCAGATCCTCCTCGGGGAATTCATCGAGGAAGCGGCTGGGGGTGGTTTCGCGTTTTTCGCCAAACTGCTTGCGGCTGCCGGCGAGGGTCAGGGTCAGGGTTTTCTGGGCGCGGGTGATGCCGACATAGGTCAGACGGCGCTCTTCTTCCAGGGCATCGTCTTCGAGGCTGTTGCGGTGCGGCAGCAGTTCTTCTTCCATACCGACCATATAAACGTGGGGGAACTCCAGGCCTTTGGATGCATGTAGTGTCATCAGCTGCACGCGATCGGTCTGGTCCTCCTCGTCCTGGCGGTCGAGCAGGTCGATCAGCAGCATCTTGGCGATGGCGGCATTCAGGCGTTCCTCGCCATCCTGATCCTCGTCTTCATTCCTGTCCATGGTGGTCTTGATGGATTCCACCAGGGCAAAGACATTTTCCATGCGTCGTTCGGCCACCTTGGGTGAGCTGGCGTTCTGGTGTAGCCAGCCTTCGTAATTGATGTCGTTGAGCATTTCATGAATGGCAGCTATGGCATCGCCGGTGTGACAGTGGCGCCTTACCCGGCCGATCCAGTCGGAAAATTCCCGCAATCGCTCCAAGCCCTTTTTCGGCAGTATCGTCTGCAGCCCCACTTCGTTGCTGGCATCGAGCAATCCTATGCCGCGCTCCGTGGCATAGCGGCTGAGGGCTTCCAGGGTGCCGGTGCCTATCTGCCGGCGAGGCGTGTTGATGATGCGCAGGTAGGCATTGTCATCGGCCGGGTTTACCAACAGACGCAGATAGGCCATGACATCCTTGATTTCGGCCTTGGCGAAAAAGCTGGTGCCGCCGCTGATCTTGTAGGGGATTTGGTGCTGTTGGAGCTTCAATTCGAACAGGCGGGCCTGGTGGTTGCCCCGGTACAGAACGGCGAAATCGCGGAACTTGCACTGGCGACGAATGCGCTGAGTGAGAATTTCCGTCGCCACCTGTTCGGCTTCGGCATCCTCGGTCTTGCAACGCACCAGCCGCAGATGTTCGCCGAGACCGATATCGCTCCACAGGGTCTTATCAAAGACGTGGGGGTTGTGGCTGATAACGGTATTGGCCACCTTCAGGATTCGCGCGGTGGAGCGATAATTCTGCTCCAGCTTGATCACGTGCAGGTTGGGGAAGTCTTCTTGCAACTGTGCCAGATTTTCCGGTCGCGCACCGCGCCAGGCGTAAATACTCTGGTCGTCGTCGCCGACGACTGTCAGCGCGCCACGATCACCCATCAGTTGCTGGACCAGTTGATATTGACTGGAGTTGGTGTCCTGGTATTCATCCACCAGCAGGTAGCGGATGCGCTGCTGCCAGCGGTTGAGCACCTCCGCATCGGTGCTGAACAACTGGGCCGGCAGGCGAATCAGGTCATCAAAGTCCACCGCATTGTAGGCATGCAGGGCCTTGTTGTAGCGCTCGTAGACCAGCGCCCAGGTCTGCTCGCCCTGGCTGGTGGCCCGTTCCAGCGCTTGTTGCGGCGTGACAGAGCCGCTCTTCCAGTTTGAAATCTGGTTCTGGACCGCGTCCAGCAGGTCGGTATTCAGGTCCGCGTCCTTCAGCATCAATTCCTTGAGCAAACTGCGGGAGTCCTCGCTGTCGAAGATGGAAAAGCCGGCCTTGTAGCCGAGGCTCTTGTGCTCCCTGCGGATGATATTGAGGCCGAGGTTGTGGAAGGTCGAGACGGTCAGGCCATGGGCCGCCTTGCCCTTCACCAGCTTGGAAACGCGCTCCTTCATCTCCCGCGCCGCCTTGTTGGTAAAGGTGAGGGCGGCAATATGGCGGCCGGGCAGGTTGCACTCTTCGATGAGGTAGGCAATTTTGCGGGTGATCACGCTGGTTTTGCCGCTGCCGGCGCCCGCCAGCACCAGACAGGGCCCGTCAATGTATTTTACGGCTTCGCGTTGACGGGGGTTGAGCTGGGTCACCGGGTACCTCGGATGGCGGAAAAATGATGAGTGGCTGTCGGTTCAGGCACGGCGGAATTGTAGCAGTCATGCCCAATAAAAAAAGCCGATTCCGGCAAACCGTGAGATTGGCATGGATTTCTCGTAAATTGGCACGAATTTCTCATTAAGAACTGGTCAAACCCAATCACATGCATTGACCGAAGGCGATCTGCCATGCGCGTACTTTCCCTGATCAAAATTTTCATGCTTGCCCTGCTGCTCGCCGCCACGGCGTCCAGCGCTCAATCGTCAGGGCAGACCGAGACCGTAGGCTCCGAAGAAGCCGGATCTCAAACCGAACAGCTGGACGAGCTTATCCAAACGCTGGAAAGCGAGGCAGGACGGGCAGAGCTTGTGGCGGAATTGAAAGCTCTGGCTGCAGCCAGGGCCGAGGACAGCGCGGACCCCGAGCCGAAGCCTGAGGCGGAACTGGCCGATGCCCTGAAAATAGACGAGCAGGCGGAACAGTGGAAACAGAGGTATTCGAGGTTTCTGGAAAAGCACGTCCTGAACGCGTCCCTCGTGGGCTACCTGACGGTAACCGCCATATTGCTGCTGGTCGCGCTTCTCGCCCTGTTCGCCTACAGCCGCTTTACTGGGCTGCTTTACCACAAGCTACAGCCACTGATCAGCCGTTATTATCTGAGCGGTCGCCGCATGGCGCTCTACGAGTGGGTCATGCGCCTGTGTGGTTATGTGATCATCCTGCTGATTACCCTGTGGGCTCTGCTGGCGCTCTGGCAGGTGGATGTCGACCCTTGGATCCCCCGGAATATTCAGCTTATTATCCTGCAAACGATTTTCAGCGTGGTGACGGTTTTTGCCGTGGGTGCCTTTATCATCGAACTATCCAATGGCGCCGTCGAATACCTGTTCAGGCGCAAGCTGTCGCACCAGGCGGCGCGAATGAACACCCTGCTGCCAATAGTGAGGAATCTGCTGCTCGCGATCCTGCTTACGCTGTTTGGTCTGACCCTGCTCTCCCAACTGGGATTGGACGTGGTGCCCTTGCTGGCGGGCGCCGGGGTGGTGGGTTTTGCCGTGGGCTTTGCCGCGCAGACCCTGATCAAGGACATGCTGGTGGGCTTTATCGTGATTCTGGAAGATCTGATACAGGTGGGCGACGTCGCCACGCTTGGCGGCAAGAGCGGCTTGGTGGAAAAGATTACGGTGCGCAAGGTCCAGTTGCGGGATCTGGACGGCACGGTATTTACCGTGCCCTTCAGTGAAGTGACCATCGTTGCCAACCTCACCAAGAATTTCAGCTATTACCTGCTGGATCTCGGTGTGGCATACCGTGAAAACACCGATGAGGTGATCGCAATCCTGAAGGAGCTCGACAGCGGTATGCGCGCTGACGACGCCTATAAGGATGTGATCATGGAGCCCATGGAAGTCCTTGGTGTGGATCGTTTTGCGGCAAGCGCTGTGATGATCAAGGCGCGCATCAAGACACTCCCCCTGAAGCAGTGGATGGTCGGGCGGGAATTCAACCGGCGCATGAAACTGGCATTCGACGAAAAAGGCATTGAAATGCCCTTCCCCCATCAAACCGTCTATTTTGGCCAGAACAAGGATGGCAAGGCGCCGCCGGTGCGGGTGGAAATGCCGGCAACAAGCAGTGCCAACGACGCGGCGGCCTCGGCCGAATGAGCGAATGCTCGTTGTGCTCTTGTGGCTTCGACCCGTTTGCCATTAGGAGGGATTTTTCAAAAACGCCGTAAATACATCCCTGTAGGCTCCGCCACGAGGTCCCTCTCGTGACGGTTTTGAAAATCCCTCCTAACGTCAAACTCCTGCGGTGGCCAAATCAGATGATTTGCATTACGGACACATACCCGTGCTGGCGGCACCATCGAAAGGCAGGGTCGTGCCAGTGACGCTGCTGACACAGAAGTTAACGGTCACTCCCCCATTGGTTGATGTGCTGGTAACAATTGTTGCCACGCCGGTGCTGTCGGTTACGGCGGAGCCGATTTCGTTCCAGGTGCCGGAGAAGTTGCCGGTTACAGTGGCGCCCGCCACGGGAGCCCCCTGATCATCGATAACCGTCACGGTGGCCAGGCCATACTTCTGGCCCTTGCTCGCATTTTGCGTCCCGGTGGTGACAGCGCTGACCATGGTTGAGGTGGCTTCGTCGCCACCGCTGCCGGTATCGCTGACCGAGACCGTTTGCGTGACCGTATCCGTGTCATTTTCGCTATCGGTGACAGTGAGGCTGACTGTGTAATCACCCGAGGCGTCATAGGTGTGGCCGGGCGTTGCGCCGGTGGCACCGGTGCCATCACCAAAATCCCAGGCGTAGCTGACAATACTGCTGTCGCTGGTGCTGGTACTGCCATCGAAAGTGCAGGCCAGATCGGTGCAGTTGCTGCTGAAGGACGCGACCGGAGCCGTGGGGGTGGGAGCGCTTCCCGAGCCCAGGATGGCAATATTGTCGATCACATAGGTATCGCCATTGAAGGTGTTGGGGTCGATCAGGAAGATGATGGAATTGACCTGAGCATCCGTGGTGGTGCCATCGATACGATCCGCCAGGCGGAACCTCAAGGTCTGCCAGCCGTTGGCATGTTCGATAAAGGCTTCGTACTTGCTGTGGCGCCCCGTGGGGAAGTTGGTGGGGGTGGCCGTGGCATTGTTCTCCAGTTGAATCAGGATCTGCTTGCCGATCAAGGCCGGATTGGTGTTATTGAAATCCATAACGAAAGCCTTGTCGCCGGTGACGAAGGGACCCGCATCGGGAATGGCACTGGTGTCGGCGGCAATGACGTCATACTGGGCGGCACTGTTGCGGGTATAGGTCAGGACGCCATCGGCGTTGAAGGTACCATCGTGATAGGTGTAGGTCAGGGCACTGGTGCCATTGAAGTCATCAAGAACCGTTTCCACGCCATGAGCCGGCTCAACGAATACGGGTACTGTCAATTGGTGAGAGCCGCAACTGTCGGTGACAGTAACGGAGACATCCCCGGATGACGCGCCGTTGAAATCGACACTGACACTGCTGCCCTGTCCGGACAGGGTGGCACCGGCCGGTACAGACCAGCTGTAAGTGCTGGAACCGCTTTCACCAATCACGTCATAGGTTGCCACTTCCGTGGGTCCGACAATATGTGGCCCGTCGATGGCTGGCTGGCCCATGTCGTAGACGCGCACATAATCCACTTCCATGGATACCGGGAAGATGGAGTCATCCGGCGTGCCGCCCAGGCTGCCGCCCACGGCGAGATTGAGGATCAGGTGGTATTGGTAGTTCTCGAAGGTCCACCAGGCGCTGTTGGCCATGTCGGCGGGGGTCTTGGTGGAGTAGAGAATGTCGTCCAGATACCAGCGGATCTCGTAGGGTGTCCACTCAATGGCATAAGTGTGGAAAGCATCGGACCATTTGCCCGGCTGGCTCAGGATGTGGCCGCCACTGAAGGAATTGTTGGGCCAGGGCTCGCCATAGTGGATGGTGCCATTGACAATCATGGAGGCCTGTCCGGTGGATTCCATAATGTCGATTTCGCCGCTCATGGGCCAGCCGACATCAGGGTCGGTCGGCAGCATCCAGAAAGCTGGCCACAGGCCTTGGCCTTCCGGCAGCTTGATGCGCGCCTCGAAGCGACCATTGGTCCACTGCCCGCCGTTGGGCATATTGGCGGTGCGGACGCGCGCGGAGGTGTAGTTTTTGGCCTTGACCCGCTCCTTCTTGGCGGTAATGGTCAATATGCCATTGGCCACGGTGGCGTTATCGGTGCTGTAGGACTGCAGTTCATTGTTTCCCCAGCCGCAGATGCCGTAGCTGCAGCCATCGCCCTCCTGGGATTCCCACTTGGTCAGGTCAATGGCCGTGCCGTCGAATTCATCCTGCCAAACCAGATTCTGACACTGCTGGGCAGAGAGGCTGGCCGAGGTGAAGGCCAGGACGGCGGTAAGGGTAGAGCCCAGCAGCAAGCTGCCGGTGGTTTTGGATATCGAAAATGCCTTATTCATATTATTGTCCTCTATCGATATGGATTGGCGGTGTCCAATAGATTCCATTCCCGATCTGGATGATTCCCACAATGGGACCCAAAGCTAGATGGGCACCCATTTTCTGTCGTCCCACAACACGGCACAGTTCATTAAATGGCACCCCATTCGGCATTATTGCCGCTGAATTGTGAAGGGGATCGCCAGGGTGCCGAGTGTTTGACCCGTTTCTGCATGAACAATATCCCCGCGAAGCTCCACGTGGTTCAGCGCCGAATCGACGTGTTCGAAATAGAGGTAGCCGCTGAGGCTGCCGCCGTTGGCGATGACACCCTCCGGCAGTGCCCAGGCCTTCAGTTCGGCCGCGGGAATATCCAGTTGCTTGTAAGTCGTATGAAAGGTTTTGTTGTAAGCGTCATCATGATGAAGTTGGTGCCGCCATACGGGAAGGTTGCCGTAGGCGTAACCATAATAAGGCACGACAAAAAATCCCTGGTGATGGAAAGACAAATTGGAAACCGGTGGATCCGGTGAGGAGTCCGTGCCGGCGTCGGCAATATCGACGTGGGCGGCCACGGGGGGCAATGCGGAATAGTATTGGCCCTCGGGGCCGACAAGGGCAAATTTGCGGTAGAGCAGGAGAACGGGCGCGCCGCTGTTGTTTTCGATTCGCACATGCAAGGGGGTAAGTTTGGCCTCAACACTGGGATCCGCCGGCCAGGAACTGCTTTCAACCACGGCACGGACGCCATCTACTTGCGCGATGGCAGTATGGCTCCGGCCGGGTGGCTGATCCGCCGAGGATGCGGGTTTCAGTGTTGGATCAGGCGCATTGCAGGCGGATAGCGGCAACAAAAAGAACAACCAGAGCCAGCAGCCGGCGCAGTATTTGATCGCGGTATTCCCGCTCATGCCGTCTCCTCTGCCTGGTAACTTGCGCTTCCTATTTATTCCCATCTCCCACTCTTTGTGGACCGGGAGACGGGGGGGAAGTTCGCGTTCCACCACGGCCTTCATGGTGTACACTGATGGCCCGCCGATTTTTGAGGAGAGTGCTCTGATGAAAAAGACCCTGGTATTTGCGTTTTCCGTGGCTATTGCTGCTGTATCCGCGCTGGTTCCCGCCATGGCTGATCCTCTCCCCGATAGACCCCACATTTATGTAGAGGGCTCCGCGGAAATTGAAGTCGCCCCGGATCAGATGACCATCACCATAGGCCTGAGCCACACGGACCCGGATGTGGCCATCGCCAAGAAAGAGGTTGATGAGCGCTCGACGATACTCATCGACGCCTGTAAGGACATAGGCATTGATATGCAGGATCTGGCGACCACCGCCCTGCATGTCAGCCCCGCCTATGAATACCATGGTGGAGAGCGCATACCGCTCGGCACTCGCGTCTATCGGCAGGTGGACATCACCCTGAGAAATCTGGAGAAATACCCGGTGCTGATGGCGGCTCTGATTGAAGCCGACATTTCCAACACCATGAGCACGCAGCTGGAAGTCTCCAATGAAAAAGCCCTCTCTGACCGCGCATTGGTGGCAGCCATCGAGGATGCACGCCAACGCGCCGAGGCCATGGCGGAATCACTCGGCAAGAAGCTGGGAGAAGCCCATTCGATTTCGGAATTCGATATGCGTCGCGAAGAACGCAACCAGCTTTTCACGGTGCGCGGCATTAGCAAACCGGCATCGCCGGAGCTGGCGTTCGCACGCGGTGCCGCTGGCGATGAACCTTTCGTACCAGGCCTGATAGTTGCCCGAGCACAGGTCTATGTGGTTTTTCTGATCAGATAAGTCGGGCGCAAAGTTGGGTTAGCCGCGAAAGCGGCGTAACCCAATAAAATCACTCCAGCCAATTCCCCGACGTGACCTGGGCAATATCCGCCAATAATTCAATATGATCCGCATCATCGTTGAGGCAGGGGATCACGGAAAAATGCGTACCGCCGTTTCCCTCGAAAGTTGCCTTGGCGAGTATCCCGATTTCGTCCAGTGTCTCCACGCAATCCGCCGCAAAGCCGGGGCAGATAACGGCCACTTTTTTTATACCGTCCCGGCCCAGCTGTTCCAGGGTTTTATCCGTATAGGGTTGCAGCCATTCCTTGGGGCCGAAACGGGACTGGAAGGTCAGCTGTAGCCTGTCGGCCTTGTCGCCCAGGGTTTCCCGTAGTTTTTCCCGCAGCAGGCGCGTGGTCCTGTGGCAGAAGCAATAATAAGGGTCGCCTCTGTCAAAATATTCCCTTGGGAGGCCATGGAAGGACGCAAGTATGACCTCGGGTTCCCAATCCAGACTTTCGACATGGCGCTCAATGCTCCTGGCCAAGGCGTTTATATAGAGCGGGTGGGATTCATAGGGATCCGCAATGCGTAACGTGGGCTGCCAGCGCAGCGTCATCAAGACGCGAAATACCTGGTCGCTGACACTGGCCGTGGTCGTGGCCGAGTACTGGGGGTAGAGTGGAATGACGGTGATGCGGTCGCAACCTTGCGCTTGCAGTGCGCGCAAGCGGCTGTCGATATCGGGATCGCCATAGCGCAGGGCCCAGTCCACCCGGATGTGTTCGACTGAAGCCAATCGCGCGCGCAGCTTTTCGCCCTGAACCCGGGTGTAATAGCGTAGCGGTGATTCATTGCTTTCCCGGCGCCAGATTTTTTTATAGGCATGCGCGGTTTTGGACGGGCGGAAAGTGAGAATAATCAGGTTGAGCACCAGCTTCCAGATGAGGGGATTCACCTCTATCACACGCCGGTCGGATAAAAACTCCCTCAGGTAGCGGCGCACATCCCACCAGCGAGTGCTGTTCGGTGTTCCCAGATTGACGAGCAGCACACCGACCTTGCCGCATGGGACTGACGGATGGTGCGCGGGCAGGGATGCACTGGAGGATGAACTTTGCATGGGTACTCACTGATATTGATACGGCGAAATGGCCGTTATCATAACAAAGAACGCCCCCCTCTTTCGGCATGGCTGCTCGTATCCCTGAAACGCTGGTGCAGATAGGCCAGACCCAGCAGGCATAGTCCCAACCCCATAAAGGATGCGGCGCGTAGCAGCCCGGTTAGGTCCTCCATATCTATCAGAAAAATTTTGGCGACCACCACAATGAGCAGCAGCATGCTGCCCTTGTATAAATTGGCGTGGGCAAAGCGAATCGCCCAGATGGAACCCACAATCGCCAAAGCCAGCCAGACCATGGAGTAGGTGTAAAGCTCGCCGTCCGAGGTGGCGTCACTCAAGGACAAATCCCCCTGCCACAGGTGGCGGATTTCCAATGAGCAGAACAGCAGCAGCGCCAGTCCGGCAAGAGTCCCTGCCACCTGTCGGTAAGGGTTGCCCAGTAGCCGGTAAGCCACCGCGAAAAGCACCACGGGCAGGCCGTAGGCCAGCAGCAGAATATTGAAAATGGGTGTTGCGGATACGGCTGTATCGGCAAACAGTGGATTCTGGTCCAGCACCACTACCAGACCAAAATTGCCCAGACTCAGCAGCAACAGCAGGTTGGAGAACAGTTGATAAAGGCGATTCATCTGCTCGCTGAAGCGCGCACGCCAGGCGTAGACCAATCCCAGACTGCCCCACACGGCAGTATTGATGGCCGCTTCGGTAAAGCTGTAGCCGCTGGCAAAAACCTGCCCGTCGTACAGCCAGTAACGCACTTCAAAGATCAGCAGCAGCACAAAAAGGTGTATGGACGCCGCGGTCAGCCACTGCTTGAAGTTGTTGTACAACGCCAGTCGGCTGGCGGTCAGGCAGCAGGTCAGGGCACCTCCATAGGTCCACAGGGACCAATGCACATCCGTGGGATAGCTCAGCAGCCAGGGGTTGAGCGACAGGCGCGCGAGGACTATCGCCAGTAGCACCTTGGCGGCGATTTGCAGCGCCGGAAACGAAAACTGTCGGTGCAGCCAGGTCAGGGAAATGACTTGTACCGCCAGGGCCAGGGTCAGGGTTGCTTCGCGCAGTAGCATCACCAGCGCCAGGGAAAAGGCCAGGTGGCCGGCCAGGGTCAGTGACACAATCCGCACCGGTGCCTGTACATCATCCAGGTGCTGCCTCTGGCGAAACACCAGATGCATATAACCCGCGCTCAACACCGCCGTGGCCAATGCCCACACCCAGTGGGTGGACAGGGCCTCAATACGCACGTAGCCCAGTGCCAGCAGCAGAACCGGGGACAGAAAGCCCAGGGACGCCCAGAGACCAGCATAAGTACCCATGCGCAGGAGCCACAGGGACAACAGCAAATATAGAGCGGTCATCTCGGCAAGCAACCAGGGCAGGGCCGGAAGATAGTGATGGCCTTGCTGAATCGCGTCCGGGTCCATCCAATCGCCGATGATCCAGCCCCGCACCAGCAGGCCTGCGAGGCTGCCCGTAAAAATCAGCCATGGGAAGATGCTGTAAGGGGGATTGTGACGGGCCACCCAGAAAAGCAGCAGCGGTAGTATCGGCACCGTCAGCAACCGGTGATAACCGCCGTCCTGAGTGGCTATACCAAGACTGTAAAGCGCGACCAGTAGGGTAAACAACATGGCGATACGCCCCGCTTGAGTCGCCAGTGGGTGTTTGAACACTGCCAGAAAATGTTGCCCGGTAGTGACCGGAGCGTCCTTGATCAGCAGCCAGTCCCAACGATGAATCGCCATGGCCGCATAACCCAGGCCGGTGAGGTAAAGAGCCAGGGCCACGGGCAGTTCCTGAGAGCTAACGAGCGCCAGCAGCCACCAGCCCAGGGCACCAGCCAGAGTGCCCAGCCACAGCCAGGGGCGAAACACATAGCGGACCAGCAGCAGTGCCGACACACTGATGATAAAGCTGTAAATGAGCGCGCCCAAAATATTATTGCTGCCGGTACTGACCAGCACCGGCACGCTGAAGGCCCCGAGAATACCGATCGCCGCCAATACCGGCCCCTGCAACAATGCCAGTAGCATGGTCCCGAGCGACACCAACACCAGAGCGATAAAAACCAGCCCGGGACTCAGTAGCTGATACAGGTGCAGGCCAGCCAGGAGCCCGGCGTAAAGCATGATACTGGCGCCACCCGCCAACGCCGCCAGGGCATCGCTGCTCTTGCCGGTGCGGCGGCGCAGGTATTCGGCGACACCATGCAGGGCCAGCGCCGTGACAATCGTCAGCGCGATGCGCCCCCCCGGCCCCAGCAGGCCCTGCTCGATCGAGTGCTTGGCCAGGAAAATACCGGCAAGGCCAATACAGATGCCGCCGAGCCAGATCATCCAGTGGGTCCTGATGCTCTTGCTGAGCCAGTGTTCGGGCGCAGGCGGCATAGGTCGAGCCGGCGTGACATCCGGCCCCGTAGTGCGGCTCGGGGCGGTCACTGGGCTAGGCGTGGGAATAGGGGCGGACGTTGAGGCAGGTGCGGTGACGCTTGTCTGTTGCGGTGGCGGCGACTGAGAAGCCCGGGGTTTTTCGGCCATGGAGATGGCGAGCGCCTGCACCTGTCGCTCAAGCCGTGCCAGGCGATCAGACAAGCTGGACAATCGGAAAATCGCCACCCAACCCATGACCGCGCCGGCCAGCAAACCCAGGCATAAAGCCCCATAGATCAAAATCAGGCTTTCCATGGAAACCTCTTTATTCATTCTATTTTAAGGTCAGATTAGCACGATTATGACGGCGCCCTGTCCAGGCTGCGATAGCCCAGGGCTTCGCTCACGTGATGCGCGCCTATGTCGGCGCTGGCGGCCATGTCCGCCAGCGTGCGGGCCACGCGCAGGGTCCGGTCATAGGCGCGGGCAGACAATTGCAGGCGGTCCATGGCGTTCGCCATCAATTTGCGCAATTCGGGGGTCAGGCGGCAGTGGTGTTCCAGTTCCTTGCCAGCGAGCAGGGCGTTGGCTTTCCCCTGGCGTTTGAGCTGCCGTTGCCGACTTGCCACCACGCGTTCGCGCACCTGGGCACTGCTCTCGCCGCGGGGCCTGTTTTGCAACTCATCGATGGGCATGGCGTTGACCTGGATGTGCATGTCGAAGCGGTCCAACAGGGGGCCGGAAATCCTGTTGCGATAGCGGTCGACCTGCGCCGGCGTGCAGCGGCACCGGCCTTTGCGGTCGCTATGATAACCGCAGGGACAGGGGTTCATGGCCGCCACCAACTGGAATTTGGCGGGGTAATCGACCTGCCCATTGGCGCGGGAAATCGAAATATGACCACTCTCCATGGGCTCGCGCAGCACCTCCAGAACACTGCGCGGAAATTCCGGCAGCTCATCCAGAAAGAGCACGCCCTGGTGCGCCAGGGAAATTTCCCCGGGCCTGGGGTGGCTGCCGCCGCCCACCAGGGCGATGGCTGAGGCCGTATGATGGGGCGCGCGAAATGGCCGCTCGCGCCAGCGGTTGCTGATGCGACCCCTGGCAACCGAGCGCACCGCGGCTACCTGTAGCGCATCCTCTTCTTCCAGAGGCGGTAATATGCCCGGCAAACGGCTGGCCAGCATGCTTTTGCCGGTGCCCGGCGAACCGTAGAACAGCAAGTTGTGGCCTCCAGCGGCAGCTATTTCCAGCGCGCGCCGCGCCTGCAACTGGCCTTTGACATCCTCCAGATCCTTGTCATAACTGAGTGTGTCCGGCGGCGCCTGTTGCGCGAGTGGCAGGGTGTCCCGCTGGTGCAGGTGAGCACAGACGCGGAGCAGGTTTTCCGCAGTGAATATCTGACCCTTGCGGCACAGAGCGGCTTCGGCACCATTGTCGGCCGGAACGATCAGGTGGCGCTTCGCGGTGGCGCAAGCCAGGGCCGCCGGCAGAGCGCCGCGTATGGGGCGCACTTCACCAGACAGTGCCAGCTCCCCAATAAATTCATAATCGGCCAGCGCCGCGGTGGGTATTTGCTCTGAGGCGGCCAATATGCCCAGGGCGATTGCGAGATCATAACGGCCACCCTCCTTGGGCAGGTCGGCGGGTGCCAGATTGACGGTTATGCGCCTTTGGGGGAAATCGAAATGGCTGTTGAGCAGCGCGCTGCGCACGCGATCCTTGCTTTCCTTGACCGCTGTTTCGGGCAAGCCGACTATGGCGAAGCCGGGCAATCCATTAGAGAGGTGGGTTTCGACGGTAACCAGAGGCGCGTCCACGCCCAGCTGAGCGCGGGTGTATACAATGGCCAGAGACATAAGCTTCCTTTGCTCACGTGGCGGGAATGAGTTCTCCGCCCCTTATTGTGTAGAGCAAACATAGCGCAGTTGCCGAATTTTGAAAAGCCTGTTTTGTCTGGCGTCCCTCCACGTTTCATGGTTGCCTACTTGCAGATTGGTTTTTTCAGAGAAGTTGGATTTTCAAATTGGCGTATAAGCCACTCTCGGCGTGGGTGCCCGCCTCCATCAAAACGAAGGTGGGAATTCCGTAAGGCGGGTTTCTCGCGTTAGAATGAAGGGCACTGAAGGGGTCAGATGCCGCAGAAAACGAGAAATCTTAAGAATAAACGTGTAAATAAATTTTTGAAAAACTACAAGATTCTAGAATTTTTCGGGTAAAATTGTTTGACAAGAGAAACTAATTTATATAGTGTTGCTCGAAACTACTGGTAGCTTTCTTTGAATAATAAAGCTGCAAGGATGTAGAAAGGAAATTGCAATGTACCACGGACTTAATAAGGATTTTGTATGCCCTCCTCACTCCCTCATTAGGCTCATTTTAAATCGCTCCATCTGAGAACGCTGGATAGAGTATAAAAAATACCAAGTCGTTCCGATTCTTCAGGCGTTGTTGCGCCTGCGAGAATGGTTGATCACGGGATTTCTTTGTCTCTAAAAAAGCTCTATATACTCGGATTTTTTACGGTTTGATTATCGTAAGAAATGCCTCGAGTAGGGATTATATTGGCTAAAAGCTAGGGATCGATTGTGTTAAAGAAAGTGCTTGTAAATGTAGAAGCGACGCCTTCATGTCCTGCCGCGTGCAGTATGTGTCCGAGATCTTCCATAAACGACTATGGATTTATTTCTTTGGAAATGATGGAAAAGATAGTTAGTCAGATTGATCCGTCATATGTATGGGAGCTGGATTTGGCTGGAAGAGGAGAACCCACTATTCACCCCGAATTCCACGAGTTGCTGAAAATCATGAAGCGGCCTGGGGTAATAACAGACGTCACCACCACTGCCGTTACTTTTAACAATAAGAATATCGATGCCTGTGTGAACGATGTTGATGTTATAAGGTTGTCAGTCAGCTCCATCAAAAAGGAGATATTCGACAAGGTTCACGTTGGCTTGAGCTTCGATAAAATCTGGCGAAATATAGCGGCTTTGGCTGAAGCTGCGGCGGACAAAGTGATTGTTCATCTAACCGGCGGTCCGGTTATATATGACACCCTTCCACTCACTGTTGATCATCTAAGAAAGCTGGGTTTTAACAATATATATTTGTTTCCATTGTGGAATCGTGGCGGCGGCGTAGATGCCGAGCTAGAAACTCGGAAAAGAGCTCAGCTGGTTCGTGATTTAAATCTTAATGTCTCTGAAAGCGAATATAAAACCGGGATGGGTAAGGTGGGTTTCTTTCTTAATGCTCTTATGGGAAGGGTGCAAAATAGAAACTTCTGCGCCATCGGAGATGGCAGTGTCAGCATCAGTTTTAAAGGCGAAATACTTGGCTGTTTCCAGGATTTTGGGCACATATCGAATATAGGTCACATAGATAAAGATAACCTAAAAAAACTTGTAAAGCAGCGTGTTAAGAGTTTGGGTAATATGGAAATATGCCAGGGATGTAATTCAAATAAAGCGGTAATGCTTTTA
>CAZEWY010000025.1:0-27395 GCA_964515945.1 uncultured Cellvibrionaceae bacterium
CACCGGGGTCAACGTGGCCTTGGAAATATTGCGCGCCATGGGATCTCCCCACTGGCGGAACCAGGTTTCCGGTTCGCTCTGCCCTTCTACACCGCCCGTGCCCAAAGGTATGGCCATGGGCTCTTCCGGCGCCTCCATCGGATACATTTTGCCATCCTGCGCAAAGGCCGTCGCGCTGAACACGGTGAATACCATAGCAAGGCATCTACAGAAAAAACGGGATTGTCTGTTCTTCATAATGAGTCCACCTGCGTCAATTTTTGACTTATCTCATCTGTTGAAAATCTAGTCCCAAGCAGACGCGACAGTCCAAAAAAACCGGCGGCTATACGGGTTCAATGCATGCCGGGGCAATCTGTTAGGTCACTGTCATTTATTTGAGCCACATAGTCAATATGACCTTATGTATCGGCGATACCAGCCTTTCAAAGTGTGACGTTTGTCACATAACTGCCTTCACAGTGTCGATGCCTGTCGAACAGATTTTTCCACACCACATCAAGAGATCACACAGGAAGGGTTTCGCTTGTTCAGCCGAAGTCGGGTCTGTATTGAAAAACTGACCTGCTATGGACATCGTAGCCGCATGGGAACCATGAGGACAGATCTTAATGAAGCGACCAGCCAGGTCACAATAATTAGGTTCCCTTTGCTCCTTTCTTACTATGGCTTTTTAGTTTATTTTCCGCATCGTGCTGAGTCTGCGAATTGAGCGGGACGTGGATTGGCTAAAATATGCGCACGGCCTGCAACGATGCTATAGTCAAAAGCCATAACTCACAAAGGAAAACAATGTAATGCGACTTTTTTTGGTGCTCGTTCTCGCGTTAATCGCAAGTTGTTCGGAACCCCATACCGAAAAAACTGTAGTGATCTTTGGTTCATCGGTCGCGAGAGGCGTCGGCGCAACCAATGATCATGGCTGGGCCGACATACTGGGCGAAAAGCTGGAAGCCCAAGGCTACATCTATCACAACATCTCGATTCCCGGTGATACCACGCAGGCCCTCATCAACCGGTTTCAGTCTGATCTCGTTCCCCTGAATCCGGAAATAGTCGTGATAGGTTTATCGCTTGCCAATGAAGGGCTCGCCAAGGCTGAAGAAAAAGCCACTATCGCCGCACAGTATGTGCAGCGCATGAAATTTCTGGTGGAGCAGTGCAAAGAGAGGGGCTATAAGCCGATTATTGCGGGAGTCTACAGCCACAATGCCTATACGAAGGAAGACCTGGATTACCTGCTGAGCGTCGAGCAAAGCCTCAGCACCATGGGAGTTCCGTATATCTCTTTCCTGGCCGCGGTTGATGATGGCACAGGGCGCTGGAAGCCAGGACTGGTCACCGATGCCGGGCATCCGAATGATGCGGGCCATCTTGCCATGTTCGAAGCCGTACCTATGGCTATTTTCGATTCGCCTTAAGACAAGTTAGAAAGCACTTACTTAAGCGGTTCCATTCGCCGGTCCACTTCAGGGTAGGACTTTCCAAAACACGCCATGCCATGGCTGTGTTGACCGGTGGTGTTTTGTCATTATCTGGTGATTTACTTTATGGTTTGTAGCGGCCTTGGCAGCTCTTATCTATTCACATTTCGTTTCTTAGATTTTTGAATGATTCTGACCCCGTTGATCGCCGGGAGGCCCGCTTCAGCTCGCAAGCCCTGCTGGATGAAAAGGCCTTGGCCGCCTGCATGGCCTATGTTGACCTGAACCCCGTTCGGGCCAAAATGGCTGATACGCCAGAAACGTCTGCTCACACCTCCATCAAGTCCCGTATTAGTGAGCTTAAGGCCAGTGGGGATCAGCCAGAAAGCTTGACGCCCTTCGTTGGCAATCCACGAGAACCCATGCCCGCAGGCCTTCCGTTCAGGCTGCAAGACTACATAGAACTGGTTGACTGGAGTGGCCGTATCATCCGAGAAGGTAAACGCGGTGCCATTGCCGCAAATTTCCCGCCCATCCTGGATCGGCTGGATATTGAACCCAAACATTGGCTTTTTCTGGTGACCAAATTTGAAAGCCAGTTCAAAGGTTTGGTTGGCTGTGCCCACCGCTTGAAGGCTGCTGCCAAGCAATTAGGCTATAAACGTACTCCCGGCCTGGCTTCCTGTAAAGCTGTTCTAACATAGAGCGGTTCAATCCTTTGTATTACGACGCTGTGCTTAAAAGGGCAGGGTTAACTGCGTCCGCAAACCGCTAGAATGACACCTATATCTTCATTTGCAGACTTTTAATATCCGTACCCGGTTTCTCAGGCATGCATGCGCATGTTGAGGGACGATTTCAATGGATGCTCCTGTAACGTGGATGTCTTGCTTATTTTAGGCCTGAATTCCTGAATGTATAAATCCGCTTATAACTTGGATTCATGAACCACCCTTCCAGTGTGGTCTTCAATTATTAATTTTTCGCCAACGATCTGACCAATAGTTCCACCATACCCCGGCGGCAAACCAGGATTATTCACCAGCTCTTCACAACTGTTATAAATTTTTTCAAATTCTTTACTAAAACGTACATACATAAAGCATAAATATTTTCCCGCATAGGCTGAACCACCTGGTTCATAATACCATGAGAATTCGTAAATATTATTTACCTCGGAAACGGGCTGGAAATTCGCCATGCGGAAAGGCCGAAGGTCAGTCCGATCACACTCGTCCTTCTTTACAAGTGTCAAAATCTCCTCGAACTCTGAGTCAAAACCAACCATAAATGCATATTTATCTTCTGACTTCTCTATAATGTAAATTTCCGCCCGATGACTATTCGAAACAGCAGATTCATTTCTCGAAAAACCTGCATTTCCACACACGCCATACGCATTACCGGCTAGGGCGACGAAAAGAAAAATCGCCTTCTTAAACATACTCACCTTCCTTAACACACAAAGAAGCCATCTGGGTTCGAATAACTTTGTCATCGATAATACCTTCATCCGAAATTCCACGATTCCAAAACGCAATTCCAGGGTCAGGTTTTAAGTTTTGTCTTTGCTATCATTCGGCTTACTCTGGAATAATGCGAATCAAAGTAACCCTTTATTTATACTTGTAGTTCATTAAGACGCCTTTTCACAGCTTCAACGTCTACATATTGACTCACTATCCCCACGCTAACGGTACTTTGCCCGAATAGCCCTGTAGCCATAAACGTTGCGCCAGCAACGGCTGAGCCAAAAAGTAAGAACCCAACCTGAACAAGTTGATACTTGTACGAAACTATTACAAAAGCGGTACTAACAAGAAATGCCACAAGCCACACCATTTTACAAAATCTACAGGACTTTGTTGCGCCCCCTGATTCATATACTTCGATCATCCATTTAAGCGTGGCGATTTCATGGTCTATAGATTTGCTATTGGGCATGGAACCCTCCTGAGGCATAACACCGACAGCAGCGGCCGGAGTGAAGGCGCAAAGCGCCTTAATGGAGGTCCAGCATGCGAGGCGGGCTGTCCTTGTATAAGATCGATAAACCCGCAAGCGCTGGGCGACTCATACATTGCGCTCCCCAGACGGCTTTTTCTTCCGGAGATGGTGGTACCCGGCGAATTCCAGAAAAGCTGCTAAGAGCAACACTATGGATGCCGCGACTTGTGCCTTTATATCCGCCCCCGACGTTCCCACAGCATAAAACATGTATAGGGAAGCCACTGCGTTTAGCTGGATTAGCCACCAGATCATTTGAGTTCTTTAGCCCCGCAGCCTATATCCACATTATTGTTTCGCTAATACTAGAGATTTCCCACACAAGATCAACCATTTGAGGCGAATCAATCTCACGGGTTGTCGCGGGTATGCGGCCATGGCTCTATCCATTACAGAAGTGATCTTCCAAATAGTGCTTTACATTGTGTTACGCCGTAACCTTAAGGCCCACAACACCCGCCACAATCAGCGCAATACTCAACAACCGGCCGGGCGTGGCAGCCTCACCAAACAGCACTATTCCCAAAAGGGCGGTACCCACGGTGCCTATGCCCACCCAGATGCTGTAGGCGGTGCCCAGGGGTAGGGTTCTCATGGCCACACCCAGCAGCCACAGGCCGATAATCATGGCT
This sequence comes from uncultured Cellvibrionaceae bacterium, assembly GCA_964515945.1. Classification (GTDB taxonomy): domain Bacteria; phylum Pseudomonadota; class Gammaproteobacteria; order Pseudomonadales; family Cellvibrionaceae; genus CAYQQJ01. Next base: position 4,064 of record CAZEWY010000025.1, read on the forward strand.
ACGACGGTGGCCACTGTGGGCCACAGGCGGCTGAAGCCTTCCGTGTATTTGAGGCCGACTGCCCAACCGACTTCGAACAGGCCCGCCAAAAACAGGATAAGCCAGGCCATTTTTATGTTCTCCTTTTCATTTAACCGGCAATTGAAATTGTCGGGTTACGACACTCGCGGGGCTCGCATCTAACCCGACCTACCGGTAACCTTCTTAATTTGTTATTGCACATAGAAGGGGACATTGGCCGTGGCGGCCTTGTTGAATTTATTGGTCACGTAGGCAAACAAGCGGTAGGGTCCGGATTTTTCCGGTGCGGTGAATTGCATCCCGCCCGTTCCCGAGTCTTCCACGATGAGCCCTTCAACAGCGGTGGGTCTGTCTTCCGGGTCGCCGCCGGCGCCTATGTCGGTGCTTTCCGGCAGAAATTCCCAGCGGATTTCAAAGGGCACATTATCCATATGAAAAGCGTCCAGTTCGACACTGTAGGTTTCGCCGGCCTCGAGATAAATATCGTCCTGGGCGAGCTTGCCGTCGATTCGGAATGATCGAATGCTGGGAGCCCGCTCTTCCGGCCATTCGCCGGTCCACAGATATTCCATGGTGTCGACGACTTCGGTGGTCTCGCCGGATTCCAGGAACATGCCGTACCAGGTGGGGGTGGTTTCCTGCTTCTGCCCCCAGAGGAAGGCATAGGAGCCGAGAACTCTTTCGGGATCGCCCAGAATGGCGGCTTCGTAACGCTTGCGATAGATTGCCGCTTTTTCGGTGCTGGTCTGTTCGATAGGAACATCCCAGGCGGTGCGTTCAATTTCCCAGTGACCGGTGGGACCCCATTCGGTAACGGCGTAGGCGCCCTCCCAACCCGCGTCCCGTAGTGTCTGCGGCAAATGACTCAGGCCACCATAGATGTTGATGCTCAGGTAATCAATACTGGGCACCCGCTCGATGATCAGCTGGGCTTTTTCTTTGTCGATACCCGCCGTTACCGTTGTTACCAGATGATTGGGATCCAGCTCCTGGACCATTTGCGCAATATCTTCCACGGCGTTCCAGACGCGGGTGTTGGTGTAGAGCAGATCCACTTCGTTGCCCAGCCCCCAGGCGAGAAGCGCCGGATGATCACGATATTTCAGAATCTGCGCACGCACCGCCTCCTTCTGTTGGCGAACGGCCTCCTCGTCGTCGTAATCAAAGCCGTGGCGTTCCCGTCCCAGGGCAACACCCAGCATGACAGTAAGGCCGTATTTCTGGGCCTCATCAAGAATACGTTCCGCATCATTAGTGCTCCAGGTTCTTACCGAATTGGCCCCGGTCTCGGCCAATAGAGCCAGATTGTGGGTACCACCGGCACCGCGAATAAAGTAGGGTTCGCCGGCGCGAATAATCTGATAGCGGCCGCCCTTCTCCTGCAAGGCAACGGGAACAGCCTGCGCGGATGTAGAGGCATGCGCAGCAGGGTCGGCGGGGGACGTGGGATTCGGGGTGTCAGTGCAGCCGATCATCAGCAACACCGGCAGGACAAGGGCAACTATCATCCTGTACATAACGATTTTCCTACTGAAATGAATTGACAGTTTCACAAGGTCATTCTGACATTAAAGGTTCGTTCTGACAAAGGCGACGTGTGAATAGACTTGCGGCAATCTCAGGAGGGCAGAAAATCGAAGGTGTAATTTACCGTGGTGGTGCCGACGTCGATTGCGCCGAAATCGATCATGCGGATGCGCGCCAGTACTTTGTGTTCCAGATCCTTATGATTGAGGTCACTGGAAATGACCTGCACCGAGGACACGGCACCGCCGGGCTCAATCACCATTTTGACAATCACCCGTCCCTCCAGTGTTGGATCACTGCGCAGCGCGCGATTATAGATGGCGAAGATCGCACTTTTATTGCGATCCATGATTTTGCGAATTTCCTCATCACTACGCTCCGGTTGCTCACTGTCCGATATCACCCCACCCCCGGTGCTCGCGGCCACCGCCTGGGCAAGTTGGCTTTCCACCCGCGTTGTCTCGCGGCCGGACAGGGCAAGACCGCCGGTGTCCCGGCTCAGGGACGAGGTATCTATACCGCCGGAGGTCGCTTGGGAACGGCTGGCAATCAAGGCGCGATCAACTTCAGCAGCTTCAGCCTTGCCGTGGCTGGCGGCAGCATTACTCAGGTCGCTGACGTCGACAGTTTCGCGCATGGCCGCCAGGTCATCGGCAAATTTCAGAACCCCGCTTTGCCGAGCCTTCTCGCGAGCCTGCTGCACCACTTGAGTGGGTTCGGGCTCCGTCTTTGGTTCGGGCTTCGGCTGTTCCGGCTCTGGTTCTTCCGGTTCCGGTTCTTCCGGTTCAGCTTGCTTTTCCACGACCGGAGGGGGCTTTGGCAGTTCCTTTTTTTCGAGGATTACCCGGGCCAGTTGCGGCGGCAGCGCTTCCAGATCTTCGCGCGCCGGTTCCGGTGTATTGATCACGGGGATGGCGAGGGACAGCAGCACAAAAGGCACCAGACACCAGCGCAGAATGCGCCAGAAACGGCGATCTTCCTCCTCCGCGGTATGCCAGGGAAGCAGCAATTCCGGTGCGGTTATTCTTGAAGTCACGTCAACCCTCCACTGCTGTCTTGCCGGTTGTCGTATTGGCTGTTGTATTGGTGATCGTATCGAAAGTATCGGCCCCATTTGCGGACACTGCCGGGGCCTCGGCCGCAATCCGATTCACCGCGAGAGAAATATTGCGATACTCTGTCTGGGCGCAGGTCATCATGATTTTTTTCAGGAGACTGTAGGGCAAATCTCTGCTTCCCATAATGGTAATGTCCCGCCCAATCTGGCGTTCCGCCTCACTCACAAGAGGCTGGCGCCCGGCGCGATATTCCAGCTCCGCGCGCAGAGCTTCTATCTCCGCCTCATCACTGAGCATCACCTCGCCGGTATCCGCGATTTTGCGGCCATTGACCAGAATACTGTCGTTGTTGACCATGATCATCAGATTGTTCTCCGGCTTTTGTTCCGCCGTGGATTCAGGCAGCTGGACGCTCTTGTGTGTCTGCAGAATTTCCACGTCCGAGGAATTCACCAGCAGAAAGAAAACCAGAATGGTGAAAATGTCCATCAGCGATACCAGGCTCAGCTTGGCCTGCATCTTTGAACGCTTGTGGTAGCGCTCCATCCGGTGAGCGCGCAGTGATTGTTTCATGGTAGCCCTCCGAGTTTCACCGATTCCTCTGGCGCATCCCCCAGGGAGATATTTGGAAACAACTCCGCATCCACGACCGAAGCCGCCACCACGGCCTTGAATGAGCGCACAGTGTCCATGGCAGTGACAATCGTTTGGTAATCTGTGTCCGGCTGGGACAGAATCAGTATGTCCTTTTTTTCGATGCCTTTGTCCTGTAGCTGGCGTTTGACTTGCTGTAGAACGTCCGATAATTGCGCAAAGTCGTATTCACCATTCTCTCTGGGAAACGCCTTTAGCCTTACCCCGGCCGGATAATTCAACAGCAGCTGATCCTCCTGGATTACCAACTCCAGAATGCGATTTTCGTTATTCTCAGCTGAGGCATCCTCATTACTGAGGTCGGGCAGCACCAGATCCAGTACAGTCACCTGCGAAAACACCATGCTTAACAACAACACCGGAACCAGAACTATCATCAGGTTCATAAACGACGTGATATCGAGATCGGCGTCGTGGCTTCTTGAACGTCGGGATCGCATAAAGGAATCAGCCCTCAAGTTTGCTCGACGGTGCGTGAGCGAACACCAAAGGCGTGGGTGCTCGACAGAATATTCAGGCATTTCACGCCAGCCATTTCCAGACTGTCGACAATTTCCATGGTTTTGTTTTGCAGCATGGCATGCAACAGCAAAAGTGGAATCGCCGACATCAAGCCAAAGGCCGTGGTGTTCATGGCCACGGAAATACTCTGTGAAAGCAGGTTGGCTTTTTCGGCCGGATCGGCATTTGCCACTGCGGTAAAGGCGGCAATCAGGCCCATGATGGTACCGAGCAGTCCAAGCAGCGTGGCAATATTGGCCAGCGTGGCCAGGTAGGAGGTGCGCTTTTCCAGGCGCGGCACAGCCTCCATCACACCCTCCTCCATGGCGTATTCCACATCGTCCCGGCGCGGTGTCTGCTGCAACCGCATAATGCCCGCGGCGACTATGCGCCCCACCGGGGCCCGCAGCGTTCGCGCTATATTGATCACCCCTGAATAGTCCTGCTTGTGCAGCAGTGGCATGATCCGGTCAAAGGCACTGCGGTTGGAAAACCTGGCATGGGACAAAAATAGCCACCGCTCAATGCCAACTGCGAGGCCAATAACCAGAACCAGGGCAATGGGATACATGAAGGGCCCGCCGTCCTGAAAAAAATTGATAACGCCGTTGAAAAAGTCCATAGATAACTTACGCCTCCGCAACTGTTGTTCCAGTTTTGCTCATTTCAGATTAACCCCGATCACCTTGCTACGGGGCCGCAATGCCACGCTCACTTGTGCCAATTTTTCCACCTCGCTTGGTCAGCTTCCCGGATGACTGTTTCAACAGCTGCAGATATTGCAGATGCCTGAGATGTTCACCGCGCTCAGTGTGTGCAAAGAGGGTGTCGATCTGACCAGTCACCGGCTGATAGGGCACGGCCGCATTCTCGTAAGCCGATTTCCAGGGCACTATATAAAGGACCTTGGGCTGCTCTTTATTGCCGGTAATGGTGGCACCCAGTTCGCGCACCTGCTCGTCATCCTTCTGGGCCAGACACTGCGACGCCAATCCGATGGTCAGCAAAATGCACAACCCAAGCATGGGAATGCATGATTTCTTCATGACAGTTTCACCTCCACACCTTTCATTCAATAGACTTAGTCATTCAACGCACCGCCGCCTGCTTCTCGGTCATGCGACGCTGCAAATCGACAATCCAACCCGCAACACGTTGTTCGGGTTCTTCAGAGACTTTCTGACTCAACTGATAGTGTCGCAACGCGTCATCGAAGCGGCCCATATAAAGGTCATAAAGAATCCCCAGGTTTCGGTGCACCACGGGATTGTGCGGCCAGACTTCGAGCGCCTGTAAATAGGATTGTTCCGCCTGCGAAAACTGTCCATGTTCCCGATACAAAATTCCGAGCTGGTTGTAGGCCTCACTGTTGAGCGGATTTATTTCCGTGGCGCGCTTGAATGATTCAATCGCCGCGCTGTCCTTGTTCATCTGGCGATAGACCAAGCCGAGATTGACATGTGGGCCAGACAACGACGGATAGGCCTGAGTCATACGTCTCAATATTTTTTCCGCCTCTTGCCACTTCTGCCGATTCATGGCATTGACGGCTTGCCGGAAGTCGGCGCGGGCCTGTGCGGGAAGGGGCTTTTCCTGAACAAGGTAGGGGTCTGGTAGCGGCTTGAAGTCTTTGCGCGTCTGGTCGGGGTTAGAGGTCGGGGCTGTGGTGCAGGCGCTGAGCAAAGCGACGACCAATAGCCAGACCCACAGCGGTTTAATAAATCCCATGGCTCACCTCCGCGTAATCTTCCTGCTTGCCATAGCGGGCCGGCAAAAGTTTCGCGAGCACTTCAAAACTCTGTTTTACCCAGTAATCGTACACCCCGCCCCAACTGCGCTGGGCATTGGCAGCGTGAACCTCGATGGCCTTTTCCTCGAAGGGGTAGGCCTGCTCTTCCAGCAGCAATTCGTATTGTTCAAATTCCAGTGCATTCAGACCCTCGGGTCGTTCCGAGGCCATGAGGTCCGCGCTCAGCTGCGTATAGATCATGCCAATGCGGTTATTGGCCTCGGTAGTGAATTCGGCAACACCATAGCTCAATACCTGCTGGTAACTTGCCAGGGCCTTTTCCATGGCTTTTTTCTTGCGCTGAAGGTTGCGCGCGATGGGTTGATTCAGCTTGATGTTTTTGAATGCGTAGTAATTGACATTGGCGAGTTCACGGCTGGCGAAGGCCGCCAGATAATGAGCCCGTTCGTTGCTGCCGAAACTGTCCTTCGCCTGGCGGTGTGCATCAATCAGCTTCTTTAACCAATAATTGCGTTTCAGCGGTTCATTCGTCTGCCCGTAAAGAGTGACCAGGCGATAGCGGGCTTCAGTAGCCAGATCAAACGGCTGTGCATAGGTGTGCGCATAACGGCGGTAATGCACAATCGCCCGTGCCTCGTTGCCGGCTTTTTCATAAAGCTCTGCGGCTAGGTAGAGTGACTGGCGCTGGAGATCCGGGTTTTTTTCGTTTTCAACCATGGCGCTAAATGTATCGGCAGCCTTTTCCCAGGCATTCATGGACTGGTAAACAACAGCCAGTTTGGGCAAGAGCGTGTCCGCCACTGGCGCCTTGGGATAGCGCTTGCGAAAATCCACAAGAACCTTTTCAGCGCGCTCCCACTGGCGCAAATCCATCAAATGATTGGCGGCATCGTACTGGCCTTTTCTGGCTATCTCGCTATTGGGTGCCACTTCCCGGATCTGCAACAGTTTGTCAATGGCTCCTGGTGTATCACCAGCGGCAATTTGTTGCTCGGCCTGTCGGTAAAGAGTGGCGGCAATGCGCTCGACAATGGCTGGGCGGTCTGGGTTGTTCGCGGGTACCAGTTTCAAGGTTTGCCAGTAGGCTTGTTCAGCGGCTGTATGGAGTTCGAGGTCAAACAAACTGTGGGCGCGGACCAGCCAGGCCGTTCTTAATAATTTTTTCTCGGGCAGGGGCTGCCACTCCGTCACCTGGGTGGCGACGGCAAGTGCCTGTTGGGGATCGCCCAGCGCATACAGTTCTTCCGCAGCCTGCGCCAGAACCGCCGGTGCCCGCGAGTCACTGGCATAGAGTGTCGCAAACTCCAGGGCGCTCTGGATTTTGTGATCCTGCCATTTAACCCGTTCATCGGCGCTCGCTACGCTGGCATCCACCAGCCGCTGCAAGGTAAGGATTGCGGAATAGCCGGCTTCCGCCCCGTGTTCAGGATCCTGAAATTCCGTCGCAACCTGTTCATAGGCCATCAGCGCCTCCACCAGGGCGCCACCTTCATAATAGGCTTCAGCCATCAGAAAGGTCATCGACGGGAGAGACTCGTCCATCGGAAAAACATTGATGAACTGCCGGTAGTAATCCGCCGCCCGCAGAAAATCCTGCCGGGCCTCGTTTGAAGTGATACCGGCAGTCTGTTGTTTTTGCGCTTCTGCATGATAGTAACGAGCGAGTTCATTGAGGTATTGGTGCAGATGGGGCAGCAGCGGTTCCTGACGAATGATGCCGCGCAAGGCCCAGTAGCGGCTGTTGATGCCGTACTCGCGCACGTACTTCTCCTTGGCCGGCAGCACCAGACTCGGGAAGTTACCCTCCTCAAATACATCGATAGCGTGCACACTCAATTCGGGCGCATAGTCGCTTTGGGGAAACAGTTCGGTATAGCGCAGATAGGTATCGGCACTGTCCCGGAAACGTTTTTTCTCGCGATAAAGATCACCCAACTCCCGGTAAATCAGATACTGGAATTCCCGGTACTGCGCGCCATCGTACAATTCCGCAATGGTGTCGACTCCATCCAGATAAGACAGCGAGAGACTCATGACTCTCAGGGTATCGGCAACCAGGTTTTGGCGACTTTCGGCAAGCTGCTCAAGGGGAATGCCCGCCACCATAAGGTCATCCAATACCAGGGCAAAGGAATCCAGTGCCGGACGGTAGCGCCGCTGTTTGAACAGCGACCAACCGTGCATATAGATGGAGTTGCTGTAGAAGGGTGTCTGCCCCACTCTCATCACCCGGTCGTAAAGTTGTTCCGCGCGCTTGTAGTCGCCGGCACTGAAGGCCTGTTCCGCACGCCGAAAATCAGCCTCCGCCTTATACTCGGAATGGGGATATTCCCTTGCCAGCTTTTCCAGCGCCCGATTGGATTCTTCCAGGCGCCCATCCAGGGCGTAGGCCTTGGACAGCTGATACAGAAGCCGGTCATTGCCAGCCATCGGAACCTCCTCCCCGGCACCCTTCGAACTTGGGAGGGCCATGGCCTCCCGGCTGGCAATCAATTGCTGGTAGAGGGATATGGCTTCGTCAAAAAAGCGCTTTTGATCCGGGTTTGTGAACTGCCGGTCCTCGCTACGGGCCATCTCCATATCGGCCAGTCGTGCCAGTATCTGCTGCCGAAGCTGGGGGTCCGTGGCCACCTCAAGCGCGGCTCGGTAGCCATCTTCAATTTGATCCAGTGATACCCGGGGCACCGGCGTCGGCTCCACCGGAATCGTGACAGGTGGAAGGTCGGACAGAGTCGGAGTCGGCGCTATCTGGTCGCTGGCGCAGGCTGACAACACCAGAGACAGGGCCAGGATCGGGGCAAGAGTCAGGCTCAATGTGACGCTTGCGCGCAGGTGCGAGAGCAGACTCGGGTACATCATGGCTGCTCCACCCGCGCACTGTCGTATAGACGCGCCACGGAGAGACGCGACTGGGTCAGGTAATAATTGAGCCGCTGCTGCTGCTCTTGCAACACCCGCAGGACCTGCCCGCGTACCTGGTTACGCGCCCTTGCCGTGGCCATGTCGATCGCGGGCAGCTGTTGCTCCAGACGGCGTTTGGCGGCGGTAATGCGTGTGCGGAAAGATTCAATGCTGCCGTCGGCGGCGAGTTCTCCTACACGCCTCCGGCTGGCATCGAGGTCGGTCAGTACCCCGTCCAATTCGGCGAGTTGCCCGCGCAGACGGTGTAGACGATCATCAAATTTTTCGCTCGCCCGCCACAGTAACAAGCCTTGGTAGCGACGTTGCGCATCCCGCGACGCGTCGGTGTTTTGTCCCGCATCAGCGAGCGTGGCAATGCTCGCCTCAAGAGTCGTCAGGCGGTTGAGCAGTGCCGACTCGGATGCAGAGGCGAGTGCTAAATACTGCTTTTGTCCGGCGATTTGCTCAATTTTCCCCGCCAGTTGGTCACGCTTGGTTTGCAGATGTGCAAATTGACGGTCCAGATCGAGCCGCGCAAGTTCATTCACGTGCAGGTGATGCGCCCTTTCCCGCTCATCCAGCATCTCATTGTAGAGCGCCAATTTGTTGTGCCACCGGCGGAGGTTTGCGCGCATGGCCGTGAGATCGCGCAGGTTCTGGAGTTGCACCTGGAAATCATCGCGGGCAAAAAGCGTGGCGAGATAGGCCATTCGTGGCGCCGTGCCACCGGCATTCCTGGCGTCCGACGTCATGTAATCGAACCGGTCAAATGCGGTTGTGGCGGGAAGACTGAGAACATTCAGGACTCGATCCGCGTCCAGTTCATCAATAAACTTTTCGAGACGTTGAAGTTCTGCGGCAAAGCGAATTTCCGCTTGCTGAAAATGCTCGAGCGCCAGTCCCTTGTTGCCCAACTGTTCATAGGCAAAGGGTATGGCAACCAGAGCCTCCTGAACGTATTCGTCGGCCAGAGGTTGATCCGCCAGATGCTGCCAGGGCGACAGTGCCTCGGCAAATTCGTTCTGCCGCGCCGCGGCCCAGCCGTATCCGAGCAGGGCGCGATTGGAAAGCGGGCTGGTCAAGTGCACTCGGGAGAGATTGGCCTGGGCCTGGATGTAGTCACCCCTGAGGAGATGGCTGTATCCGGCCGATGTCATGGCGCGATCAAACAGGGTGAGATGGTCGGTGGTTTCGGATACGGTGGCGGCGTGAATGTAGTCGTCAACGGCGGCGGTGAAATTTCCCGCGCGACTTTTCGCCGCGCCGAGGTTGTAGTAACCATAGGGCAACCAGGATGCCTCTGGTTGGGCTTTCATGAGTAGATGAGTGGCGAGATCCAGATTGTTCTGTTGTATGGCGAGATTGACGCGCAAAGAGGCCACGCCACCGGCAATATCGGTTGGCGGATCGGCACTTATTTTTGCCAGCGCCTGTTCAACCGCTGGCCAGTCACCATTCAAATAGCGGATCTTTGCCAGGTAAAACCAGGCCGTGTCGCGGATGTCGGGGCGAATGTCGGACCGGGTGCTGCTATTGAGTAGCTCATTGAAGATTTTGCTGGCGCGCTGCTCCATGCCATAGGCAAGGCTGAAACTGCCTTTCATGATTTGCGGCCGTTCGCCATGGCCTTTGATGCCGCCGCGTTCTTCCGCGATCATCAATTCGAGCAGAGCACCGCGATAGTCCCCTTGATAGAACTCGTAAAGGGCGGTGCCATAGCGCAGGTCCGCCAAAACCGCGAGCGGCTTTTCCGGTGGAGCCGGAAAAGAGGAGCTGGTGGCGAACAAGAAAATCAGACCGATTGTAAATCTCACAACTGCCATTCTTTAAAATCAAACTCCGGCTGCATGGTGGCGGTGGAATCACGGATGCGAAGCTCGAGCATTTGCGGCCCCTGGCTCTTGGTCAGGGTCATGGATGCAGCACGCTGGTAGTCGCGTTCTTCAGGTCCCACACCGGTGAAAAAAGCCGTCAGCTCGTGGGCACCTGTTTTCAGATTGCCAATGTAGAGTCGCTGAATGCCTCCACGGCTCAAGGCATCATTTTGGCGGTCGGTATATAAATGGCTGGCGACCAGGTCGTCGTCAATTTTGAGTTTGACGGCATCCAGGCGAAAATAATCGCCGACGTCGAGGGAAACGAAAACCACTACCTGTGTGTTGGCGGGGAATAACATCTCTTCTTCGAGGATCAGCAGATCGCGATTGAGATCCAGCGCCGCCTGTTTCAGGTTTTCCATTTGTTGTTCCGGGTGAATGGCGTCGCCATCTGTTGGCGTTGAGCTGGTTTGCGCGACGGATGCTCCGGCGGACAAGCACAGACTGATAAAAATCCAGCGGCCGAGGTTGTGTAAAGGTTTCACTAGTTGACTCTCCAGTTCCATGTCAGGTGTTGAGAATGCAAGAGATAGTGCCAGGAGGGGCTGCACTGCCGCGGTCGAAGCCACACTTGGCATTGAGCTTTCCGTTACGCAAGTTTGGTGCCAGCGGCTTGTGCTGTTTGGTGCGCGTCAACAGCCGCAACGCCGGCTATGTGCAGGCGCAGGGAAAGAAGTTTGAAAGGAATTTGAAGAAAGTGCGGATTACGATGAAGCAGTAGAAAATGCTGTCGATTGTCGTGACTATTTATGAAAAACTCTCTGCTGTCCCACACACTCCGAAGGCGTGAATGCCGGATTCATATCTCCCCCGACATCCCAGATACGTGGATTCTTGGCAGGGCTTGCGAGGCACCATCAGGTGCCCGGTGGCCAGGCTACACGAAAACTGCCGTCCTCCTGCGGGACACCGACGAACTGCAACGCCGACGCGATCTGCTCCGGTGCCTCGGGGGCGGCCGCCACTGTACCCTGAACCTGGGGTTCCTGATCAAGCGCCAGATTCGCGGTCAGATCCACGGTAAAAGGTCCATCGAGATCAAATATCTGCGCTGCAACGCCGCCCTGCTCGTTGGGCGACAATTTGGCGGCGAACGCACCCACTGCCACCCAGCTCTCACCATTGTGCCAGCGGGCATCGCGCCAGCTGAGGTTGCCTTCCAGTTCCTCGATACGCTGGCCCTTGGCCTTCAGTACCTGAAGTTGCAGGGATACTTGTCCGGAAAGTGGAACATTCAATGCCTCGGCCACCACGGCCATGGGGGCATTTAATTGCACCTGACGCGCGATCAGTCGGTCGCCAGGGGCGCCACAAAAGATGCCTGAGGCTGGTTGTCCAAGTATGTCGGCTTGAACGTCGGCACAGAGTCTCAAGCTCAGCAGAGACCAGGGTTTGAGTTGCCAGCGCAGATTTTCCAGTGGCAGGGCCTGGTCGCCGACCATGGCAGCGCCACTGCTGGCGTTGCCCTCCCAGAGGGTGCCATTGACTCCCGCCAGCCAGACATCGGGCACCGCGCGGTGCAGAGCCCAGGCACCCCAGGTCGCCGGCGTGCGCGCGACTATCAGAAATATGAGGTAGGCCACCAGAGCCAGCACCACCAGCAGTTTTACAAATCTAGAACCCATGATTATTCCTTGTGGAGCCGCACGTTGACCACCACGGTACCGGGATCGGCGCCGGCGGCAACGGAGAGATCACGGATCTGCACGCCTTCCGTAATCTCCATGTCGTAGAGCCAGGCCAGCAGACTGTCAAAGCTGACCTGGTCCATGCGCAGGCGCACGTCGGAGGAACCACTGGGTTGCATGCCCGACATGCGGATATTGTGCTGTCTCATGCTGCGGTCCACCAGCTCCACAATACTGGCGCTGCGGGACTGGCCGCCCTCCTCCTCCCGGTTGAGCCAGAGCGCCGCCATATCGCGCATGCGTTGCAGGGCTTCCTGGGAGGCCTGATTGCGATTGAGTTGCTGGTCGAGATTCTGCCGCAGCGGATCGAGGACCATCACCACCAGCAGATATATCACCAGCGCAATGGCGCCCAGCCCGAGCGTCAGCTGTTCCCGGGATGAGGCTTGTGCCAGCCAGGCTTTGAATGCATTCATGGGTTGCCCTCCACCACGCGCATGCGGGCCTGGTGGATATCTCCCTGGGCGCTGACCCGCAGCAATTCCGCCGTGAGTCCGCGCTGGGTGATGTCCGACCGCAAGTCCTCCAGCAGGGAGAAATCCTCGGCTTCCAGGTTAAGCTGTAGCTCCCGGTTATCCTGGCTGTAGCGGAAACTGCTGACGGACAGCCCTTCGGTGGTGCCGATGGAGGGGGCAACCTGGTTCAACAGGTGCATGAGATTGCTCGAGGCCTGGGGGCCGCCGAGGTCGGCCACCAGGGATTCCAGACGACGTTCCGGATCCCGGATATCATCGCCGGCGTTGGGTACCACCTGGCGATACAGGTCGCGCATCTGCGCGAGAATTTCGTTCTGCTTCGCCTGGGCTTGCCAGTATTGCCCCGCGGTCACACCGATGGCCAGCACGAAGGCGGCCGCCGTGGCGACTATGGGTATCTGCCACTCCTGCCACCAGCGTAGCAGCGGCAGGCGTCTGCCGAGGGCACCTGTGCGAAAATCCAGTTCAGGCAGGGCAGAAAAATCAATGAGAGACCAGAAGTCGCCTTCCCGGCGCAGCAACTGAATATTTTCGTCGTTGATCAGGGCATCCGGCAGCAGTGCCTGTAAGCGGTCCAGTCCCTGGGGGTCCTCGGCGCAGAGTTCAAGCTGCGCCGGTATTTGCTGTCGCTCGACAAGGGCCGGCAGCACGGCGGAGGCCAGAGACAGCTCAACCGCCAGTCCCAGTCCCTCGTCGGAATGCACCAATAGACGCCCACCGTCGAGGCACAGGGTCCAACTGTCCGGAGCGCGCTCCATCATCAGGAAATCCGCGGTGCAGCGTTGCACGTCGCATCCCGCCGCTTCCAATTGACTCACCGACTCCTGCAACAAAGTCAATGCCGTGTAGGCCACCGCCAACTTGCCCTCGCGCACCGGCCCCAGGCTGAAATGGAGGTCGTCCACCGGATCTATCGCCTGCTCTTCCAACTGATAGGGAACCAGCTTTGCGAGGTGACGACGCTCTTTCGCTTCGGCGGTAATTTTCTGGGCAACCACCTTCTCTCCGCCCAGCAGATACCAGGTCGGCGTGCTTCCCCGGGGCAGTACCTCGCTCAGGGCTTCGATGTCGCCGGTATGGATTTCGTCGTCCCGCCAACCCGCGCGGCTGTCGGCATGACGCCACTGCCAGAGATCATCCGCCAGTTGACGTACTACTATAATGTCGGACACAGGCTTCCTCGGCTAGGTTTGCGCTTGGGGCAGCACCTTCTGGGGTAGCGGCCAGCGGTTGTCGGGTTTCGTCTGTTAGCGTTCACGGCTTCCGTCTTTTCAATTAAAAATGCGCGTCGGTGCGGCGTATTACCGCCACCTTGCCATTTTCCTGTTTGAGCATACTCTTACCGTCGCTCACCGTGTCGCCCACCCGGGCTTCGCTGAACAACAGAAAATAGTGGCTGTCAACGACCAGTCCATCGGTATCCAGACCGCCTGCGGCACTGAGCAGCGTTGTCAGGATCGGTGATGACTTGAGCGCATCGACCGTTTCAAAACCGCCGGTCGCTGGCGCCATTGGATTTTCATCATTTGGCGCCACCACCACATCCTCTCCCATGCCACTGCGTTCATCCGTCAGCAACTGTGCATCGGTTTCCGATAAAGGCTGCATATTATTGCTTCCCGACAGTGTGCGCATCAGGGCGAGCGGCATGGTGTTGATATTCAGTTTGACATTTTCCGGCAGGGCAATCACATATGGCAAGAGTGCCCGATAGAGCTCCGCTGTCATGCCCTTGATATGGATCAGCTCGCTGACGCTGACCATGGGCCAGTTCGGCGGCGTCGTGGGCGGATCCAGTTGTTGGTAATAAGGCGTTTCCGCTCCCCCGAAACCGGTCACGGTTTGATCCACGTCTATCCAATCAATGACCGCCTCGGTAATTTCCACCGCTCGCGCCAGGTCGATTGGACCGTCTTCAAATTCGAATGTCTGCAACAGCCGTATGAATCGCTTTTGGCTGGCGGTGAATCGCTGTGTCAGTGGCAGGTTCGACGGCGGATTGGCACCCTGCATGGCAGCCGATTTCTGTATCAACGAATTGATATTGAAGCGCCCTTGGGCGTCTTCCAGGTGGCCGCGAACCCAACCTTCGTCTGTAAGGCTCTCCAATGGCTCCGCCCAAAGCTCGTCCAGGCTGTCCACCAAACGCCCGTTTTCCTGGTCCATTCGCGCATCTTCCTGTAAACCCCATGCGGCAAATAGTTCAGCGCCTTCCAGATAGGCGCGAGCCTGAAGGCCGTGCCAGCGATTCTCGCTGCGCGTCAGGCTCAGGTTGTAACGCCAGCTCAAACCGACGGTGATGGAGATGACCAGCACCACTATCAGCATTGCCAGTATCAGTACCATGCCGCGCTGCTTATGCACCCGGCACCCCCGCGCCACCGGGCAGAACTTCGAACAGGCGCGTCACGTCCCCCAGATCATCAAAAGTGAGGGTGACTTCCACCGCGACCGGAAGCGCCATGGGAGGCTGATTGCCCGGCCATTCATCAAGCCAGGGTCCGCTGTCCACGGACTGGGCTTGCTGGGGCAACAGGCGTACCGTCATTTCCTCGACACCATCGATCAGTTTCTGCTGGGTCGCCTGTTCCGGCTCCACCTGCGACGGGTCGTACCAGGTATCGCGCCAGAGCAGTCCGTCCTCGAGACGGTAGCCGATTCGCGCCAACTCGCTGCGCGGTAACAGCAGTGGGTTGGCCCACCCTCCGCGCAGCAGTTCCAGACGGTATTCGCTGTTGAAATCCACCCGCATGGCCGGGATCGGCCGGCCATAATATAATTTTGTAATTCGCGCCACCGCGTTGCGCAAATCCCCCTCCATCAACACCCAGGTGCGGTCGATGCGTTCGAAGCGCCGCAGCGTCTCCCGAGTCACCTCGCTGGATGTGGCGGCGGCGTTGATCGATAGATAGGCTCCCGCCGCGACCAGTGCCATGACGCCTATGGCGACCATGACTTCGAGCAGCGTAAAGCCGCGAATCCGGGTCGCCCGGGTGCCCATTCTGTCCATCCTCTTACTCACCGCGAACGAACCCCGACAGCCACGCCAGCGTGCCCTCCTGTTCGCTGATGCCCACTTCAACTTCGACGCGATACATATTTTCCATGAGGGGCATCTCTTCGGTGATCAGCGTCCAGGTCCAGGTATTTCTCCCCAGCTCTACCGTATCCGTCTCCTTGCGGGGGGGCATGTCGCCGGTCAGCCGGCGCTCGATGCTGACTTCGGCCAGCTTGTTCTGTGCCACCCAAAAGGCCTGGGTCTTGGCGCGGGCAGCATAGGTATGCCGGGACAGGCTGGCGGTCTGGCCGAGCAACGCCGGCAGGGCCAGGGCGACGATCATCATGGCGACCATTACCTCCACCAGGGTGAATCCGGCTTGTCTGTGCCTGCGCCTAAAAATCATCGTCGCTGTCCTCGTCGGCGCCAGGCCGCTCCCGCCAGACCATTTCGCCCCAGGCATTGACCTCCACATGCTGCGTGAAATCGGGCATGCGTCTGTCGCGGAATTCGATAGTAAAAGTCGTCACTTCACCACTGGGATAGAAGACCGCCACGGGCAGCTTGATGTCCGGCGCATTCTCCCATTCCCACATCTGGCCTTCGACCGTGACATCGAGTTGCACACTGGATGGCAATTCCACCGCCTCCAGATCAGGGATGTCCTGCCAGCCCGCCTGGGTAACCTGCTGCCAGCGGTAGCGCCAGGATTTCTCAAGATCCTCGTCAACCTCTTCCTGCCACGCCGGCGGTTCCAGCAGGAGGCCGACCGGGTCGCCATTGAGAATGGCCAGCTCGGAGGCGAATTCGCCCACTGTGGCAAAGCGCTTGGCAATTTCGCGCAGCTCCGTATCCGGCCCCCCGCGGCTCACCACCAGGGATACCATGCCCACGCTGATGCCAATGACAAAGATCACTACCATGATCTCGATCAGCGAAAAGCCCGCGCCCTTGCTCAACAGTGTGCGGGGACGGGCCATGGATGCCTGAACACGGGTTTTCAAAGTAACCGGCGTCAGATCAGCAGGCATTGGAACAACAGGCACCGGTTACTCTTGTTGCGGCTGGTTGGGATCGTCCCAGTTGGAAATATCCGCGTCCTGCCCCGTGCCCCCGCGTACGCCGTCGGCGCCCAGGGTATAAATCTCAAAGGGTTTGCCGTTTTCACCGGGGCTCAGATAGAGGTATTCCCGCTGCCAGGGGTCCATGGGTATCTTGTCCAGGTAACCCTCGGAACGCCAGCCGCGCGGTTCCGGAGCGATCTGCGGCTTGGTGACCAGCGCTTCCAGACCCTGTTCACTGGTGGGATAGACGAAATTGTCGAGACGGTAGTTGGCCAGGGCGGTTTTAATGGATGAAAAGTCCGCCTGCACCTTCTGCAACTGCGCCTTCTCCACATTCTGAAACACCTTGGGTGCCACGTAGCTCAGCAAGAGCCCCATGATCACGATCACCACCATGATTTCGATCAGGCTGAAGCCCTGTTGTTGTTTTTGGCCCTGTAGTTGTTTTTGGCCACACAGTTGTTTTTGAAGTGTCATTAGCCCTTTCTCCTCCGCGGTGGATTAACCCACCATGTCATTTAATTCGAAGATCGGCATCAGTATCGCCATGACGATGACCGTTACCATTCCGCCCATGAACAGCACCATCAGCGGTTCCATCAAGCCCATGGCCGTGCCCACGCGGAATTCCAGTTCGCGCTCCTGGTTTCTGGCGGCATGCAGCAGCTGATCCGACAGCTTGCCATTGGCTTCGCCGCTGGCCGCCATTTGCACCAGCAGCGGCGGAAATATATTGGCATTGTCCAGCGCGCGATGCAGGCTGGTGCCTTCCTTGACCGCGACCGCCACCGCCAGGCTCGCATCCTGCAACACCCGGTTGGTAAGCACCTGACCGGCAATGCGCAGCGCCTCCAGCAGGGGCACTCCGCTTTCCACCAGCAAACCGAGAGTGCTGGCGTAGCGAGCGGTTTCGGCCTGCAGGATCAGATCACCCAACAGCGGAACCCGCAGCAGGAAGCGGTGCCAGCGCAGGCGTCGCTCCGGCGCCTGCAACAGCCGCCGAAACAGAAAAACCGCGCCGATGACGCCGATGATGACAAAAATGCCGTAGTTGACAACGAAATCACTGGTGGCAATCAGTGCCTGGGTCAGGAACGGCAGAGATTCCTTATTATGTTCGAAGAGCCCAACCAGTTTCGGTACCACAAACGCCATGAGCAGCATGATAACCGTGACGCTGACCCCCAGAAGAATGACCGGGTACATCATGGCCATCTGCATCTTCTGGCGAGTCTGCTGGCTGCGCTCGGTGTAGTCCGCCAGTTGTTCCAGCACCGGCCCCAGGAAACCGGCACTCTCGCCGGCCCGCACCATGGCCCGGTACAGATTATCAAAAGCCTTGGGCGCCTCGGCCATGGCCTGGGCCAGGGACAGGCCCTCCAGGACCCGTGAACGTACCTGCAACATCAGGGTTTTTATTGTTGGCTTGCGACTCTGAGTCGCCGTCGCCCGCAGCACTTCATCCAGTGGCAAACCCGACTGCACCAGCGAAGCCAATTGCCGTGTCACCAGGGCCACGTCGCGGTAATTCAAACGCGGCTGGCCGAAACTGAGTTTGAAGCCGCCACCGTCTTCCTGGTTGCGCTTGCGGGTGCTGGTAACACTCAGGGGCTTGAGCTGACGAGACCGCAGAATTCCACGGACATGGCGCTCCGAGTCCCCCTCCAAAACGCCCTTGACGGTTTTGCCCTTGGCGTCCAGCGCCTGATAATTGAATGCCGCCATAATCAGGTAGTGGTTGCGGTTACCCGCAAGACCTCTTCCACACTGGTGATGCCCTGGAGGACCTTGTCGCGCCCGTCGGCATCTATGGCGCGACTGAAGGTGCGGGCGTGAGCCAGCATCTGCTGTTCGCCCGCGCCCTCGTGAATCAATTGTCGAAGCGCATCGTCCACCGGAATCAATTCATAGATGCCAGTACGGCCGCGATAACCGGTGTGGTGGCAGGTGTCGCAGCCCACCGCGCGATGCACCTCGCTGCCCGCGGGAATACCCAGGCGCCGGCTCTCGGATTCCGATGCGGGGTGGGGTTCCTTGCAATTGACACAGAGCACGCGCACCAGCCGCTGCGCCATCAGGCCTTCGAGACTGGAGGACAATAGAAAAGGTTCTATGCCCATGTCTTCAAGCCGCGTCACGGCGCCTATCGCGGTATTGGTGTGCAGGGTGGACAGCACCAGGTGCCCGGTCAGACTGGCCTGCACGGCGATGGCAGCGGTTTCGCGGTCGCGGATCTCACCGATCATGACAATGTCGGGATCCTGTCGCAGTATGGCGCGCAGACCGCGGGCGAAGGTCATGTCCACCTTGGTGTTCACCTGGGTCTGGCCTATGCCGGGCAGCAGGTATTCAATGGGGTCCTCAATGGTGAGGATGTTGCGCGCGCGGGTATTGAGGAAGCTCAAACCCGCGTACAGGCTGGTGGTTTTACCGGAACCCGTGGGGCCGGTGACCAGGATGATGCCGTGAGGCTTGCGCAGCGCGTTCTCGAAGTTTTCCTGTATCTCCGGCGGCATGCGCAGTTGCGGCAGGCCCAGTTGCCCAGCCGCCTGATCCAGCAAACGCAGCACGATGCGTTCGCCATGGGCCGAGGGGATGGTGGACACGCGGATATCCACGGCGTGGCCGGCGAGCTTGACGGTGATGCGCCCATCCTGGGGCACCCGCTTTTCGGCGATATCCAGCCGCGCCATCACCTTCAGGCGCGATACCAGCACTGGCGCGAGTACCGGTTTTGGCGACAGCACTTCATTGAGCACGCCGTCCACCCGGAAACGCACGGAGACACGGTCTTCATAGGGTTCCACGTGGACATCCGACGCCTTCTCCTGAACGGCCTGGGACAGTATGGCGTTGATCAGGCGAATGACAGGTGCATCGCCTTCGCCGGACAGCAGATCGCTGTTTTCGGGAATATCCTCCGCCAGGGCCGTGAGATCGAATTCCGCGCCCATCTCTTCCACCGCCTGCTGCGCTTCGCCGTCGTGGCTTTGGTAGAGCTGCGTCAGGCGCGCCCGGAAGACCTTTTCCTCAAGCTCTTCGAATTCAAAGGAACGACCCAGATGCCGGCGCAGTTCCAGCAGGGTCTGCAGCTTCACCCCCGGCTTGTGAAATACCCGCCCCTCATCCACCAGCACGCCCTGCGCGGAGGCAAAGGCGAAGGGCAAGCGGGTGTGGGTTACGGCCAGGGGATTCACTCTTGATCCTCCTCTTGCTCTATCTCCTGGCTGCCTGAGGCGTCTGCTTCTGGATTGCTTTGTGTGTCAGAACCAGTGAAATCCGCAGGCAGGTCAATATCCTTCGAGTTTAGAGGCGGCAATACCGGCAGCGATGAATCGGGCAGACGGAAGACACCGCTTTCCCGCTGCTCCAGTTGCTGTTTGCGAATGAAACGGTACTTCTCGCCGGTTGCCCCCATCAAGGTCTCATCATCGCGGATAATGGTGGCGCGGATAAAAACCATCAGATTACGCTTGGTCAAATCGGAAGAGTTGGAGCGGAATAATTGCCCCACCAGTGGAATGCTGCCAAGCAGTGGCACCCGCTGCTCACCCTGCTGGACATCCTCCTCGATCAGTCCTCCCAGCACCACGATTTCACCGTCGGCGGCGAGCAGTTGAGTCTCGAACTTGCGCTGATTGGTGATGATGTCAGAGGCGCCGCCGGTACCGCTCTGGTCGATACTGGAAACCTCCTGGGCCAGGTCAAGCAGAATACTGTCGCCGGCATTGACGTGAGGCGTCACCGTGAGCGAAATGCCGACGTCTTCGCGCTGAATGGTCTGGAAGGGATTGGTGCCCGAGCCGCCGCCGGCCACACTGGAATAACTACCGGTAACAAAAGGCACATTCTGGCCGACGGACATGGAGGCTTCGTGGTTATCCATGGTCAGAATCGACGGTGTCGACAGTATGTTGGCCTTGGAATCATTTTCCAGCGCGGTGAGCAGTGCCAGGAAATCCTCGCCACCGCCGGTGCCGGCGATACCCAGGGCCTGCCCGGTAATGCCACCCAGAGCCAGCGCCAGGTTCTGCAAGGCATCCTCACCATCGCTGAAAATGCCCGTAGCAACGCTGCCCAGGGCCTGGCCACTGGCAACGGAACTGCCGAGAACGCCTTTTTCGGAATTGCGGAACATCCAGTCGACACCCAGATCGCGGCCAGAGCGGTCGGTCATTTCCACGATAATGGCTTCAACCAGTACCTGGGCGCGGCGTATGTCCAGCCGATTCACCACCGACAGCAGCGAGTCCAGGGTATCCCCGCTGGCGGTGATCAGCAGCGCATTGGTGGCTTCGTCCGCCTCAACCGTGGCACTGACGTTGGCTTTCTGGTCGCCCGGTTCGAGCTTGGCAATATTCTGCACAACCTTGGTGAGGGTTTCCGCCACCTCGGTGGCCTGAGCGTACTCCAGATAGATAACCCGGACATTACCCGTCTGGGCGCGTGGCCTGTCCATGCGCTTGATCAAATTGCGATAGCGGGCGCGCATCAGCTCGTCGCCGCTGATCAGAATGGAGTTGTTGCGCTTGTCGGCAATCAGCGATTGGGCGTTCGGATCTCCTCGCTGGTTTTGGGACTTGTCCAGCGCGGTGAGGGTGGTGACGACATCCTGCGCCGTGGCGTATTCCAGCTCGACGATTTCCGTTTCGGGAATGGCGGCCGTATCGATGCGTTCGATCAGTTCGCGCAAGCGCGCGATATTGGCGGCAGTGTCCGAAATAATGATGGCATTGCTCGGATCGTAGGCCGCCAGATGGGAATGCTGTGGCACCAGGGGGCGCAGCACCGGCAGTACCTTGGCGGCGGCAATATTCGACAACTGAATCACTTCAGTGACAAAACCTTCGGAAACTTCACCGGCGTCACCCACCGGCAGCGGTGAGGAGCGCGCATCCTTGAGGGGGATAATACGCACCACGTCGCCGACCTCGACCAGAGTGAAATCATGCACCTCGAGTATGGCGCGGAAGAAGCTGTAAAGCTCTTCACGGTTCATGCGCTCGCTGGAGATGACCTTGACCCTGCCCTTGACGCGGGGATCGACAACCATGGTCTTCCCCGTAACATCGGCGACAAATTTGATGACTTCCTGAATGTCCGTATCCTTGAAATTCACCGTCCAGGTTTGTTCCTGGGCATGACTCGCGGCCACCCATCCCAGTGAAAGGCTTGCCACCAGTGATAGGGCCATTATTCGCTTAAGCACTCATCTACCTCGCCGAATCCAAACTTATATATATTGATACAGGCTCACCATCGCGCAGGATGCTCAACTCGGCCTGGGTCGCTGTCTGCAATTCCTGATACACCGCGCGAATCTGCTGCGGATCGTCCAGGCTGATGCCGTTCACCGCGGTGACTACGTCGCCCGGCTTCAGCCCGGCCTGGTCAAAAAGCTCACGGTTGCGGCCGGGTTGCAGCCGATAACCGGTCATACCATCGCTACCCCGGGCGGCAGTGAAACGCACCACCTCGCTGATCGACTTGATCTCGGTCGCCGACGGGGGCAGGGTGTGGACCTCGGGCTCAGGGGCCGGTTCCTCGCTGCCGCCAGCGTAGGGGCGTCCCACGGGATCCGGTGGATAGTCAATGGCCGTATCGCCCGCGTCGGGTGTAATGTAACCAGGCCCCTCCGGCTCCCCGGTATAGTCGGTATCGGGGGAGGCATTGGCGCGCAAGCGGGCGTCTTCCTTGGAATAGAGCCACAGTGACTCATAGCGGCCATTGTTGTCCAGGATAACGCGCTGATCCAACACCTTCACCAGGCGCACATTGTTACCCTGAGGCAGGGTATCGCCCACTTTATAGAGTGCCTGATTGTTACCTTCGGCAATAATGGCGGACGCCATGTCCGGATCGCTGCTGGCGATAACACCCTGCAATTGCAGGTTGAGGCTGGTGTCCACTGCCTCCTGTTCAATCCCCGGCAGCATGGTCTGCTCTTCCGGCTTCGGAATTGGCTCAGCAGCCCCCCCCTCGCCAAACAGCGACAACTCCTGCAACGCCGCAAGGTCGATATTGCCCGATGCCGTCGCTGTGTCGGCGACAGCCCGCGGCGCGGTCAGTGGCGGTGACTCAAGTTCCGGCGCCGGCAACAGCAACCAAAAACCATTGGCCAGACTATGCACAATCCAGATGGCGACCACGAGCAGACACAGCCACCGCCATCGCTGAACGGGTACCTGGCGCAGGCGCGCACCTAAACGCTGACTCTGGAGGGTCAGGGACGAATAGAGAGGGTGCTGTCTGATATTGGCGGTGCTCACGCTTCGATTCCGATCACGTTCAGTTCCGGTCACCTCGTCATTCCGATCATTTTGATAATCACAACTTCAACCAGTAACGGCGGGCTGCAAATGAGGTTTTCTATGTGTACAGACTTTAAAAGGTGCTGCATTTGCGGCATTCAACGATGCGTTTGCCCCGGCTTGGCCACGAACTCACAAACTTATTATTAGACGGCGCAGTCTGCAGTTTATACATAGTGCCCGTCAAATTAAATCACCAAACGATATATCGGCCCACGGCAGGCCCTGTCGACCGACGTCTCGCAGCCGGTAGATATACGTGACGGGCGCGCAAGCCCTGCCTGTCATCGCCGATTCACGCCGTCGGCCCTCATTACCGTCCCCACACCTTCAGCTCCACTCTGGGACCTGTTGTCGCCGCACAAATTCCGGCTTGTGACTCCGCGGCGGGCTTTGTATCCTAGTGTACTGTATGGAACTAAATGCCATTATCAGCGCGACGCTAAATGGCCAGATGTTAGGCGCATTTGTGCAGGCATAGTGGTTCTACGTCGAACAAATGCAAC